>JAFGSN010000121.1 GCA_016934575.1 Vicinamibacteria bacterium
CGCCGAGAGTGACGAGCTTTTCGGGCGTGAACGGGTTATGGATGCGGTGAGCGCTTTCGGTGATGTTGAAGATCCGTGGAATGTCCATTTCGGGAAATCTCCTTCTCGATTGGCGTCTGGTATAGGGCGTCGAGCAGCGTCTCGTCGTAGCCGTCGATCCCCTGAATCTCGCACCACTACGCGAGCGCGGCGAGAACTCCGATATGCGTCCCGCGATCGGGAGGAACTACGTTGTCGCCGCCCCCGTTAAATGAAGCGTGCCGCTGGAGGCGATATCGATGCTTTGTTGGTGTGATCAGGTGGCCAGGCGCACATGACTCGAGCATAGTTACG
Organism: Vicinamibacteria bacterium; assembly: GCA_016934575.1. Lineage (GTDB taxonomy): Bacteria > Acidobacteriota > Vicinamibacteria > Fen-336 > Fen-336 > JAFGSN01. The sequence continues at coordinate 334 of JAFGSN010000121.1, forward strand.
ACTATCCGACGCAATTCGTTTCTGCTTCGCTGCTCGCTCTTCGAGATGCCGTGCGCACAACCTTGATCAGTCTCACGGAAAGCGCGATTATGATCGCGGGAGAAGGCTTGACACCCGAATACCGGTCGGCTTCTTCGCCACCCTGATCCATTGACGAACATAGTCGACCATGAGCGTGCTCGGGACCGTGATCTCATAATTCTCGTCCAGACCCAGATTCACGATGATGTACTGTGGAGAGCCGGTGATCGAAGCGCCGCCCTGCAGATCGCTCGACGCCACGCTGCCGACATCGACGCCATCGTAATAGAAGGTGATCAGATCAGGCTGCCAGTCGGCCCCAAAGACGTGCCATCCGCTCTCAGCCAAGAGATTTCCGCCCAGAGTGTACGCCTGATGGTTCTCGCCGGGTCCGGTGTCTGCGTCGTAATGGTACGTCCATCTTGCGTAACCCCCGCCACCCAGGGTTTCCATGATGTCAATCTCGCCATCTTGCGGCCACTCCTGGCCGTCAGTCCAGAACGCCGACCAGTTGCAGGGCGTTCCTGTACCCGGCGGAAGGTAGATACGAGCCTCCACGAATCCATAAGTAAATTCGTGATGACCGTCCGACATGATGATGCCGGAGGCGTACTCTGCCGGGCTGCCGTCTTTCTTGACGCAGCCCGGTTTGGATACGCTCACCGCGGTCAAATGGGCCTGGCCGCCGCTGACCGTGACCTGGGCCGGATCATAACAGCTCGCCTCGCGGTCATTGATCGGCTTGGTAATGGATTCGTCCGTGGCCCCGAACCAATTTGGGCGCCACTTGCTCAGGTCCAGGCTGGTTCCTTCGAACTCGTCCTGGAAAACAAGAGCCCACGTCCCTCCGACGCCCAGGGGCTGCGGTGCGCTCGACTGTTCATCGCCACTGATGCTCTGAGATCCATTGTCGGCGCTGACGATGCCGATGACGTCTCCTCCGAGATCGCTCTGGCGGCTCTCGCTGTCATGGCCCGGTGAAGCGGTTTCTCTCCGGCCGTGATCGCGTTCCCTATCGACTCCATGATGCCGCGTGCCGGATCTAACAGAATCGGCGAAAGAGAACGACAGGACGATGCCCGCCAGCGTGAGAAAAGCCGTCCGTGGCGCCGAATTATCTATGCTCATACCGATTTTTCCTTCAGGCCGGACGCTGGCCGGAACCTTTCAAACACTGATATCGGCGCTATCCGCGCCGAGCCGAGGAGTCCATGCTCGGCTGCCCCAGCTTCGCCGTTCGTCGCTTCGGCATTGGCAACATTTCGTCGCGTGACGGCATCGCCGGATAATCGGGGTATCCCAGATCTCGCACCAGATCCGCTATCCGAACCGGCTGCCCGGTCTCGAAGCAGCGATTGGCGGCGACGCCCGTCAGTATCGAGTAAGCGCCAGCTCGCTGGTCGGCGGCGCGCAAGTACTTGTCCGGCTCCGATTCCGAATCGAGCAAATCGCGAAGCATGACCACGTCGCCGCCGCCGTGCCCGCCCTCTCCCTTCCAGACATCGATCGGGTACGCGGGATCGCGCAGCGGGCAGACGCGAATGTACAACGCGCCGTCGGCGATCGCCCCTTGCACCGACCCGTCGCCGCTCACGTAGATCTGCTCCTCGACCTTGTGCTCGATCCGTCCCTTGGTGCCGTTGAAAACAATCTGATAACCTTCCCATGAGTTAAATGCGTTCACCGAGTAACACAACGTCACGTTGTTGTCGTAAGTCACAAGAACGTTCATCGTGTCCTCGATGTCCGTGTCCGACCGGAACACGCACCGATCACGGTGATATCCGTCGTATTTTTCATTGTCAAGATAGAGTCGCTTGAGGTTGGCATTCGCCGCGAGATCCATCTCGAAACCGCAAAGTGACTTTTCGGGACACGTATGGCATCTCTCGTGCGGCCCTGACAGGCCAAAACGCTTGGCGGTTTGTGGCGTGTAGAACTCGCGTTTGCCGGTCGCGTGCACCGTGACCGGTATGGCGGAAAGCCACCAGTTCACAAGATCGAAGTGATGCGTCGCCTTGTGGACCATCAACCCGCCTGAAAAGCGCTTCTGGCTATGCCAGCGCCGGAAATAATCCGCGCCATGATGCGTATTGAGCATCCAATGGAAATCCATCGACAGCACCTCGCCGATGACGCCGCTCATCAAAAGATCCTTGACCTGCGTGCGCGCCGGCGAGTAACGGTAGTTGAAGGTGACGGTGCACTTGCGCCCGGTTTTGCGTTGCGTGTCGATGATCCGCTGGCACTTGTCCGCATCGACCGTCATGGGCTTCTCGGTGATCACGTCGGCCCCCAACTCCATCGAGCGGCAGATATATTCATGATGATAACCGTCGACGGTCGTGACGATAACGACGTCAGGTTTGGTCTCCGCGATCATGCGGTCGAAATCCCGCGCATCGAATGCGGGCGGCTCGGCGCCTCCCAGCTTGCGGGCGTAATCCTGCGCCAACCGGAGGCGTCCGGGATTGACGTCGCAGCACCCGACGAGCTCGGCCTTCTCCGCGAACGTTTGATGAATGGCGTCCTGAAACATGTAAGAGCGCACGCCGACGCCGACGATTGCATAGCGCTTCTTATTTGTCGCGTCTGACGCCGATCGAGCCAGTCTTCCGCTCAGCAGCACACCCGCGCCCGCCGCCGCCGTCGTCCGGGCGAAATCGCGCCGAGTGACCTCGTTTTTACGATCCTTATCGATGCACATTGCCGTCGCTCCTTCCTTCGGAAGAAGGCTTAATCCGCATTGAGCAACTCCATCGCAGGCTACTCGGTGGCTCTGCATCTGTCAAGACCGAGCACGCATACACGCATACGCTTATCAGGCAGGTTTGGCACTAAGGCCCTAAGACGATCGATCAAAGCCGGCGTCATCACGGCGGACGCCTCCTCACGACGGCAACCTCGCCCATCTGTTGAGCCGTTTCCTGCGGGTTGAGGCCGAACACGCGCGCATGAAGCACGGTCCCGATTCGAGGGCGTGTTGGTCTCCGCCGTCTTACTCCTCGCTTCCGACGGAGCATGGCGACCTTGGCGATCCGGACTCTTTGAATCGCGCGACTTCACGGATGGCGCGGATTTGTCCGGACGAAATGCGCTCACATCGCATAGCGACCGCGTGCGGTCTCGGTTAACATGATGAGCGACGCTTGAGGTTGACGATGGCCATCCGATTGTTCATCACGGGCGGTACGTTTGACAAGGAGTACGACGAGATCCACGGCACGCTTTTCTTCCGCGACACTCACGTTCGCGAGATGCTGCGTCTGGGACGTTGCCGGCTCGATCTCAACGTGCGCACGTTGATGATGGTCGACAGCCTGGAGATGAGCGACGGCGACCGGCGGCTCATCCTCGAAAACTGCCGTCACGCTTCCGAGGAACGGATCGTCGTCACGCATGGCACGGATACGATGGTCGAGACGGCGCGCGTGTTGGGCGCGGCGCGTTTGCCAAAGACAATCGTGCTCACGGGCGCGATGGTGCCCTACGCCTTTGGCAGCTCCGACGGCCTCTTCAACCTCGGCAGCGCGCTCTCCCTGACCCAAACACTGCCGCACGGCGCGTACATCGCCATGAACGGCCGTCACTTCGCGTGGGATAACGTGGCCAAGAATCGCGAGCTTGGCGTGTTCGAGGCCGTGCGCTGAGCGTACGCCCTCGGATCGGCGCGCGCACCGGCGGACATGCCGTCGATCTCATGAACAGCCGAACGTCTCGCGCGCGTCGCTGTGCGGCTTGACCAACCAGCATGGATCGCCTCTTACGACGTCGAGGCGACCTTCACTTCAGACGAAGCCGCCTGGAGCCTCGTATCACCGGAACGTCAGAACTCCGCCGGACGGCAGGTGAAGGCATAACCATTGGTCAAGCCGTGAAAACTCGTGATGATGTGATAGACCTCCGAGAAATCATCATCGGTCTTGACCGCGATATGCGATTCCGGCTCATAGAAGTGGGGACTGGCCTTATAGATCCCCCCGTCGATTTCATTAATGATCTCGATGACCGCGTTGAAATACCGTTCTGGTTTTGTCGTGACGACCCAGCCCGGCATCACATCGTGATCAAACCAATCAGGCTTTTCCTTTTTTAACTGATCCTGCGCCTGGGCGACGATGTTCCGGTATCGCCGTGGGCTCTCTTCTTCACACGTGAGCTCATCCGAGGGCGGTGGGACATACTGCGCCGGCGTTGGCGTCGGCGTCGGCGTCGGCGTCGGGGTCGGGGTTGATGCTGCCGGAGATGGCGTTGCAGTGGGGATTGGGGACGCAGCCGACCCAGAAACGACGACATCGATCGACATCGACCATACGCTCGTTCCAGTGCGGGCCGAGATCGTATAGCGAGTCGTCGCTGCGGGCCGCAGTTCTCGAAAACCCTTGTCCGACACGACACCGATCTCTGGCGTGATCTGAATGCTTTCCGCTCCACTGACTTCCCAGCGAAGTATGGCCGATCCGCCTGATGACATGGGATTTGGCGTGGCGGCGAAGCGTTTGATGAGTGGGCCGCCTCCGGGACTCTCCTTTTCGAGCAGATCGCACCCCATGATCAAACACGAGACGAGAATCCCCGGCACCCAACAGCGCAATATTTTCGCGTGCCTCGCCATATCGACCTCCGACGACCTTCGTTAGCATTGAAGATTAAGATATTAGATCGTCGAATGTCAAGTATTACTTGAGCATTCAATCAGGAAGGGCTTACATTTGACGTCATATGTCACGTAAACTAGCCTTTTGCAGGTGCATTCATCCGCGGCAAATCCAACGCCAGGATGCAACTGATGGAGAGAAGACGTAGGTTAAGGTCATGGCACGCGCGGCTTGGTATGACTTCATTCCGGAACCGTATTGTTTCTTCTGTGGTGAGCGAACCAAGGAAACGGTCACGGTCCATCACTACGTGGGAGACCTGAGCTCTGACAAAGTCGCCATCAACGCGCATCGCAGGTGCTATCGCCGGCGGATCGGCGGCATGTTCCTGCTCATCGGCGCCACACTGATCGTCTCTCCGCTCGTGCTCGGCCTGATCGAAGCGATGGCCTTCTACAACTCGTATCGCCCCTGGAACGTGTTGCCGATCCTGCTCTGGGCGGTCAACGTCTTCGCAGGCATCTGGATCGGCGGATACGTGGGCGTCCTGCTGGGACGACGCTATTACAAGGAGATCACCGACCACGTTCAGTTGCGTACATATCCCTACCCGTGACGCTGGCTTGCTCAGCGAAACACGAGATCAGACAGACGACCAGGCGACTCGAACGCGCGCGACTTCTATTTCATAGGCTCATGTGCGCGTTTCCCATATACCTTTTCGTAAGCCCTGCAGTATGGGCACAGCCCGCCTTCAATCGTTTTCACAAACCAAAACAAAAAACCCTTCTGGGCTTCCCGCGCCTTTCTGCAAACCGGGCATTCAAGACACTTCTTGGCCTTTTGCCGGTCTTTCTCGGTCACCGACATCGAATTCATGGACACCTCCCGTTTGTTACAGTTGGCACGGAAAAGGACGCGTTGGCTGCTTGGCGATGGAATCAGCGGGGCAAGGTCGCCGATCCCGTCACATCGAAAGTTCCCTCGACTCCAGCCGACGTTTCGCCCGGCTGCGCTCCTCCAACCGCCACGCCATACGTGCCGGGCACGATGACACGCTCTCCCTTTTCGTCGACTTGACCCAACGTGCGCGGCGTCAGTTTCATCTCGACATGCGCGGTCTGGCCCGGTTCGATGCGGACGCGCTCGAATCCGCCAAGCGTGCGCAGCGGCGTGAGCGCCGACTTCGGCTGAGTGAGATAAAGCTCGATCACCTCGTCGCCGGCGCGCTGACTGAGGTTCTTCACGTCAACCTCGACGGTCACCGTATCGCCCGCCTGAACCGGCCGGCTCGGGAGCTTCAGATTGCTATAGCCAAAACGCGAATAGCTTAACCCGTACCCAAATCCATAGAGAGGCCTGCCGCCGAAGTAGCGATAGGTGCGGTTGGTCATCGAGTAATCCTCGAAAGGCGGCAGGTGATCTAGCGAAGAGTAGAACGTGAGCGGCAGACGGCCGGCCGGATTGTTGTCCCCGGCCAGCGTTTCCGCGATGGCCGTGCCGCCCTCCTCGCCGGGATACCACGCTTGCAGAATCGCGACGGCGTGTGAATGAAGATCTCCGACCGCCAGCGCGCTGCCGCTGGTGAGCACGGCGACCAGAGGCACGCGAGTCTCCTTCAGCGCTTCCAGCAAATCCCCCTGGATCTTGGGCAACGCGATGTCGGTTCGGTCGCCGCCGACGAATCCTTCGAGATTTACTCGCATTTCTTCACCCTCGAGCTGCGGAGAGAGGCCCAAGAAAGCGATCACGACATCCGACTGCTTCGCGGCCGCGACCGCTTCAGCCCTGAGAGCGGCGGCGGGCGGCTGCCACGTAAGGTCAATGCCCGCGCTGCTTGTGAAGTGCATGTATTCTAGACGAAGCGCATGCGGCTTCGTATCATCAAAGTGAACGGCCGCTTCCGCGTTTCTGCTCTGATCGCTCTCCACAAGCAGCTTTTCGTCGACATATAACCGGAATTGCTCATGGCTCTCGCATGCATAGCAAACATTGACGCGTCCGCCGAGCATGTAGTCGCCGGCGGCAGGAGGCGTCAGCGTTCCGGTCCACCGCACGGAATAATTGTCGCGCTTGAGCCCGCCGACAGGAACGACCTTGTCCCAGTTGAAGTTGACGGTGCGATCGACGCGAACCAAGACCGGTTCGCCGCTCAGATCGATATTGTCGAAGTATTCGCCCTTCAGGCCTTCCCGACCGTCCTCCGATCTGAGAGCCGTGTGTGCGATCGGCACTGGAAATCCCTCGACCAGAGTCGAGCCCTGGGAGTAGACAACCTGGGCCTGATTCCGGAACCTGCTTTCGATCCCGGCAATCGGGAAGACCGGTTCCGGCGGCGGTCCGTTGTAATTGCCCTGGAGCGACTGCACCAGCTCGGCGGTCGGACCGACGACGGCGATCTTCCGCACGCTTTCTGCCAGTGGCAGAAAATCACGATCGTTCTTCAGCAGCACGATCGCCTCGCGCGCCGCCTGCAGCGCGAGCTTACGGTGTTCCGCCGAGTTGTTCTCCGTCATGGGAATGCGACCGTAGGCATAAGAGTCGGGCGGATCGAACATGCCCAGGCGGAAACGCGCCTTAAACAGCCGCTTCACCGCCGTGTCGATCTCCGCTTCGCTGATCAGGTTCTGCTTGACCGCATCCGCCAGGGCCGTGAACGCCCGCCCTTTGCCATACCCGCATTCGAGATCGGTTCCGGCCTTGACCGCATCGGCTGACGCATGCGCGAAGTCGGCGGCGTACTTGTGACCGGTCGCTATGTCGGCGACCGCCGCGCAGTCGGAAACCACATAACCGTCGAAGCGCCAGTCGTTCCGCAGGTGGTCGCGGAGCAACATGGAGCTTGCGCAAGCCGGAATGCCGCCAACCGCGTTATAGGCGCACATGACCGATTGGGCGCGAGCCTCGCTCACCGCATCGCGGAATGCCGGAAGGTAGGTGTCTTCAAGGTCGTATGGAGAAACGTCCACGTTGAATCCATGCCGTAGCGGCTCCGGGCCGCTATGCACGGCGAAATGCTTGGGCGTAGAAATCACCCTGAAGTAATGGGGATCGTCGCCCTGCATGCCGCTCACGAAGGCCACCGCCATGCGCCCCGTCAGGTACGGATCTTCCCCATAGGTTTCCTGACCGCGGCCCCAGCGCGGATCACGAAAGATGTTCACGTTCGGCGCCCAGAATGTGAGCCCAAAGAACATCTCGCGCCGGTCTTCGCGCATCGCCTGGTTGAATTTGGCGCGAGCTTCAGTCGAGATGACTTCCGCCATCCGTCGAACCAGATCGGTATTCCACGTGGCGGCCATGCCGATCACCTGTGGGAAATTCGTCGCGTAACCGGCGAATGCCACCCCGTGAAGGCCTTCATTCCACCACTCATACTTCGGCACGCCCAGACGAGGAATCGCCGGCGAATGGTCGTGCATCTGCGAGATCTTTTCCTCCAGCGTCATACGCGAGACCAAGTCGTCGACCCGCTGAGCGACCGGCAGATTCGGGTTGAGGTACGGCCGGTCGTTAGGCGCGGGCTGACTCTGCGGGTTTTTTTGAGCGTGTGCTGGAAACGCAGCCACAGTTCCGAGAAGCAAGCCCATGAAAAGATGAAAAAGATGTCGCTGAAGGACGAACGGGATATCGCGCCGCATATGACCCTCCTGGTAAAGAGTTACGGCGGAAGCTTACTCCACAAAGGAGTGAATTGCCTATAGAACGGCAATCGGGACTTTATGTCCGAACGCGAGCATCGCGTTTTTCGATCTGCCGGGCGATCCAGGCGATCCATGCCGCAAGCAATAGCGCCAAGGGAAGCAGATCCCAGAGTGGCGGCAGGCCGAAGAGGTCGCGACCGGCGTTGTGGGCTTGCTGGCGCAGCGGATACCGGCCGCTCAACAAACAGCGATAGACGGTCCCGTAGAGGGGATTGTGATCGCCATCCGTGATCATGACTTCAACGGCCGCGATTGCGGTCATGTTGATGGTCGATAACGTCGCCGTGGCAAGGCAGACAAGGCGCCACATTCGGCGGAGTCGGCCGATATCGGGGAGCATCAAGCACCAGAACGGAATCGAGACGATGAGATATCGAGGCCCCGTCGCCCAACCGGCTGGCCAACCATTGAAGCTCGCCGCCAGGAGATGCACGACGATAATGGCGCCGGCACAGGCGGCGACGAGCGTCCCGCGTCCGTCTCGCCACGCCACGAGTATTCCCGGCAGCGCCAACGCCAGCACGGGACAAAACAGCAGCAGTCCACGGTATGGTGAGAATAGATTCATGCCGAAAACGTAAACGCTCGGCAGACCCAGCACTCCGCCGAGCTTGCCCGTATTCAAGAAGATCGGGTTGGTAGCCGCGACCGATGTGGTCAGAAAGCCGTTGAAGCACGCCTTCTGATAAATGAGCAGCGCCGCGAGCGGAATCGAGGCGCCGATGGCGAGCCTGGCCAGCACGCGACGATCCAGCGTCGCGACAGCGGCCAGGGCGATGCATACGAGAGGCAGAGCCGCAGAGTATTCGATCATGACCGCATAGCCGGCCATGAAGCCGCATAGCATTGGCGCTCGGACTCTCCTCGGCCAGAACAGCATGCAAGATGCGATCAGCAAAAAAGCTGCGCCCGTCGCGTGACCCCAGAGCGATGTTCCGAAGGGGAAAACCAGCGATCCCAGAGCATATGCGGCCGAGGCGAACACGCTTCCAGTCGCGCTCACGCCGCGCGCCAGGAGAAAGCGACATAGCAGCGAAGTTGCCAGGGCCGTCCAAAAAACCGTGCACCAGACGTTGATGACGGCTTTGTTCACGTTGGTGAGCGTCGCCGAGAACGGCTTCAGTCCCACGAGTCGTTCCAGATGGAACAATGGAAAGTAAGCGGGTATGCCAAGCAGATGAAGACCAGGGGCCTTATTCGAATAGTAGTGGCCGTCGTAGAGCGTCCAGTCCCCAGTTTTGAGCCCTCTCACTCCTTTGCGCACGACATTTTCGATCCGGAAGGTGAACTGGCCCGGACCGGGTTCGACGAAACTCAGGATCGAAGCGAAGCGGGCGGTCTGATTCCAGCCGTGCGCATTCCAGAAGTACGCGTGAGCGGCGACGACGATCACGAAGAGACTGACCGTGATGTTATGAGGCCACGCCCGCGCCAACCTGACGTATCTCACGATCACGTTCGAAGAGCTCACAGGTCGTAGATGCTTTCGCCGGGCAACCGGGTCAGGCAAGCAGCGACCTGCGTGACCGGAGTCGGCAACGCGTCGAGCGCTGTCTCGGAACGATCATCTGGACGTCTCCACGCACACGAGCAGAAGCGGCCGTCCGCGCCGGCGCGCTGCGACGCCACGCCAACATCCGTTGCATGAAATTTATGAGGCATTTCTCTCCACGGGATCGAGAAGAGGAGCGTCCATTCGAATGATGATCTCCGCTCGCAGCCGCCGAGTCCGTTCCGTCAGCGGCGTCATCCCTTCCCGGTTCATGCGCTCAGCCACGTCACACAACCGCCGGCCGCTATCGGGCAGCACGAGATCGGGCGCCAACTCCGCCAACGGCACCGCGAGGAAGGGCCGCGCGAGGATCTCCGGGTCCGGCACCACGAGATCCGGCTCGCGCAGCACCGTCTCGCCGTGGATCAGAACGTCAAGGTCAATCGGACGCGGGGCATGCTTGTCGCCGGTGCGATTCCGTCCGAGGGACGCTTCGATCGCACGCAACACGCCGAACTTGAGCGCCCGCGCCGTCACGGCGGTCTCGATACGAACGACGCCGTTGACGAAAGCGGGCGTACCCGGCGCGCCCAGCGGAATCGTGCGATAAAAGGTCGAGATCGCGCAGATGCGAGCGCGCTCGCCGAGGAGGCGAAGCGCCGCCATGACGTTTCTCTCGGGATCGATATTCGATCCCACGCCAATGAACGCCGGCGTCATTCATCGCCTCGTTGACGCGTCATCTCGACGCCGACGGTGCGCGCGAAGCGCAGCGATCCGGGCTTCTCGACAAGCACCGTCACCTCCGCGAGCCGCTCGTCCTCCAGGCACGCCGCCGCCACCGCCTCGGCCAGCGCTTCAACGAGGCGGAAACGCGATGCTTCGACAAGCGCGACGACGCGCTTCTTGATCGCGCGGTAATCAGCCGCGTCCGCGAAGTCGTCGCTCCGCGCGGCTCGGCGGAAATCCCCTGCAAGCGCGATCTGGATCACCACGTCCTGCTTCTCCCGCCGCTCGAACTCTTCGACACCGATGATGCAACGAAGCTGCAAGTCACGAATGAGAATCCTATCCATGGTTCATCTCCAACAGGTGCCGCCCTCCGTCGACGAACACCACCTGACCCGTCACGTACCTTGTTGCGACGAGGAAGAGAACAGCGTCGCTCACGTCCCGCGGCTCGCCGACTCGCGACAACGGCGACTCCCTTCCCAACCGTTCGAGGTGTTCCGCTCCCTGGCCCGACGGAGAAAGAATCGACCCCGGCGCGACGCCGTTGACCTGCACGCCAGGCGCGAAGCGTAACGCCATCTGCCGCGTGAATAACGCGAAGAGCGTCTTGGCCGCGTGATAGGCGACATGCCGCCAGTCGAAGCCGGCGACACGCGTGTCGAGAAGATTGACGATGTGGCCCTGGCCGCCCAGTTCGACGAAACGACGCGCGGCAACCAGCGGCGCCCAGGCGTTGACGTCGATGCTCGTCGCCAGGTCCGCCCGCGTGAAAGTCGCGAAATCGGACGCGTGGAACGTGGAAGCGCTGTTGACGAGGATATCGAGCGGGCCGGCCAGGCGATACGCCTCGTCCACCAAATCCCGAACCTCTTCCTCCACGGACAGATCGGCCCGCACGGCCCAGGCATGGACGCCGCATGCCTCGGCTTCGCGAACGACCGTCCGTGCGTCCTCTTCAGAACGACCGTAGTGGATCGCCACGTTCGCGCCCGCGCGCGCCAGAGCCAGAGCGATCTCACGGCCCAGGCGCTTCGCGGCGCCCGTGACGAGCGCCCCACGGCCTCGCAAATCCTTAATCATCGACTTACGCCCGACAACTTCTTCGACAATCGCCGCAGAAGTCGTTGCCGGCATGCCGTTCCGGCCTTTAATCCGGAACGAAGACTACTTCCTCGTTCGGGAGAGTGTCAATCAAGCAGATCCGCGATCTCTGGCAATGGCGATGGCGTCACCGACGATTCGATCGGCGATCGTCATGCTTCTTCACGCAGGCTCTGAATTCGACGCGTTTAGCGCGGACATTCAGCTTCTGCCATGCCAGCGCCGAGCCGATTTCTCAGGATAAGATCCGACAACATATATGGCATAATTCCGGCAAGAATATCAAGGAGGCACGACATGGGCTTTCCAACCCGAATCTTTAGCGCGCCATCCCTGCTCGTCGTTCTGTGCGCCGCGCAAGCAAGCGGGATCGACGTCTTCAGCTCGGAAGAAAACGGCGGCGCGCTGCGTGAAGCGCTGAGTCAGGGCGCCGTCGCGGCCGTGGCCAGTCTCGGCCGGACGGACGGCTTCCTGGGCAATCCGAGCGTGAAGATACCCCTCCCGGAGAACTTGCAGAAGGCCGAGAAGCTGATGCGCAAACTGCACATGGGCAAGTACGCGGACGAGTTGATCACCGCCATGAACCGCGCGGCGGAAGCGGCGGCGCCGGAGGCAAAGGACCTTCTGCTGGACGCCGTCAAGCAGATGACTCTCGATGACGCCAGGGCCATCATCACCGGCGGAGACGACTCGGCCACGCGGTACTTCGAGGGAGCCACATCCGAACCGCTGACAGAAAAGTTTTTGCCCGTCGTCAGGCAGGCCACGGAGCGCGTGGCTCTGGCGGCGGCTTACGAACGCTACGCCGAGCAGGCCTCCAAAATCGGTCTCATCGGCGATGAGGACGCCAGCCTGGAGCATTACGTCACGCGAAAGGCCCTCGACGGCTTGTTCTTCATGATCGCCGAGGAGGAGCGCTCGATCCGTAAGAATCCACTCGGGCAGGCGAGCAGCCTGCTGCGGAAGGTGTTCGGCGGCCTGAAGTAACGGCGAGCGATTTCCGTTCGCCCAACGTCTACTGGCGCGATGTGATCGGTGTTCGACGAAGGCGGCGAGAGAAACGAGCGGAAAGCAACCATGAAATTCCAGGACTTCATCCGATTGGAAAACGAATTCGGCGCCATGAATTACCGGCCGCTTGACGTGGTTTTGACGCGCGGACAAGGCATCTGGGTCTGGGACGTTGACGGCAACCGATACATGGACTGCCTGTCCGCTTATTCCGCGGTCAATCAGGGCCATTGCCATCCGAAGATCGCGGCCGTTATGAAGGAGCAGGCCGAAAAACTGACCCTCACATCGCGCGCATTCCGCAACGACCAACTCGGTCTTTTCTACAAAGAGCTGTGCGATCTGACCCGTTCACATACGGTTCTTCCCATGAACAGCGGCGCCGAGGCCGTGGAATCGGCGATCAAAGCAGTGCGCAAGTGGGGCTACCGTGATCGCGGCGTGCCGGAAGGCCAGGCGGAAATTGTCGTCTGCGAAAACAATTTCCACGGGCGCACAATCACGATCGTCGGCTTCAGCTCCGAGAAGCAATATCGGGACGGGTATGCGCCCTTTACGCCAGGCTTCCGGATTATCCCGTTCGGAGACGCCCGCGCGTTCGAGCAAGCGATCACGCCGAACACCGTCGCCATCCTTGTCGAACCCATCCAAGGGGAGGCCGGCATCATCCTTCCGCCCGACGGCTATTTGCGCGATGTGCGCAGAATCTGTGACGAACGCGGCGTCATGATGATCACGGACGAGATTCAAACCGGGCTCGGGCGCACCGGCAAGATGCTGGCGGAGGAGCACGAGGGCGTCGAAGCCGACCTGACACTGATCGGCAAGGCTCTTTCGGGAGGATTCTATCCGGTGTCGGCGGTGCTTTCGAACAAGGAAGTTCTGGGGGTCTTCCGGCCTGGGGATCATGGCAGCACTTTCGGCGGCAATCCGATGGCCTGTGCCGTCGCTCGCATCGCGATGCGCGTGCTGGTGGAGGAGGGGATGATCGAAAACGCCGCGGAAGCAGGAAAATACTTCATGACTTGCCTGCGGTCCGTATCGAGCCCGCTGGTCAAGGAGATCCGCGGCCGGGGATTGATGATCGGCGTGGAGCTGCGCGAGGAAGCGGGCGGCGCGCGGCGGTTCTGCGAAACGCTGATGGCGCGCGGGCTGTTGTGCAAGGAGACGCACACGAACGTGATCCGATTTGCGCCGCCTTTGATCATCCGCAGAGAGGAAATCGACTGGGCGATCGAGCGCATCGCCGCCGTGCTGAAAGGCGCCTAAAGCGGTCGTTTCAATGAATCCGATTGAGTTATCCCCGGAATCGCCGACGGAAATCACCGAGCAGGATATCTCGTCTGCGGTTGCGCTCGTCTTGGAAGATGATAGTCGTGGCCGCGTTCTGATAGACGCCAAACGCGGCGCGGATATCTATCCTTCTAGACGCCTCATCTAGGTGAAGAAACGAATGCATCGACGGCTGTTATTGGTTGTAACGCTTCTTGTCGCATGTCATTCTCATGGCTGCCCTCGCCGGCAGGCGGCTCCGCCATCCATTCTCCTGATTTCCATCGATACTCTGCGGGCCGACCGTCTCAACTGCTATGGTTATCAGCGCCGTCGCGTTAGCCCCAACTTGGACGCCTTGTCCCGGGAGTCAGTTCTGTTTGAACAGCATATCACGGCGTCGCCGTGGACGACGCCTTCACATCTCAGTCTTTTCACCTCTCTTCGTCCGACTGCGCACGGCGTTACTCAACCTTTCGGTGAGTTCGCCAAAAACGTGAATGGCCGTGGACGTGTCCCGTCTCTTGCCGAAAGCGTGCCTACGCTGCCGGAGCTGATGCACGCCAACGGATGGACGACAGCCGCCTTCACCGGCGGCGTCACTCTTGACCCTCGAATCGGCTTCGGTAGAGGTTTCGAGCTCTATGACGTTTCCATGTATAAATTACGCCCCAAGAACATGGATCGCATGATCGAGTGGATCACGAATCATCGCCATCGCAGCATGTTCCTGTTCTGGCACTCCTTCGAAGTGCACGCCCCTTATCTTTCGGGCGCGTTTCTCGAAGATGTCATGGAACGCGACAGCGCCCATCGTCTCACTCGCGCCCTGCGCCGACTGGCGCGAGATTGCGAGCATTCAAGTATCTATAAATTGCATCGTCTTCTCAAACGCCGTGATGTTTTGACCGCCGATGTGACCGACGCGCTCTACGATGGAGGCATTCTCTCCATGGACCGCTGGATCGGACAGGTCCTCGCGTATCTTCGTGACCTCGGCTTGTATGACGACATGATGATCATCGTAACGAGCGACCACGGCGAGCAGCTCGGCGAACGGGACGGCTTGTTCTTCAACATTCACGGCCATTCCCTTTATGAAGAGATGATCCGTGTGCCGCTGATCGTCAAGCTGCCCGGACAGGCATTCGGCGGGCGTCGTGTCACCGCCGTCACGAGGTCCATCGATGTGATGCCCACGATTCTTGATCTGGCGTGCGTATCGACGTCCGGCCTCTCTCTTCAAGGAGCGTCCCTGCGCTCATTCTGGGATTCCGGCAATGAGCCAGCGGATCGATGGGTGCTTAGCGAAGCGACGACCACTCGCTACGAGATGAAGAGCCTTCGTTCACGGCGTCACAAATATATAGTGAAGATCGCCCCAAAAGATGTTCAAGAGAGAGGCCGCTCCCATATCCCACAAATACCCGAATCCGTCAGTCTGTTTGATCTCGAGTCTGATCCCGAGGAAGCCGACAATCTCCTGCCAGCCCTCGACGCTGACGCTTCTCAACTGGCGCAAACCTTTGACGGCGAGTTGCGATCGCGTGTCGTCGAGCGAACGGCTCATGCCGACACTCATGCGGCCGATGACGAGATTCTGGATTCTCTACGCGCCCTCGGTTACATCGATTGATTTTAAACGACGCCGACCAACTCCGGATCCTCGACAACGCGGCACGGGAGCTGACGCGGTTGTGTCCGTCTGCTCAGAGTCGTCGTCATATTCCCACGATCCGCGTATCGAACGGCTCAACTAATCCAATCTCTTCCTGAAGCGCAGCGCTGCGAGGGTCAGGATCGTCAAGCCCATGAGGAGCATCGTGAGAGCCTCGGGCCAGAGGATTGAAAGGCCGGCGCCCTTGAGGAAGATGCCGCGCACGATCGTGGCGTAGTAGCGCAGCGGGATGGCATAGGTGATGAGCTGGACCAGGCGCGGCATGTTCTCGATCGGGAAGATGAGACCCGAGAGATAGATCATCGGCAGCATCATCGTGAAGGTCACGGTCATCATGGCCTGCTGTTGATTGCGCACGAGCGTCGAGACAAGCAACCCCATCCCGAGCGTGTTCAGAATGAAGATTTGCGACAGCAGCAGCAAGAGAAAAAACGACCCGCGCACGGGAACGCCGAAGCCGAAGACGGCCACCGAGGTGACGAGCAAGATCTGAATGAGACCGATGGCCGCAAAGGGCGTCAGCTTGCCGAGGATGAGTTGCCACGTCCGAATGGGCGTCACGATGAGTTGCTCCATGGTGCCGATCTCCTTCTCGCGCACCACGCCCATGGCCGTGAGCATCATCGTCATGAGCATCAGGATCAGGGCCAGTACGGCCGGAACGTAGAACCAGCGGCTGCTCAGGTTGGGATTGTAGAAAATACGCGCGACAAGCTCGATTCGTCCGGGTGGCGCGCTTCCGACCGCTGCGACGGTTTTCGCGAGACGCGCGGCGAGGATCTCGTAACCCTTCTCGCTGACGATGCGTGAGGCATAGCCGAGCACGACCATCGTCGAGGACGAGTCCGAGCCGTCGGCCACGAGTTGCACTCCGGGCGCGCGCCCTCGGTGAATTTCGCGCGCAAATCCCGCGCCGATGACGAGCGCGGCCTGGGCGTCGCCGCGCACGAGCCAGCGGTCGACGTCCCGCGCCCGATCCTCGACGGCGACCAACTCGAAATAGCCCGAGCGTACGAATCGATCGATAAGGTCGCGGCTTTCGGACGACCGGTCCTGGTCGACCAGAACCATTGGAACGCGGCGCACGTCGGTATTGACGGCAAAGCCGAGAATGATGAGCTGGATGATGGGCGCCCCGAAAACCATGCCCAGCATCTTCGGATCCTGCTTGAGTTGCAGCAGCTCCTTGACGATGACGTGCCACAGGACCCGCAACTCATGCCCCCTGGCGCGCCATGCGCCATGACGCAAGACCGATCATGACGACCGCGAACAGCGCGAGGCAGCCCATCTCGGGCCAGTACGGTCCGAGACCGGCGCCCTTGAGAATGATCCCGCGCAGGATGACGAGGTAGTAGCGCGTCGGCACGAGGTAGGTGATGGCCTGAAGCCAGACCGGCATGATGCGGATCTGGAAGACGAAGCCGGAAAGGAGCATGGAAGGCAGAAGCGAGGCCAGCAGGCTGACCTGAAAGGCGAGCGCCTGAGTGGCGACGAGCGTCGAAAAAACCAGTCCCAGTCCAAGCGATCCTGCCAGGTAAAGCAGCGTCGCCAGGAAAAGGTCAAGCAGCGGTCCGCGGATCACGACGCCGAAGAGAACGCGCGCGGCCGCCAGGATGAAGATCGTGGCGAAAAGCGAAATGACGAGATACGGCACGGTCTTGCCGAGGATGAGCTGGAACGGCCGTATGGGCGCCATACGCACCTGCTCCATCGTGCCGCGCTCGCGCTCGCGTACGACCGAGAGCGCGGTCGAGAGCACGGCCGTGATCATCATGATCATGCCGATCAGGCCGGGGACAAGGAACTGCGCCGAGCGCAGCTCGGGATTGTAGAAGACGCGCGGCTCGAAGGTGACGGCGGATTCGAGACGCCGCCCGGCGCGCCGGAGCACGCGACCAAGAATGCGCGCGTTGGTTTCGGCCACGATGGCGTTCGCATATCCAAGCACGGTCGTGGCCGTGAGCGAGTCGGCGCCGTCGAGCAGCATCTGGGCCGAAGCGCTCTTCCCTCCGGCGAGACGCGCGCCGAATCCTTCGGGAATGACGAGCGCGGCCCTGGCCACGCAACGGCGAGTGAGCGCTTCCACGTCTTCGCCCGGCGCCGGCGTGGCGACGATATCGAAATAGGACGAGTTGACGAAAGCGGCGACCAGGTCGCGGCTGGCGGCGCTCTTGTCGCGATCCTGAACGGCAAGCGTCACATGGCGCACATCGAAGTTGAGAGCAAAGCCGTAGAGCACGAGCATGAAGGCGGGAAATCCGAGCAACGTCAGCAAGCTGAGCGGATCGCGGCCGATCTGCTTGAGCTCTTTCTTGGCGATGGACCAGGTCTTCCTCATTCCGCTCGCGGTCCTTCTGCGACCAGCCGGGCTTCCTCCGCCTCGACGTGGTGAATGAACACGTCCTCGAGCGACGGAGCGATGCGCTCGACCGTCGCCGGCATGTTGCCCTGACCTTCGAGTATCTCGATTGCTCTGCGACTGCTCTCCTCGACGTCGTGAACGACAAGGTGCAGGCGCGTGCCGAAAATCGACTTCTCAACGACGAACGGCTGACCGGAAAGAGCTTCAAGCGCTTCGGCCGGACGCGGCGCCGCGACCTCGATCACCGAGCGATCCGCGAAGACCTCCTTGAGCTCAAGCACTGTTCCGAGCGCCACGAGCCGTCCGGCATGAATGAGCGCCAGACGATGGCAATACTCGGCCTCGTCGAGATAGTGCGTGGTGACGAAGATCGTGACGCCCTCCGAGGCCATGGCGTCGATCAGGCTCCAGAATTTACGGCGCGAGATCGGGTCGACGCCGCTCGTGGGTTCGTCCAGGAAAACGACGCGCGGCCTGTGCATCACGGCGCAAGCGAGGGCCAGGCGCTGCTTCCAGCCGCCCGGGAGATCGCGCGTCAAGCGGTCTTCCTTGCCCTCGAGGTCGGCCATTGCGAGCGCCCATCGCTCGCGCGCCCGATCGCCCGAGACGCCGTAGATGCCGCCGAAGAAGCGCAGATTCTGGATCACGGTCAGGTCTTCGTAGAGGCTGAAGCGCTGGCTCATGTACCCGATGCGGCGCTTGACGCCCTCGGGATCGCGTGCGACATCGACGCCCAGCACGAGCCCTGTTCCGGACGTCGGGCGAAGCAGGCCGCACAACATTCGAATCGTGGTCGACTTGCCCGCGCCGTTGGCGCCGAGAAAACCGAAGATCTCGCCCGCGCCGACAGTGAGCGAAATCCGATCGACGGCGGTGAAAGAGCCGAAGCGCCGGGTCAGCTCGCGGATCTCGACAGCGACCTCCATCACTTCCCCACGGCTCGATCGAGAGCGGCGATCGCCAGCCGCGCGTCGGCGAAAGCTTCCGTCCGATCGAGCCCGGCGCGCAGGAAAGCCACCTCGGCGTCAAGCAGATCGGAGGAAGCGATCAATCCTTCCCGATAGCGATCGGCGGCCACGCGCCGGTTCTCGCGCGCCGACTCGAGCCGCCGCTCGGAAACCCGCATCGCCTGAAGCGAGGATGCGACCGCAAGCCTTTTCGCGGTTATCTGCAGCCTAATGAGTCCGTCGAGATCCGCGAGACCTGCTTCGAGCGCGTCGGACTGCGCGCGCGCGCGCGCCACGGACGCGGCGGTTTTGCCGCCGTCGAACGCCTTCATGGAAACGCTGATCCCGACGTCCCAGGAGTCTTTCCAGCTTGCATCGGGCGGCATGATGTTCCGGTTGGGATTGGAGTAATCATAACCGCCGATGACCGCCACTTGCGGGAAATACGCCGCGCGCGCGGCGTTTGCGCGCGCCCGCGACGCCGCGACGCGTCCCAGGAGCGCGTTCCGCTCCGGGCGGTCGGCCAGCGCCTGGGTCACGAGCGCCTCCTCCTCGGCGATCGGCGCGCTCTCCGGATCGAGATCCAGCGGCTCAACCGTCTCGATGCGCGTCCCGGGCGCGAGTCCCGCAAGCCGGGCGAGACTCGCCTGCGCGACCTCGACGCCGCTTCGAGCGCGAATGAGAGTCAGCTCGGCGCGATCGCGTTCGACTTCTAGCGCGAGCACGTCGTTGCGCGCGGCCATTCCGAAGCGCTCGCGGTTCCGTGCGTCTTCGAGGTGCGCCTCATAAGCCTCAAGCGCCTCATTGAGCACCCGCACGGTCTCGCGCGCGGTGACAAGCGCCCAGTAGGCTTCGCGCGCCTCGAACGCCACGTCGAGTCTATGCGTCGAGAGATCGGATGAAGCGGCATCCGCCTCGGCGCGCGCCGCTCCAGTGAGACCGCCGATCCTTCCGCCGGTGAAGAGCGGCAGCGATAATCCCGCACGCGCGCGATAGTTGTCGGGAAGGTCGGGAAAGAGCGCGCGTCGCTGGCCATCCGGCATCTGCATCGTCAGCTCCGGAACGTGAGATCGCCGTGAGTAGCCCGCGAAAAGATCGACTTGCGGCCAGCGTAACGCCCTCGCCGCGTCAAGGTCGGATCGGGCGGCGCGGAGCAGGGCCGCCTGGCGGTCGATGCGGGGGGATTCTTTCATGGCGCGCGCAACGGCTTGCTCAAGCGTCATCTGAACGACTGCCGTGGAATCGCCCGCAGAATGCGCCGATTCCCGGGGCTGCGCGCATACGCCATGAGCCATGAACGCCAATATCATCAAAGAGTTGCGCTGAATTATCATGACGACACCTCAGAGAAAGCGTTGTCCTGCGCGGCGGCATTGATCTTCTGAATGAAGACGTCTTCGAGAGACGGCAAGGTCGGCCGAGCCAAATCGACATCCACTTCCTTGTCGCGAAGCTGTCGCGCGAGGCGCCGCGCCGCGGCGCCGCCTTCTTCGGGATCCACCGCGGGCATCCATGCATGCAGGCGCTCGCCGAAAACCTCGACGTCGCCGACGTCCGGCAATCCGCGCAGAATCCCGGCCGCGATCCGATGGGGCCTGGCGAGAATCTCGATCACCGTGCCCCGCCATGCTGAACGCAGCGTATCGGGCGTGTCAACGGCGAGCAGGCGTCCTTTGTCCATGAGCGCCACGCGCGTGCAACGCTCGGCCTCGTCGAGATACGGCGTCGAGACGAGCACCGTCAGATCGTCGCGCTGGAGGCGCGTGAGCAGCCTCCAAAAATCGCGCCGCGAGACGGGATCGACCCCGGTTGTCGGCTCGTCGAGCACGAGCAGCTCCGGCGTGTGAACGAGCGTGCAAACCAACGACAGTTTCTGCTTCATGCCGCCGGAAAGACGCTCGGCCAGACGGTCGCGAAAAGGCGTCATGCGCACCATATCGAGCAACTCGTTGCGACGCTTCCGCCAGCCAGTTACGCCGTGAATCTCGGCGAAAAAGGCGATGTTTTCGTCCACGGTTAGATCGCCGTAGAGCGAGAAGCGCTGCGAGAGATAACCGACGCGATGCGTGAGCGCACGATGATCGGCCAGCGGGTCCAGACCGCATGCAGTGACCCGGCCGGCGTCCGGTTTGAGGAGCCCCAGCACGAGTCTGATCGTCGTCGTCTTGCCGGCGCCGTCCGGACCGATGAGGCCGAACATCTCTCCGCGCGCGATGGCGAACGAGACGCGCTCCACGGCGCGAATCTCACCGTAGCGCCGACGCGCGTCCTCGATCCGCACCATGTCGTCGCTCATGAGCCGGCCTGCGGAACGATATGGGCCTCGGCCGGCATGCCGGGTTTGAAGAGGCCGTCCTTGTTTTCGAGGCGGACCTTGATCTTGTAGACGAGCTTGACGCGCTCGTCGCGCGTCTGAACGTTCTTGGGCGTGAACTCGGCCTTGGGCGCGATGAAGGACAGCGTCCCTTCCCGCCGCTCGCCGTTGTCGGTCACGACCGCGGCCTTCTGTCCCAGACGAATGCGGCCGAGGTCTTGCTCGGAAATATAAGACGTCAGCCAGGCGTCATCGAGATTCGTGATCACAACGAGCGTCGTGCCGCGCTCGACCAGTTCGCCCGGCTCGACCAGTTTCTCGGTCACGATCCCCTTCGCGGGGCTTGTGATCGTGGCATCCTCGGATTGCTGGTCGAGCTGAGCCATGCGCGCATCCGTGGCCGCCAGACGCGCACGCGCCGCGGCGATCTCCTCGGTTCGCGCGCCGGCCTTGAGCTTTGACAGGCGTTCGCGAGCGGAGGCGAGCGCCGCGGCAGCGACGTCCCGCCGCGTGCTCGCGTCGTCGCGCGCCTTCACCGTGCCAGATCCCGATGCGAGCAGTCCGGCCATCCGTTCAAGGTCGCGTTCGGCGCCGTGCTTCTCCGCCTCGAATCGTTGAACTTGCGCCTCGGCGTCGGCGACGTCCTCAGCTCGCGCGCCGGCCGTGAGCAGATCGAGCTGGGCCGCGGCCTGGCCTCGTTCTCCGCGCGCGGCGTCGAGCGCGAGGCGCGTGTCCGTCGTGTCCAGGCGCGCCAACTCTTGCGCCACCTCGACGCGATCTCCTTCCGCGACCGGCATTGCGACTACGATGCCGCCGACTTTGGTCGACACGCGCACTTCGGTCGCCTCGACGTGGCCGGAAGCGACGATGGGCGCTTCGTTACGACTCGGCGAACAGCCGGCAAATGGAATGAAAACCAGCGCGACGAAGACGACGATACGCGGCATGTCAACTCTCCTTTTGCGTATTCTCGGTCCTACGCGGGCCTGCTGCGATCCCATACAAAATAACTTCCTGTATGTGCGCGACGAAATCATTTGCCGTAGGCATGACGACCGGAAGCTTCAGTTCGGACGCAATCCTCCGCCGGCGCGGCTCGGTTGCATAGAAGAACACCAGACTTCCGATGATTCCAAGATGCGCGAGGAAAGGATGAACCGGGCGAAAGACGCCCTCGCGCACGCCGCGTTCGATAACGCCGGCGACTCCTTCGAATAAACCGAGAATATGAGGCACGATCTCTTCGTCAAAACGTCGCCCACCGGTCAGCACTTCGCGCAAGAGCAGAGCCGGAAAATGCGGCCGCGCGACCGTCGCCAGATTGTGGAAGGCGGCGACGAAATCACGGAGCACATCCTCCGGCGACCGGCTCGAATCACGCAGCTCATCCACTCGGCGACGCGCTTCCGCCAGTGTCGTCCTCAGGATCTCGGTGTATAGTCGCTCCTTGCCGCCGAAATGGTAGTTGATGAGCGCCTTATTGACGCCGGCCTTTTGCGCGATCGATTCAACGCTGACGCCATCGAGACCATGGTGAGCAAATAGCTCCGTCGCTGAACGAATAAGCGATTCCTTCGTGGCTACCGCACAACGGCTATGCGTTCGTTGGCATCGAGTCATCACTAACTCTTCAACAAACGTTTTAAACGTTTGTTGAATTTAATATAAGGCAGTCGCTGGCTCCTGTCAATAGTGATTCCAATCGACATCGATCCTTTCTTATCTCGCATTTATTCAGAGAGATAGGCGCCGTTTGCGCCGATACACAGTCTCATTTACCATCCCAAGCGCAATGAATTCGCTTGTGGCTCGAATGAGGTCTGCCGTCGTCAACGGGAATTGGGACACTGTCGCTGAGCTTTCAGCTTCTCTCGCCTCCGCGAGGCAAGCATCTCCTCCCTCGGATTCCCGCAAGGTCTTCCTAGTCACTGGAGGCGCGGGTTTCATCGGATCTCATCTCGTCCGCCGCCTGCTTGCCGAAGGGCATCGCGTCATCGTCTTCGACGACTTCAACGACTATTACGATCCTGCCCTGAAGTATGAGAACATCTCTGACCTCCTCGGCCAGGATGCTTTTGAGCTCTTCGAGACGGACGTTCGTGACGACGAGAGCATGCGTTCTTTCCTTTCCGGCCGGCGAGTCGACGTCATCGTCCATCTCGCGGCGCGCGCCGGAGTGCGTTCCTCCGTCGTCGATCCCGCGCTCTACGTGACGACCAACGTGCTCGGCACGCAAAATCTGCTCGACCTGGCGCGCGAGCATGCCGTCGCGTGCTTCGTCTACGCTTCATCTTCATCGGTATATGGAGAAACGAGCGAGCAGCCCTTTCACGAGTCCCAACGCATCGATCATCCCATCTCGCCCTACGCCGCGACTAAACGCGCCAACGAAGGCCAGGCTGCATGCTATTCTCACCTCTACCGCCTGCCCGTGGTCGGCCTTCGATTCTTCAGTGTCTATGGCCCTTCGGGTCGTCCCGACATGGCCATCCGGCAATTCATCGAGAAGCTCGACCGCGGCGAGCCGATCACTGTTTTCGGCGACGGCAGCTTCGAGCGCGATTTCACCTATATCGACGACATTGTTTCCGGAATATTCGGCGCGATCGAAGCGTCGCGCGATCGGCCAGGATTCAACGATGTTTTCAATCTGGGCGAATCCGACACGATAAGCGTCCGTGAACTGGTTCTTCTCATCGCTTCGGAACTCGGGCTCGTTCGGCCGGCGAGAGACGTGCTGTCGCTTGCCGATCACGAAACCAGCGCCTTGTTCGAGGAGTTGTCCTCGCGCGGCCTCATCGATCGTCGTCCCGAACAACCGGGAGACGTCCATCGCACGTACGCCGACGTGACGAAATCACGAGAGGCGCTCGGATATGCTCCCGCTGTTCCTATCGCCGAGGGTCTGAAACGGACAATCGCCTGGCATCGAACGAGAAAGAGCCTTGCGAACGACGTATCCAACGCGCCCTTGCTCGAGGCGATACGCGTCTTGAGCGGCCTTTGCCGGCGTTCGGCCCTCGACAGCTTCGGTCGAGAACAAGATCCGGGCTACGTCGAGAACGATGCGCTATCAGCCGCTTCCGCCATCCGCTTGATCGCTCGATGCGACTCGCCCGCTGTCGCCGCCCTCGCGCTTCATGTGCGGATCGGTCTGGCGCGTCGGCTCGAAAAGATCGCTTCAGCTCTTCTCAATCGGTGATCTCTGTTTTCCTGAACAGGATTCCGGCCCCGGTTATCGCCGGGACATGTTTTCGCCGGAATGACGAGTTGGCCCTATTCCGGCGCTGTCGGCACCGGCACGCTGATCCTCAGCGCTTCGAACATCCATTTGCCGTCGCGGTTCACCGCGACGGCAAAGACGAGGTGCGGCAACGGTCGAACGACGCTTCCATCCGGAGTCTTGACTCCCGCCAAAGAAGCCGACCCGTCCATGAACACCACGTCTTTCGCCACCTCGCGCGCGGAATCAACCGCGATCCGGAAGTGAGTCCCTTGCATGTAACCTCTGATCTCGGCCTCGAGCGCATTCTCGATCTTGGCACGGCCTTCCGCTTTCAATCCTGTCGCCAGCACGAGATCGCCTTCGGCGGTGAATAAACCGGCCATCGCCGCCGCATCGCCTCTCTCCCATGCTTTCGAGAACTCGGCGGCCAGCGATCGAACGTCGTTCGGCGTCGCCTCTTCTTGCGCGAAAACCACGCCGGCAAGGGCCGCAACCGCAACTGCGAGCGCGATCCCGTATCTCGCGTGAGTCATCTCTCTCCTCCTTAACGTCTCTTTCGACCTTCCTTCGATATCAGAATGCATCTCTCCCGACAAGCCCCGTTTTGACTCGAGGCCGTCATTCCCTGTATTTTATTCGAGTGCAACGAGGTTAATCGAATGATCATTGTCATGAAGGCCGACCTGCCCGAGGATTCAACCGATCTGCGTCGTGTCATCACGTTATCGGAAAGCTTTCCAGGCATCAACACACGAATCCACCGCATCCAAGGCGCGACGCGCTCTCTCACGGAGATTTACCTGCTCGGACCAACGCATGCCGTTCCCTCGGCCCCGTTCGAGGAGTTCGATTGCGTCGAGAAGGTCGTGCGCATCACCCAGAAGTTCCGCGCCATCGGCCGGCATGACGCCGCGCTCGAGCCGGTCGGTTTCGAATATAACGGCGTGGACATCTCCCAGGATACGCTCCATCTCTTCGCCGGCTTGTGCGCCGTCGACACGCGCGAGCACGTCGAGGCCACGTTCGCCGCCCTCAAGCAGCTCGGAATCGTCACCACGCGCGCAGGCGCATACAAACCGCGCACGAGCCCCTATGATTTTCAAGGACTCGGCGCGTCGTGCCTGCCCTACGTTTTCGAGCTGGCCGGCAAGTACGGCATCCGGATCATCGCGATGGAAATCACGCACGAGAGCCATCTTGACGAGATCCGTGAAGGGCTCGACAGGACCGGCCGTCCCACCGGAGTCATGCTGCAAATCGGCACGCGTAATGCGCAGAATTACGAGCTGCTCAAGCTCGTGGGACAACAGACCGAGTTTCCGGTGCTTTACAAGCGAGGCATGGGCATCACCCTGGAAGAGTCTCTCAACGCCTGCGAGTACATCGCCTCGGGCGGGAACCGCCGCATTGTCTTCTGCCTGCGCGGCATGAAGACGAATCTCGGCGATCCTCACCGCAATTTCGTCGATTTCGCTCACGTTCCCGTCGTCAAACGACTTACTCGTCTTCCGGTGTGCGTGGATCCTTCTCATTCCGTGGGCCGCAAGGCCATCGCGCCGGACGGATTGCTCGACGTGTTCCACGTCACGGCCCAGGGCGTCATCACCGGAGCCAACATGATACTGGTGGATATTCATCCACACCCCGAGTCGGCGTTGTGCGACGGTCCCCAGGCCCTCCTGCTCGAAGAGCTGCCGGCCTTCATCGCCGACATCGCCATCGTGCGCGAAGCGTATGAGAAGCGTCGCGCCCTCGCCCGCTCGTCGCTAGGCGCCTGATCTCGTCGCCACAGCCTGGCAACGCTTTCGCGTGCCGAACGTCCGCACGCCTCCAGGCCATGATGTGATAACCTCTTGTCATCGATCATGAGGTTGGGATACCCAGGGTTTCGTCGTTCGGGAATGGTCGGGGTCGCGGCTGTCTTCCGTTTCGCCGTTCTCAGCGCGACGCTTCTTGCGTTGAACGGCGTGGACACCGTTCTGGCGCAAAGCGCGGACGATCCGCGCCTGGGGCAGGACGAGTTCGATTTGCAGGGTCGATCGAGCATCGTTCTCGGTGCGGGCGCGCGCGGCCTGGGCATGGGCGGCGCGTTCCTCGCGCGCGCCGATGACGCCACCGCGGCTTCCTGGAATCCCGCGGGGTTGAGCTACCTGCTTCTGCCCGAGGTTTCGATCGTCGGCGCTCACAACGGATTCGACACCAGCAGCCTCTTCGAGAAAAGCCGTTCCCGGGGAACCTTGCTGGACTTCGCCGCCGTGGCTTTTCCTTTCAGAGTGCAAGGCGTGACCGGCTCGGTTCAGATCGGCTATCAGCGCGTGATCCCCTTCAGCGAGACGCGCACGATCACACGCCAGCGCGGCGAGACGAAGCTCGAAGCGCAAGGCGGTTTTGACGTTCTGGCTTTCGCCACGGGTTGGCGCCTCTCGCGTCGATTGCGAGTCGGCGTGGCTCTCAATCGCTGGACGAACGGCTTCTACCAGAGCCTCGATCGTCCGCTGACGGACTTCAAGCACTCGCGACAGCAGGTGGATTTCTCGTTGCGAGGATTCAACACACATGTCGGTCTGATCGTGTCCCCGATCGACAACCTGAATCTCGGCGCCGTCGGCAAGACGCGTTTCAGCGGCGACGTTCGCCTCCGCAAGCAACGACAAGACTCATACGGCATGCCGGGCGATCCAAGCCAGTCAACGAGCAACGCCATCGATAACGGGGACATCCGCATCGACTTGCCTGCCGCTTGGGGCGTCGGCGTTTCATGGCGCGCTCGCAACTCGCTCACGATTTCCTCCGACTATACGCGCACATACTGGTCCAAAGCCTGGATCCGCAACTTCGTCACGCTCGAATCCACGTTGCCCGGATATCCGCCGCCGCCGCCCGCGCTTTACGAAAAGCTGCCCTACCCGTTGCTCGACTCTTCTCAATCGGACACCGAACAACTGCGGTTCGGCGTTGAGTACGTCATCGTCAGCCCTCGCTTTCAGATTCCCCTGCGCGCCGGATATATCAGCGATCGCCAGATTTTCCTGTCGCGAGGCAAGGCGCCGCGCTTCAACGGCTATACGGCCGGCACGGGCTTTATTCTCGGCCCAGTCGCCATTGACGCGGCTTTTCTCTACGAACGCGGAAGCATCACCGACGAGTCGTCCGTTCAAATCACCCAAACAACGCGGCGTCTCATCTTTTCGCTCATTTACCGCCATACCGCCTGCCCTTGAACCGGTCTTACGACATGCGGTCGCAAGAATCAAGGCTTTATCCTTTGCAAGCGACGGCACCCATCAACACGTCGCCGTGATCGAGTGGAATCGCACGCCCAAATGCTCGCCCCAACGACTCTTGCGCTTGACCCGAGCGCCGCCTCCACGATACTCTTCGCCGGCGTCTGAAACGCCGTTGCTTGTCTGAAGCATTTATACTTCAAAGAGGTGCGATGATTCCCGTAAGCCGTAATCCCGAACGCGTCTGGGACGGCGTGTCGCTGTCCACGACGCTGGGTCTCGTGCTTGTAGCCGCCGGTTGCGCGAGCGACGTCACCGGACCGGGCGAGCCTCTGGATCGTAAACCCAACCTGATCCTGATACAGCTCGACGACCTTGACTTTCGAACCTACGAATCGATGCCGCGCCAACGACTGCTGCTCTCGGCGCAGGGCACGACCTTCAGCAACGCGATCGTCACCCGTCCGTTGTCCTGTCCCTCGCGCGCATCGGTCCTGACGGGTCTTTATGCACACAATCATGGCGTTCTCACAAACAGTCCTCCGCGCGGGGGATTCGAGGTTTTTCGTGACCTTGGTCACGAGATGACGACTGTCGCGACCTGGTTGCAGGCTGAAGGCTATCGAACGACGCTCCTAGGCAAGTACCTGAACCGCTATCCGGCCGGCGACGACACGTATGTCCCGCCGGGTTGGGACGAGTGGCATTCGCTCATGTTCGACCGAGCAAGCGAGTACGTGAGCTACTTCATGAACGAAAACGGACAGGTCGTGCCCTATGGCATGGATCCGGAATCATACGAGACTGACGTGCTCGCGCACAAGACGGTCGATTTCATCGCCCGGCATTCAGGCGCCGACGCGCCGCCGTTTTTCATTCACCTGAACCCCTCGGCGCCTCACTCTCCGGCCGTGCCGGCGCCGAGGCACTCCGACGCCTTCCCGGGCGTCGGAGCGCCACGCACGCCGTCTTTCAACGAGGCCGATACCAGCGATAAACCGCAGTGGCTTCAAGCGATTCCGCCGCTGTCTTCGGAAGAAACCGACGAGATCGACGAGCTGACGCGCCGGCGTTACCAGGCGCTCCTCGCGGTCGAGGACATGACCCAGCAAATCCTCGAGGCGCTCGTGGCTGCGGGCAAACTGGACGACACCTACATCTTCTTTACGTCGGACAACGGCGTTTTCTCCGGGCAGCATCGCTTGCCGGGAGGCAAGAACGCCCCTTACGAAGAGGCCATTCGCGTTCCGCTCGTCGTTCGAGGTCCACGCGTTCACGCGGGAAGAATCGATGAAGCCGTCGTGGGCAACATCGATCTGGCGCCAACACTCGTTGAACTTGCTGGCGGCACGCCTTCCACGACGGTCGACGGACGCTCACTGGCCGCCCTGCTCAGGGGAGAGCGACCGGCGGATTGGCGCTCCGAGATCTTGATCGAAAGCGCCGCGGGCGGCTCGCCTTACCCGCTGCCGGCTTACGCCGGCTTACGAAGCGCCGCTCACACCTATGTCGAGTATTACAGCGGAGAAATCGAGCTGTACGATCTCTTCAAGGATCCCGATCAGCTCGTAAATATCGCGAACACCGCCGATCCGGCTCTTCTGTCTCGGCTCGCGGCCCGGCTGGATGCTCTGCGGGACTGTCAAGGCCTGAGCTGCCGGTAGTCTTGATACGCTCTATCCGGCCATTTCTCCAGGTGAAAACTGGTCTTCGGCATCTCCCTTGAGCACTTCGAGCTCGAAGAAGATCTCTTTGCCGCGCACGATCGCATTGAGATAGTGCTCCCAGAACTGCCGGAGGAATCTCAGGGCCTGACACTTGTGGTCGAGATTCACCAGCCATTCCAAGCCAAGCCATCTCCACAGGTTGAGGAGCGTCACACGCACCGAACGAAGGCGGTAGCGAACGTCCGCGGAAAACGGATAGGGCGCTTGTGAGTCCGTCAGGCTCCGAAAGGAGTAGCTGTTCAGGCAGTTCCGATGCGTGAGATCGGTGGCCCAATCCGGATTTGTCCAATGCGGCACGACAAGTCGTACGATCCCTCCGTCGCGCGTGATCCGGTGCAGCTCGGCCATGATGCTGAGCGGGTCGCGCACGTGCTCCATGACATGGACGCCGAAAACCTCGTCGAACGTGTCCGTCGAGAAAGGATAAGGAATATCGTCGAGATCTTGAATGATATCGGCGCCCGAACGTGGATCAATATCCATGCCGATGGCGCCGGGGGTCTTGCTCCCGCCGCATCCGATGTCCAGAATGCGTCGTTGTTGCGAGCTGAGAAGACGCGCCACGTCGATGCGCTCGACGGTCGCCCTGAACATGACGCTTTTTGGCGTTGGTGGACTCAATCTGGGCCTCCAAACGATGGCCTCTTCCGTAACGACGTGACGCTACACTTTCGTGGACCGCTCGTCAAATAGAGGAAGTCACTCATTCTGTATACGGTCCAATTGCGCGCGGATTTTCTCCCAGTGCGTGCCTTCCCAGTACAAGCGTCCGCATGCCCGGCAGAGCTGATAAGCGTCTTTCCATCGAGCGGTGCGCGGCGGAATGCGCGCGGCCACCGAATTCTTTTCGACAAAGACGATCTCTCCTCCGCAAACCATGCAACGCGGCCGTCGAATGGTCAGCGAGAGCTCCCGCATGATCCACGCGGCTTGTTCTATCCGCCGTAGATTCGAAGGAACCCAGAGCACGCGGACGGCGCTCGAGCGCATGTCGGGGCGATCGAGAAAACGGCTATTCGTCGTGATCAGAATCGGCGACTCGCCGCCGGAGATCGGCGGCGCCGCATCGACCGCGGCGCCGCCCGGCTTCCATTCCGCGTCATACCCCGCGGCGCGAAGCCAGCGACAAAGCCCGCCCAGGCTGCCGTCGCCCACGAAACGGGGCGCGCTCGAACAGCAGCCGCTCTTCCAACCGCGGGCGGACCTGAGGTCGCCCGCGCCCGACCGTTTCAGACGCCGCCTGACGCAAGTCCGGACACGTTCATGCAACTCGTGAAGCACGTCCGGCAGAGGACGCCGCTCGCATCGACTCCGGCGCTGCGCCGCTTTCATCAAACGCGCCAGCAGCGAATCTACCGGACGACGCGCGGCCAGCGAGAGAAGCGAGCGTAGGGCGAATCGATGGCCCGCCTGTAATCGCTCGATCATCGCGCCAGGCGGTCCTTGGCGCATGATTTCCCCAATACGCAGTCCCGTCTCGTCCCTTTTGCGCCTCTGCGCTTTCGCGTCTCTGCGTTCGCCCCCATACGTAGCGTTCTCACAAGCCGCGATCGTCGAAGGCGTTTTCCTCGTGCCGAACTCGCGGAGCGCCCGTTCGCGTCCATTCGACGGCAATGACGTCGAATCGCAGCGCCTCGTCCGACAGGCCATGCGCGGCGGCGAAGGCCCGCGACGCGCGAATGATGCGCCGACGCTTCTCCATCGTCAGGGTCTCGACCGCCCTGCCATGCCTCGAGTCGCGACGTTCCTTGACTTCGACGAAAACCGTTCGTTCCGTTTTACGCGCGACGACGTCGATTTCACCGCCGTTATAGCGAACATTCCGCGCGATGATCTCGTATCCCCGCGCCCTGAGATGCCAGCACGCGATGCGCTCGCCGACGTTTCCGGATCTGCGCCAGCGCCGGAGTCGTTCTGCCAGCGTGCGGACCATGTTCCGCGGCGCCACAGCCCAACGCATCACGATCCGCGCCGCTCCCGTTGAATCGCCCCTTCGCGATCCGGCGCGGCGGACGTCCTCACCTTCGCGAACTCGTCTTTCCCGCATTTCGCTGATATGCACGGCTCCGTTTCATGCGCGCCTGCCGGCGCGGTTCGCTTGGCCGTTTTGCGCGCGGGACGTCTGGAGCCAAGATCTCGGCTTTCATTTCATGGTCGCTTTCGAGAAATCGCAGATGAATGGCCCGGCATCCTCGTCGGCGAACGCCGGTGATGACGCGACGCGCCTCCCGCCTGGTCGCTTCGGCGAGATCCCGCGAGGCCCGGGTTTTCAACCCCGCGGCTTTCGCCGCTTTCTCGGCCGTCTCATACGCCAGATCAAGCCAGGAAAGCCGGCATGGGATCGCAAGACATAAGCATGGAACGTCCGCGGCAGAGCGCCCTACCGCGGCGAGCTTGCCATGTCGCGCATTGGATCTCTTCGCGGTTCTTTGCATCGACGAAGCGCCTCGTCAACAGTGGCGATATAGCGCGGACGCTACCCGTTCTCCAGAATCCGCGCGGCCTGATCGCGGTCTCGAACGATCTGGTCGCGCAGGCGGTCCGCGCTCTTGAAACGCCGCTCTTCCCGCAAGCGCGCCTGGTACTCGATCCGCAACGACCTGCCATAGAGGTCGCCTTCGAAGTCCAGAAGATGCGCCTCGATCGTCACGTTCGATGCGTCGAAAGTCGGCCGCCGGCCGATGTTTACCACCGCTCGCCTCGAATCCTGGGGATCGGCATCATCTCCCAGAGAGCACCACGCGGCGTAGACTCCGGGAGCCGGAATCAGCTCTTTCGGCGGCGCGACATTCGCGGTGGCGAATCCCAGACTCCTGCCCCGTCCGCTGCCGTGCACGATCGTGCCGTCCGTGAAATGGCGCCGGCCAAGCAATCTGCATGCGCTCTCGACGTCGCCGCGATCGATCAGCGCACGTATACGCGTGCTGCTGACGGCGCCGCCGTCGATCATCACGTCCGATCGATGGCGCACCTCGAATCCATGCGCGCGTCCCAATCGCCGCAAAACACTCGCGTCGCCGCCCCGCCCCCATCCAAATCTGAATCGTTCACCCACGACGACGACTCGCGCGCGCACGGTCCGGCCCAGCGTCATCCGTGAAAACTCCTCCGGCGTCCATCGCGCCGCGGCTTCGCTGAAACGCAAAACGAAAAGGCGCTCAAGGCCCAGCGCGGCGATGCATTCCACTTTTTGAGTCAACGACATCAATGGCCTCGGGGCTTTTGCCGGAGTCACGACGACCAGCGGATGAGGCTCGAAGGTCAAAGCACAAGCCAGAATGGCCCTGCGCCGCGCTTCGCCCACGACCTCCGCCAGGACCGCCTGGTGGCCGAGATGAACGCCGTCGAAGTTGCCGATCGCCACTACGGCATTCTCGTTCTCGATGGATGGAGCGTCGTCTTCGAGCCATGAGATTATCATCGAGTCACATTCGAGAACCGCGGTTCGTCAAGCAAGCGGAAGCCTCGACCACGGGCATCGATCAACGCGCCCCCGTCGGCGCGGAACGTCTCCGCCGCTCAGTCCGTCTCGACACTCAACGAGTAATCGCGCGGACCGGCCAAATACCGATAGGGTCGCCCCCAGGGATCGATTGTCTGCGACCGCTCCACGATCCGCGCCTCGATCAACCGATCCAGCGAATCCGGGAGCTTCCTGTTGGCGATGACATAGGCCCGTATGGACGAGTGCAGACGCTCGAGACGAACGTGATTCTTCCATTCCAGCGTCAACGCTTGCGATTCTGCGAATAGCGGCAGCCGCATTCCGGTAACGGCGAACGGCTCGCGTAAGTGAACGACCAGCGCCGTCAAAGAAATAAGAACAACGATGAGTCCGACGACGTAAGCCGGCACCATGGAAGGAGCGGGAACGGTCTCGGACTCGAAGACCCGCGCGCGCGCCGTGCTGCGTCCGACCGGAGCAATTATATTCCGGTTGAGAAGCTCGAACAGGGTCCGGCAGACGTCGAACTCGCTGAGTCCTGTCGAGTCGATGATCATCTGGACGGTGCGCGCGCCGTCGACCCGGCGAAAGATCCTTTCCTCCTGCGGGGACAAACGAATGCGGCTCGAAGGCCCTTGCGCCGGCTTCTTCGGCTCTTCGAGTGCGCCAAACGCGCTTTCCGTCCCGTCGCCTCCCTCATGGATCTCGATCAGGCCGGGATCGATCATGGCGCGAAACACGATGTCCATCGAAGGGATCTTCTTCTCGATGATCGGCCATTCGTCCACCATGCGAATGCCTTCCATGAGAATGAAGTCCGGGCTCATGGGAGAGAAGTTCTCCCGGTCAAAATCAACTGAATTCGTCGGACCGAAGTGATACTCGCCGTCTCGCCAGCGGAAAAGCTTGAAAACGATCTGTGAGACCTGAACCTGAAGAGCGTCCTTGAGATCCTTGGGCGTGATGAAGTGATGACTCACCAGGACGTGCCCGAGACGCTGCAGCGTCGCTTTCTGCAACTGCAACGCCTCCTCGAGCCGCTCTCGAGCCAGCTTGCCTTGCTTGACGAGCACGTAGCCCAGATGATCCTCAAGTCGCTTCGAGGAGGAGTCGGCGTTGACCACTAGTCCGTTCTCGAACGTCACCGTGACCGTCTCGCGCTCGTTTCGCAGCGTGAGTATGCCCGTCTTTCGCTGCAGACCGATGAGCTGGAAAATGTCGGGAAGTCCGAAATCCTTGATCGTTCCCTCGAGAGCCATGGCGTCTCCGGATCAGCGCTGCCGTCCCCTGACGGCCCAGCGAGCGGGTAAAACCGCGTCGAACTCCGGCTTCAAGCGATTGACGATCACGTAAATCGCGATCAGCGGCGCGACCGCCGCGATCAACGGCACGGGGCCTGCAAGCCACGTCGGCGCGTCCGTGATGGGGATGAGGCCGAGACCGAGCACGAGTGAGAACACGATGCCGTACCACAAGAGCACGATTCCGGCGCCGCGCAGCACTCCTCGCCCATAAAGATGCCCCGCTCCCGGAGAAATCAGCGACAGGACACGAAACACGCGTTCACGTCGTATCTCTTCTCTCTGGACCTCCAGTAACTTCTGATTTCGCACCGGTCCGGACACTCCGTCGCGAACGTTGAAAAGATGATGACATTGAGAGCATAGTCCGCCGACCGCCGTGCCCAGATGGCATCTGCGGCAGAAAACCGCTCCGCACTTCTGACACCGCAATGTAAAGGCTCGTCGTCCGCGCCATTTGGATCGAATGAAGATCACGAATGCGAAAACGAGGACGGAGACCGTAATGCGGTTGAAAATCGCCGCCGCCGGCGGCGGCGGCAGCCAAGACAACGCTCTGCCCGTCACGTTCGTGGGAACGACGCCTCGGTCGGCGTCGATGTACTTGGCCAAAAGCTCGTCGCGAGAGGGCCCGAGATCGACGACGCCGTAGACCGTTGTTCCCGCCTTGGTCACGCGCCATGTTCTTTCGTGAGAGGCGACCAGTTCGCCGGCGATACCGTCGGCCTCGTTTCGGGCGTGCTGCTGATTCTGATACTGGAACGTCTGAAGATACGCCAGCGAGAGATTGTATGCGATTGTGCCCTTCACTGCCGGCGTGCCGGCGTCATCACGGGCTTGACGATAGCGTGCGATGGCCGCGGTCCACTTGTTCTCGGCGAAATCAAGGTTGGCGAGATTGTTCAGCGCGATCGCGTCGCTGGCATGTCCCACCTCCCTTGTTCCCATTCCAAGCATTTCGCTCAACACGACTCTGGCGTCTTTGTATCGACCGGCCTTCCTGTATTGAGCCGCCAACAAGTATCCAAGGTCGCGATCTTGAGGAGCATCCAGGCGCGGTTTTCTCAGGCCTTCGATATCTCTGGGATCTCCCTCCCCCTCGACGGCACGAATTCCGGCCTGGTAGAGAGGATGCATTTCGGTCCGTAAGCGGAGATCGACGACATGCAGCAACGGAATCAGGAGCGTCAAGGCCGCGACGACGCACAGCGCCAGGAGTTTCTCGATGGAACGCGCGTAAATGAACAGCAGCGTGACGCACCAGAGCGGCAGCCATGCGTACCCTTGAAACACAATCAACGGCAGCAGCAGGAGTATGATCATCAAGGCCGGCGCCCACCCCCGCCGTTCTTCGGCTCCGAGACCCTCTTCCAAGTCGTGCCGGAGAAGCGCCGCGTATCGAAGAGTGAAGGTCAGAGCCAGAACGCTGAGCAATGCGAGCAGACTGAAGAGCCCGACATAACCGGCGATAGCCATGCTTCCGGCTGCTCCTCGGGAGGTCATCAGGCCGGCCCTGAAGCCGTATATATAGGAGCCGATCGCTCCGATGATCCCGAGAGGACCGCGCCGCATCTGCAAACGCGCGCGCGCGAAATACGCGTCAGGCAGCCAAGGATCGAGTTCGATCGCGGCCTGTATGGCGTTGTGGGCGGCGTCGCGTTCCCCGGACGCAAGATGCGTCAGACCGACGTCGATCAGCGCCAGCGCCACCGAGGTCAGGCTGCGGATGTTACGTTCCATGCGGATCTCTCGCATCCGCTGTAGTGTGCGCTCCGCCTGCTCTGCCTCCCCGGACGCGTTGGCCGCCATGAAGGCGATCCCCAGATCCGCGAGTCGGTCCGACGACGGAGGCTGCGCGTGAATCGTGCCCGACAAGATCAGCGAGCAAAGCAGCGCTGGCGGCAACAGCCTCCGCAACGACACGCTCACGCTCCTCCCTGTCGGCGAACGGCTATATATGCCATGCGCAGCTCATAAAGAAGCTGATCGAGCAGGCGAGTCTCCTCGGGAGAGCGTCGTCCTTCGGACTTGTCTTGAAGCATCTCGAGAATGGAGATCACATGTCGCACGCCTTCCGGAATCGACGCCTCGTCCGGCGCATCGTCCGATTTCGCATGAAGCAACGACCCCGCTTGCGCGGCAATCGAGATGAGAAACTGCGAGAAGTCGATCGGCGCCTCGGAGGTTTCCGTCTCGGTTTCGGTTTCAGCCCCGTGAATCGGCTTTCCGGCGTCGATTCGCGACCCCTGATCTTGCGCTGGCCGGGAAGACTCTTGCTCCGACTCCCGCGCACGGCCGTCGGCGTGGAAGTGCCGTCGATCCGCCACGGCGAAGCCCTTCTTCTCTTCGCTCATCTGGTTCTTCTGTCACGCCCCCGAGATAGGGGCCGAAGCGGAACATACCATGCGTCGCATGACCTGTTTCATCAACAACTTGCGATATTAGCACATCCCCGCTAGTTCCGCCGAATTCGCATGATATGCTCGGAATGATTCCGCGCTCGAGTCCGGAGCCAGATTCGTTCTCCGTCAGTGACGACTGTCACCGCTCCATCGTGATCCGTGCGATAGACCGAAGCTCCGCGTCTCTCGTATCGCTTCAGAATCTCGCGATCGGGATGACCGCGCCACCGCCCGCGACCCACCGAAACGATCGCGACACGCGGCCTGACCGCTTCCACGAGCTCGAACGAGCTGCTCGACCGACTGCCATGATGGGGCACCTTAATGACGTCCGCTGCTCCCACCGCCATCGCTCGCTCCGCCGCCGATTCGACGTCACCCGTGAGCAACAAAACGATTTCGCCATATGTGAGCCGCAGGACGAGTGAATCGTCGTTCCGAGCCGTATCAACCGTTGTTCGCCGGCAAGGCGGCCACACGACTTCGATCCGAATCCCATCTCGGATCTCTTCCATGCCCCGACAGACGCCCCTCCGGCCGACACGCCTCTGTTCGAGATCACGAGCGATCGTGGAGTAGTTCGGATCATCTCGAGGCGCGGGGCCCTCCCAGGCTTCTTCGATTGGAAAAACCCGCGACAGGTACGACGCTCCGCCCACATGATCAAAGTGGGCATGCGAGAGAAAGAGCCGATCCGCTCGTCGAGCGCCGATCCTCCAGAGAAACGGCGCAACGACGGCCTCGCCCATGTCACGCGTATATTCGGAGGCGCCAGTGCCGGCGTCGACGATCCAGATGCGTCCCCGCGGAGTCCTGATAACAAGGCTGTCCCCATGACCGACATCGAGAACGGTCAAATGAAGCCGCCCGTCTCCGCGCGCCGTCGCCGGACCAAGGCTCAACCATGCCGTCGCCAGACCAAGGAGCCCCAGGGCGCGACCGCCGTATCGCGTGACCGCCAGCCCGATGATACCCGCCGCATAGATCATCCATACGACGAGGCCGGGCGAGGGAACCCGGATATCCCAGATCGACCCGACTCCGCCAATGCTCCCGGTGTGCAAAAGAAGCCAGGCCGCCGCCTTCGCCAACCATCCGGCGAGCGGCGCCAACGCCGGCATGAGCGCCGCCACGGCCAGCACGGCGACTCCAGCGAGCAGCACGGCGGAGGCCAATGGAACGGCGATGAGATTGAGCGCCACGGCCGCGGGCGCAAGACGATGGAAATGAACCACAAGCAAAGGCGTCACTCCGATCTGCGCGGCGAGCGATGTCGCGAGCGGCAGCCGCAACCAACGCGGCAATCGACCGAGAATGCGCGCGATCGGGGGCGTCAATCGAATCAAAGCTAATGTGGCGGCGAAAGAGAGCTGAAATCCGACGTCGCCCACGCTTCCAGGATGCGAAACGATGACGAGAAGCGCAGCCAGACCGAGCAGATTCGCCGCATCGGCTTCAAGATCGACCGATAACCCGAGGATAAGGACGATCGCCATGACGGCGGCGCGCGTGACCGGAATGTCGCCGCCAACGAACGCCGCATACAAAGCGATCATGGGGCAGACGATGACGGCGGTGACGGCAGGCCCGGCACGTGCTCTCCTCAGTACCCAGATCAGAAGTCCGGCCACGAGCGCCACCTGAGCGCCGGAGATGGCGAGGATATGATAGGTTCCGGCGATCCGGAACGACTCTTCGGTCTCGGGTTCCAATCCCGTTCGGTCGCCCAAGACCATGGCGCGAACCAGTGCGCCCTCCTGCCCGCCGCCCACGAATCGATGGAGCCGCTCACGACTCCATCGACGAAGACCGGCCAAGGCTCCGGCGACGCCGGCCACGCTTTGACGCTCATCCCGCTTGATCATCAGCGCGCTCTTGCAGTGTCCCAGCGCATGGAAACGCCGGCGCCGAGCATATGCGGCCGTGTCGAACGATCCGGGATTCTCGAATCCTCTCGGGGATCTGAGGCGGACCCAGAGCGACAGATGATCGCCGAAAACAACGTCGGGCAGCGGCGCGGCGCCGCCGACGTAGACTCTCGCGCGACCAGGGATATCGTGCCTCGCGGCGGCGGCGTGTACGGCGTTCACGTCAACGACAAGCATCCATCGCGCGCCGATCATCACGGCGTCCTCGGCCAGCGAGCCGCTGATCAGCACAGGATCCTCTGTTCCAGCCTGCGCCCGCGTCCAGTGATAGAGCGGCGTCGTTTCATACGATCGGCGCTCCGCCGCCGCCGCGGCCGCGCCCGCAGCGACGCTCGCGCCGACGAGCGCGGCGCACGCCAGCCTGCCGTGAGGACATATGTAGGCGATAAGCGTAAGAACGACGGCGAACCCGACAAGCAAAAGCGCCTGCGCACGACTCGCCGATCCTCCCAACGCGGCGCCCGCCCCGAACGCCACGGCGGCCCATAAAAAGGGACGGCTCACCGTCGCTCCACCCGCATCGAGGAGATCTCCGGGTCAGCGCGTGAGGCACGCCACGGTTTCGAAGTGAAACGTTCCGGGAAACAGATCGAATGCATCGATGCTCCGAAGCGAATAACCGACTCGCTGGAGTCGCACGAGATCGCGCGCCAGGGCCGGCGGATCGCACGACACGTAGACGATCAAGGCGGGGCGCCGTTCTCCAAAACGCTCGACAAGCTCGCGCTGGAGACCGCCGCGCGGCGGATCGACGACGACAGTCTCTTCATCGTCGAGAGGCAGACGCGCGTACGTCTGGTTCGCCTCGCCCCTGACGAACTCGACGTTCGTCAACTCGGACGCCTGCGCATTCGCTCGGGCGTCGTTCACCGCGCGGGGATTGATCTCCACGCCGAGCACTCGCCTCGCGCGCGAGGCGAGTGCGACCGAGAAAAGCCCCGCGCCGCAGTAAAGATCCAAAACGACCGCGGCCGCGGGCACGCTTTTTTCAACGGCGCGAACGAGATCGTCCGTCAGGTAACGGTTCGCCTGGAAGAAAGAGCGTGCGTGCGTCCTAAAAAGCGAGCCGCGTACTCGTGAAAACACCTGCGGCGCAGCGCTCCATGTCCCGTGTGTCCGCCGATCGCCTTCCGACACGACGCCGAGTACATCCACCGAATGGAGTCGGTCCTTCAACTCCAGCAATCGACGTCGCGTCATGTCGATGCGACCGCCGACGACCGTGGCGATGCGCCTCTCGCCGTCGTACGACTCCACGATCTCGATACGCCGCGATTCGCGCGTTAATTCCGCGCATGATGCCAGCGCCTGCCGCAGATCAGAAAGCGCGGCGTTCATCGTCTCGGAGAGTTGAAGGCAGGATTCCGGTTCGACGACACGACGGCCGGCGGCTTCCTTGAATCCCATTCGCAGAGTCGTTCCCTGTCGTTCGAGATGCACGCTGGCGCGGCTGCGCCATCCGACCTCAGGGGACGGCGTCATCAGGACGTCAGCCCGCCAGTCGACGCCGGCTCTCGCGAAGACGTCGGCCAGAACCGCTGTTTTCAGACGCAGTTGCGCCGCGTAATCCAGATCGAGATGCGCGCAACCGCCGCAATCCGAAAAAACAGGACAGGACGGCGAACGCCGCGCCTCTATCCTGACAAGCGGCTCGACGCCCACGCCGTACGCATAGTCCTTCGACACGCCGGTGATTTGAACACGCCAACGCTCGCCGGGATAAACGTTTCTCACGAAGATGACTTGACCGCCGTGTCGCAGCAGTCCCAATCCACGGTACACGGCTTTCTCGACGGAGCACTCGATGACGTCGCCGTTTCGAAGCCTAGGCACGGAATCCGCGATTTCGACGGATCGCGACCTCGTCGAAATCGATTCGGGGCCGAGCTCACTCGCCATGAAATAGACTCAGTCTCGGCAACAGGTGCCGATCCAGCATCGTTCTCGCCAGGGACTCGTTCCGCACCTGCTCGATCACCTTTTCCGGCATGCGGTCACGATAGGGCGCGAGACGAAGCTCGACATCTTGCCGAACAAGCGCGCATTCCGCGGCCGTCATGTCGTCGCAAAGCGCCTTGACAAGCTCCGCTTCCTGTTTTTGGAGCCAGACATCGAGCTCAGCGGTCTCTCCCGGGCGCGCGACGCGCCGCTCGATAGTCGCGACGATCCGATCGCGCAGTCGCGCGGCGCGCGGGCCGAGTCCCTGCGCCGCGATGAGAGCCTGCGCGCGTAACGCGAGAAAGTCGGACACGCGCGCGCGTTCATGCGGTTCAAAGGAGAGAGCGCGATGCCAATGACGCCGAGCCTGCTCGACTCCGGCGGCGCAATACCGCAGGCTCCTCACGCGATTGCCGCGGCTCCATGAGAGATCATGCGCATCCATGGCGTCGCGGACTCCCCGCAGCACGATTCGCAGCGGCACTCCGGCGCGACGCCATTTCCGTATCAGCAGCCATTCGGCGTTCGAAAGAAACAACGGATCGCCGCGGCGGCTCACGAAGTACTCCTGGATCGACTGATAGTAGTCGGCCTCGGGATCGATATCGGTCGCGAGCGTTTCCGCCCGATCGTGGCCCAAGAGACTCATCCTTGCTCGTCCGGCCGATTTCGCTCCCAGATGAGTCGCAGTCCCGTGAGCGTCAAAGTCGGATCCAGGACGTCGATGGCCTTGATCTCGGGCGCCAGAATCTCGGACAATCCTCCCGTCGCCACGACTCGTACGGATTCGTTAAGCTCCGCGCGTATGCGCTTCAAGACGCCCGCCACCATCTCCGCGTAACCGTAATACAATCCGGACCGGATCGCCCCCACCGTGTCATGACCGATCACCCGGCCAGGCCGACGGATCTCCACTCGCGGAAGTCGTTCCGCTCTTTGAAACAAGGCGTCGGCGCTGATAGAGATCCCCGGACAGATCACGCCGCCAACGTACTCGCCTTTGCGAGTGACGACGTCGAACGTCGTGGCCGTGCCGAAATCGACAATGACAACCGGCCCGCCATGGACGGCGAAGGCCGCGACGGCGTTGACGATACGGTCGGCGCCAACGTCGCCTGGAGGCTCGTACAAGATCGATATGCCGGTCTTAACGCCGGGCTCAACGACGAGCGGCTCACGTAACAGATGACGACGACTGAGCTGTGCCATGGCCGGTGTCAGAGACGGCACGACGCTGGCAATGACGACGCCGGACAGCTCCTCGGGTCGATGGCCGGAGACGGCGAACAGATTTCGAAAGAGAATTCCGTATTCGTCGGCGGTCTGATCACGGCGGGTCGTCAGTCGCCAATGAGTCTCGAGTTCGCCCTTTTCGTGAAACCCCAGGACGGTATTCGTGTTGCCGATGTCCACGGTCAGAAGCAGGTTCGAGTCGTTCTTCATCGTCCGTCCTCGGCCGAGATTCGCAGTCGCCGCGCCTCGTCCGCGTACAACTTCCGCATTGAACCGTTTTGCAGACGAAGGATCAGCTCGCCCTGTTCGCCCAGATCCTCCATCACGCCGACGACTCTCTTTTCTCCCGTATACGCCTCAACGAGGCGCCCCCACCAGTGAACGGAAAAGCGACGCCATTCCATGAGCATCTCTTCCGATTCGTTTCGCGCGAGAGCATCATAACATTCGGCCATCCGTGCCAGGACCGTGGCGGCCACGTCCAGGCGATCGTGCACGACACCAGCCTCATCACGAAGAGTCGTCGCCCGATCGATCGACGAAGACGAGTCGAAATCCGGCGCAAGTCTCACGTTCACTCCCGCGCCAAGGACGATACTGTCGAGTCCACGCGGGCTCATGACGCTCTCGGCCAGAAGACCGGCGATCTTGCGATCACCGACAAGCACGTCATTGGGCCATTTGAGCCGCGGCCGCAGGCCCAATTGCGTCAAAGCGCGGGCCACGGCGACGCCGCCGGTCAGTGGCACGAGAAACGGCCGCTCCGCGGCCCAATCGCCGCGAAGAAGCAAAGAAAGATAGACGTTTCCCGGCGGCGAGAACCAGACACGGCCCCGTCTTCCTGCGCCAGCCGTCTGCTCGTCCGCGATGACGACAGCGCGGTCAGGAGCGCCGGCGCGCGACCATTCCTTGAGCCGACGATTCGTCGAGTCGATGCGTCGATGGTGCTCGATAGGCGCGGGCCACCGCCTTTCGTTTCGATCGAGCAGCATGAGCAGCCGGCGAACCGTCGCGGATTCTCCCGTCCCGCCTGAATAAGACGAGTCCGTCATCGGACCATGGGCCTTGTCAGATGGACGCGATTTCGAGCGACACGTCGACGGCCGGCGCCGAGTGCGTCAGCGCGCCGATTGCGATGAAATCCGGACCGGCTTCGGCGAACGACCGCACCGTCTCGAGCCTTATGCCGCCGGACACCTCGATCGGAACCCGCTGCGCCACCAGTCGCACCGCTTCGGCGACCAAAGCGGGGCTGAAGTTATCGAGCAGAATCATTTCCGCGCCCGCATCGAGCGCATGAACGACTTCGTCCATCCTCTCGACCTCCACCTCCACGATGAGGCCATGAGAACACGCCAGGGCGCGCCGCGTCGCCTCCTGCACCGATCCGGCCAGTCGGATGTGATTCTCCTTGATGAGAATGCCGTCGTCGAGCCCTGAGCGGTGCGGCGCGCCTCCGCCCAACGCCACGGCATGCTTCTCCAGGGCGCGCAGAAGCGGCGTCGTCTTGCGCGTGTCGCGAATGACCGCTCCCGTTCCCGCCACGGCGTCAACGAAACGACGAGTGATCGTCGCGACTCCGCTCATCCGCTGGAGGAAATTCAGAGCCACTCTCTCAGCCGTGAGGATCGGCCGCGCGTTGCCCTGAACGCGAGCGACGACATCGCCCGCGCTCAATCGTTGTCCGTCGACGCAACAAGCCTCCCAGGCGACTTGAGGATCGAGCACCCGGAACACCGCATGCACGGTCTCAAGGCATGCCACGATCATGGGCTGATTGGCGATGATCTCGCCGCGCGCCTGAACATGCGGCGGCACGGAAGCCTCGGTCGTCGTATCCTGACCGCCGACATCCTCATCGAGCGCGACGCGCACGAGGCGCTCGATCTGCTGCCGGTTCGGGCCTGGAAACGCGCCCGGGATGATGCCCAGTTCGCGCGGTTTGCTCATTTCTCTCATCCCGTCAGCCTCGAACACACGAACATTGACGCATCCCGCGGGATCACGCCCGCAAGAGCATATCCGAGACGCGGCCGCGGGGGTAATCGGTTCGCGCTGGAGACGTCAGCGTAACTCGCTCGTTGCGCCGATAGCGATCGTCTTCGAGCGTTTCCCGGGGAAAAAACGCCGCCGAGCCTGTCCGAAGAGGTAGGTTGCCGGAGCGAATAGTGTATAGAGACTCCCGGCCATGATCAGCGTCCATTCCGGATGGAGCGCGAGCAATGGAAACAGAAGCGCGACGCCCAGGACCGTGACGTAACTGCGCCGGCTGCGCAAATCCACGCTCTTGAAAGAAGGGTAACGCAACGTGCTCACCATGAGGAAAGACAACGCCGTCATGATGAATACGATCATGAGACGCGCGGAAAGCGAATCAAGCGGCCTTGGAGCGAAAAGCACGATCACGGCAAGCTGTCCCGCCGCGGCCGGAATCGGCAAACCCACGAAGTGCCGTCCGTCGACGGCATGCTTCTGAACGTTGAAACGCGCCAATCTCATCACGCCGCAGACGACGAACAGAAAGGCGGCCACCCAGCCGACAGGTATCACTGGACGGCAGGCCCATGTGTAGAAGAGCACCGCCGGAGCGACGCCGAATGAAATGGCGTCCGCGAGACTGTCAAGCTCGCCTCCAAAGTCGCTGGCCGTGCCTGTCATGCGCGCGATCCGTCCATCGAGAATGTCGAGCAGGATCGCCCACAGGATCAGCGGCGCGGCCCTTTCATGCTGCCCCTCGATGGACGCGACGATGGCGCGAAAGCCCAGGAACAGGTTGCCCATCGTGAAGAAAGTGGGAAGCAGCGACACGCCCCGCCGAAATCTCCCCACCCGACGAAGCCCGCGCGTTTCCTCCCTCATGACGCTTCTCCGAGGCGCTCCTACTCTTCGGGCGACAGCTCCGCCAGAATCGATTCGCCGCCGTGAACGCGGTCGCCCAAGCCGACGAGTATGCGGGCGCGCACGGGCAGAAACACGTCGACGCGGCTTCCAAAGCGAATCATTCCGACGCGCTCGCCGCAATCGACGTTTTCTCCCAAACGTTTACGAAACACGATTCGACGCGCTATGATGCCCGCGATCTGCGCGAAGGCCACTCGCGTGACGCCGTTCTCCA
This sequence comes from Vicinamibacteria bacterium, assembly GCA_016934575.1. GTDB lineage: Bacteria > Acidobacteriota > Vicinamibacteria > Fen-336 > Fen-336 > JAFGSN01. The sequence goes on from JAFGSN010000121.1 coordinate 45,108, forward strand.
ACGTCACAATGTTGCGCTCGTTCCTCTCAGACGCCGCGTGATCGAACGCCGGAAGAAACGATCCTTTGCGATACTCCACGCTTTTCACGCATCCGGCGATCGGCGCGCGATTGATATGTACGTCCAAAATCGAAAGGAAGATGGAGATCCTCCTCGCCGTCTCTCCCAGCGGGTTCTCGAAGCCGTCCTCCTCGATCCGCACGATGCGGCCGTCGGCGGGCGACAGGACGAGGTCCGCGCGTTCGGGTATGCGTCTTTCCGGATCCCTGTAGAAATATGCGCACGCTGCGGCAAAGACAAGCGCGCCGCCGCCGATGATGGGACTGTAGTAGACAATAGCCAGTCCCAGTACCGCCGGTGGAACGATGAACCACAATCCTTCACGCGCTATCCGCAATGGAATTCTCCTCCTCTAAACGCCGATCGTCGGCTCGCATGCGACAGGTCGCGCTCAATGTCCCTGTGCATGACGCGCGATCGCCTCCATCCGGTCCTTGACCAGCAGTTTCTTCTTCTTCAACGTCGTCTCCTCGATCTGTTCTTCGTCCGTGAGCACCGCTTTCTGCACAAGCGCGGTCAGTCGGGACTCGTACTCTCGATGTTGCTCGCTCAGGCGCTGATATTCTTCGTGCCTGAGGAGCTCATCTTTGCCGGGGGCCAGATTCTCGGACATGCGCACCTCCCTCCCGCCGGAGCGGTTGAGCGTTGAGCAAGAGACAGCGTGATTCCACTTTCTGGAGTCGGAAGCGACTTAGGAATCGCCCCATTAATGAAACGCTAGCATGTGCGCCCGCCGAATTCAAGGACATCTCATGACGCCATCGCCCGCCGAATCAAGCGCGCGGATGGAAACGATCGTAGATGCGACGCAATCGCTCGCGAGTGACGTGCGTGTATATCTGCGTGGTCGAGATGTCCGCGTGGCCGAGCATGGCCTGCAAGGCGCGCAAATCCGCGCCCCGCTCGAGCAAGTGGGTCGCGAACGAGTGCCGCAGAACGTGCGGCGTCAGAATGTGCGCGACACCCGCGGACAACGCATGCCGTCTCACGATGCCCCATAACCCCATGCGGGACAACCGTCCGCCACGGCGGTTGAGAAAAAGCGCCGTTGACGACTTGCCGCAGGCGATTTGCCCTCGCGATTCGGACATATACCGCCGAATCCAACTCCGCGCAACGCTGCCGATCGGCACGAGCCTTTCCTTGCGTCCCTTGCCCAGGCAGGTCAGCACTCCCAACTCGAGATCAAGGTTTTCCGGCCGCAAATCGATGAGCTCTGACACACGCAGTCCGGTGGCATACAGCAATTCGAGGATCGCCCGGTCGCGTATGCCCAGCCTCGTTCCAACGTCTGGCGCCGCCAGCAGCGCATCGATCTGTTCGATCGTGAGAAATCGAGGCAACGGCCGGAACGTTCGCGGCGCGCGAAGATTCTCCATCGGATCGTCATCCAGTCGTCCTTCACGTATTGCGAAGCGATACAACCCTCGCACGGCGTGCACGACGCGCGCCGCCGAGCGCGGCGCCAGTCCGGAGACGCTCAGGCCGGCGATGAACTCGGTCAGGTCCGCTTGCCTGAGCTGCAAGACGTCACGACGACGAGAATCGGCGAAAGCCGTCAGCCGATCGAGATCACGACCATAAGCGTCCAGCGTATTGACGGCCAGCGCGCGCTCGATACGAAGGTGATTCAGATAATCGTGCTCTATGTGCGACGCATCGCGCCGATTCATTCCGGCGTCACCGTTTGACGCCGGCCATGCCGGCCCAGAAGCGCCATCACGACGCGCGCTTCAGGTATGCGAAGCGCCAAAGCAGAAGCCAGGTACACGAAAACGCCGACGGCCACCGGCGCCGTTCCGGCGGCGATCTGCGCGAACAGACCGCCGGAGCCCCAAATGCCAACGCAGCCGCGTGCGGCGAGATGAACGCAGATGGCCATAACCGCGGCGGCCTGAGCCATGGCGAACGCCGCCTCGCCGAGGCCGGCGCCGCGCAAACCTCCGACATGACGCTGAAAAGCGCACATCAGAACGCCGATATTCATGAAAGCCCCCACGCTCGTCCCCAGAGCGACGGCGGCGTATCCCATGATCGGGTAGCAGACCGCCATCACCGCGAGGCTCGTGGTCACGGCGGCCAGGCTGCCGAAAACAGGCAGGCGTGCGCGTTTCAGGCTGTAGAACGCCGGGACCACCACTTTCACGGCCGAGTATGCGACCAGCCCTATCGAATATACGAACAGAGCCAGGGAGGTTTTAGCGGTGTCCGCCGGCTGGTATCGGCCGTGTTCGAACAGCATTCGAACGATCGGCTGCGCCAGGACCATCAATCCGGCGGTCGCCGGAATCGACACAAAGAACGCCATGCGCAGCGAGCGCCGCACGCATTGTCGCAATCCGTCGAGATCTCCCGCGGCGGCCTGACGCGCCGATTCCGCCGTCACCACTGTTCCGATCGCCACTCCAAAAAGGCCGATCGGCAGGTACAGGATGCGGAAGGCGTTCAACAGCCACGCTTGCGCCCCTTGCTCGTGTGACGCGAAATTGCTGCCGATGACGATATTGATTTCCACCGCCGCCAGCCCGATCGTGGCGGGCGCCATGAGCTTGAGAATCTGTCGTATGCGCGAGTCAAACGGCGCCCACTCGAATCGCGGCCGCCAGCCCAGCTTCAAGACGCCGGGGATCTGGATCGCCAATTGCGCTAGCGCTCCAAGCAGCGCGCCGGCCGCCCATCCCATCACGACATGCCGGGGCGACAGCCCGAACCCCCACAGAGACACGCCGACGACGATCGCGATGATGTTGAACATCGCCGGCGCAAAAGCCGGCGCTTCGTATCGCTGCTCTGTGTTCAGCACGCCCATCGTCACGGCCGCGAGAGAGACCAGCAGGAGAAACGGCATCATGATGCGAGTCAGGAGAATCGTGAGCTCGGTCTTGCCGGTTATCCTCTCGAAGCCCGGAGCGAGAACATGAACAATGGCCGGCGCCGCCAGCCATCCCAACGCGATGAGCGCCGCCAGCGTTATTGTCAAGAGCGTCATCAGGCGCGCGATCAGCCGCTGGGCTTGCTCACGCCCGTCCTCCCGCAACGCGCACGCATAAGTCGGCGCCAGCGCGGCCGAGAGCGCTCCCTCCGCAAACAAATCGCGCAACAAGTTCGGAATCCGGAAGGCCACGAAAAAGGCGTCGGCATGCATTCCCTGTCCGGCGCCGACCAGCGCCGCGAAAAGCTGATCGCGCGCCAGCCCCAGAACTCGCGACAGCAAGGTGAAACGCGAGATTCTACTCACGTTGCGCGCGAGCGCGTGCGAACCATGATCGTCCTGCTTGTTGACGTTGCTCACCGTTTCCTTGTATATTATTTCTTTGTTTTCGGAAGGAGGATCCGATTGGCTCATCATGCGTCAGCCCTGAAGCACATGAGACAGAGTCTCAAGCAACGGGCCTGTAATAAGCGAAATCTCTCGCAATTCAAGACCCAAGTCAAAAGGCTGCGCGCGGCCATTGACCGGGGCGACGTCGAGACGGCTCGAAAGCTGCTCCCGGAGACCGTTTCGGCCATCGACAAGGCCGCCAAGAAGGGCGTCGTTCACGACAACGCCGCCGCGCGACACAAGAGCCGGCTCGCGCGCCGAGTGAACACGCTTTCCGCTGCCTGACGCCATCTGGTCGCAAACGCAAGCATGCGTCGCAGGCCGGCGCTTCATCGACTCGGCCGGGTTTCGCTTCCACGGCCGGCGGCGACAATCGCGCCGGCAAGAACCGGTCTCGCTGGCGCGCCCATCTTGAGTCCGCGATCCGCTTTCGAGAACGCGCGTAGCGCGCGCCGGAGATCCTCTTCGGTCCAGCTCCGCGAAGCTTCGACAAGCGAGTCAAGCTTGAACGCCGGAACGCCTAGGCGCGCGGCGAGATCACCAGCGTTTCCTCGCCTGCATGAAACCTCCCGCGCGGCGCTGATCTGGCGCCAGGCCCGATGGAGCGTGGCCATGATCCGAAGAGGCGGCTCGCCTTCTTCAAGCAGCTCCTCAACCAGAGCCAGGACACGCGAAGTCTGACGCGCGCAGAGCGCATCAGCGACCTTGTAGAGCGGCGCAGCGAAGCCGCGACCGAGAACCCGAGCCACCTCCTCCGCGCTCATCCGCGTCTTCCGACCAAGAGCATAGGCTTCGAGCTTGTCGAGCTCGCCCATGAGACGCCTGAGATCCGCTCCGACGCGGTCGAGCAGCTCTTGCAGACCGCTGTCGTCAAGAAGGATGCCGCGACGGCGGATCCGATCATTCACATTACTACGGAGCGCGCGACCCTTGAGCGGCGCGGCCGAGATCACGTTCGCCAGATCGGCGACGCGCCTCCAGACACCCCGCCGGCGATCAGGCTTGGCGGCGACCAACACGAGCGTCGTGTCGGGATCAGGATCCGCGAGATATCCCACGAACGCATCCTCGGAGCCCTTGATCTCGTCGGCCCGCCGGACAACGACCGCCCGGCGCACGACGAAAAGCGAACGGCTGCGCGCCGTGTCCGCGACGTTTGTCCAGCTACATTCATCGCCGTGCAGTGTCTCCACCGCGTCATCTGACGGAGAAGAACCCAGACGCGATTCGAGGATGCTTGCGACCTGCTCCTCCGCGAGGCAGGAATCCTCGCCGATGACGGCATGAACGGGCGACGCTCGGCGCGCGTTCATCGAATCATGACGCGACCCGCGTCGGATACGCGACACTCATCCGCGAATCTCAAAACGCCTCGAGCATCTCCGACACGAGCTGCCGGGCGAACGCCGTTGAAAGCCGCTCCATGGCCTGGTCGGATCCGATGAAGCTCTCCTCTTCTCCGTCGACGTCGTAGCTGTCCGCGAAAGAGAAAGAATCGCTCGACCAGATCGGCTCCTCCTGTCCAGTCTTCCGGTATCGGACGCTCGCCTCGAGCCGGATGGAATAGCGATTGGCCTGGACCTGTCCCGCTTCGCTCTGGGCGATCCCGACGGGCGTCTCGGTATATCTGGTCAGCTCGCCGTCCACGACCGCATCGACTCCGTCATTGCGCGGCACGACCTCGAAGCGTCCGCGCTTGAGCAATTCCTCGATCACTTTCTGCGTGATCTGCTGATCCAGTCCCGGCCTGCCGGTCGCGTCCTTGAAAACCGGCACTCCCACTCGTTTGATCGTGGGATCGATCGTCATGCCGCGCCCCACGAGTGAGTATCCACAGGCGGCACCGACCAAGCCGCCCAGGAAGACCGTGAAGAGACGTCCTTCGATCCTCATGATCGCCTCGACGCGATGCTGACCAGACGCCCCGGCACGACGACGACCCGTAGCACTTCCTGACCCTCGAGGTGCGCGCGAACCTTCGGCTCCGCCAACGCCCCTTGCCGTATCTCCTCCTCGCCGGAGGCCTGCGGCACGACGATATGCCCGCGTACTTTTCCGTTGACCTGTACCGCCATCTCGATCGTCTCCTCGCGCGCGATCTCCGGATCGGCGACCGGCCAAGCATGCCTGACGAGGTCTTCCTGATGGCCCAGACGCTTCCAGAGCTCCTCGCAAAGATGCGGCGTATAGGGATTCATGAGCAGAACGAGCGATTCAACGGCCTCTCTGAGAACAACACGACCCGACTCGCTATCGAGCCGGTCCTCCAGCCGTTGAATCTCGTTGACCAGCTCGCTGAACGCGGCCACCGCCGTGTTGAGATGCATGCGTTCTTCGATGTCGCGAGTGACGCGCTGGATGGTCTGGTGCGTCTTGCGACGCAGATCGCGTTCGGCTTGTGAGTCGACGGACGCCGAAAAAGCAGATACGGCGGCGATGGTCTCGATATGGCGGTCGACGAGACGCCAGACCCGGTGGATCAGCCGTTGCGCGCCGCTGATGCTTTCGTCGCTCCACTCGAGAGCCATTTCCGGCGGAGCGACGGAGAGTATGTATAGCCGCAACGTATCGGCTCCGTACTCGGCGATCACTTCGTCGGGAGCAACGGTATTGCCCCTGGACTTGGACATCACTTCGCCCTCTTTGTGCACCATTCCCTGCGGAAACAGACGCACAACGGGCTCGGCAAAGTCAACCAGCCCGAGATCGCGCATCATCTTGGTCCAGAAGCGCGCGTAGACCAGGTGCAGAATGGCGTGCTCGATTCCGCCGACGTAGAGATCGATCGGGAACCAGTATCGAACCGCCTCCGGATCGAAGGGGCCGTCTTGCTTGCAGGGCGAAAGATAACGATAGAAATACCATGAGGAGTCGATGAACGTGTCCATCGTGTCGGTCTCGCGACGCGCGCGCCCTCCGCATCGCGGGCAGCGCGCCTCGACGAAAGAGGGAACCTTATCGAGCGGATTGCCGCCTTCGCCGGTAAAGGGCGCTCCTTTCGGCAACACGACAGGAAGATCGTCATAGGACACGGGCACCATCCCGTCTTTCTCGCAGTAAAGAACCGGAATCGGCGTTCCCCAGAAGCGCTGGCGACTGATCAGCCAGTCCTTGAGGCGGTATGTGACCGCCGCTCTTCCGAATCCCCGCTTCTCGGCATGCTCCGTCATGAGACGGATGGCCTCATCGTTCCGCAATCCGGAGAAATCACCCGTGGCGCTGGTGACGCCTGTTCCCTCGTAGGCCTCCGCGAGCATGTCGCCATCGAGATTCTCTCCCGCAGGCTGGATGACGACGCGCACCGGCAGGCCGTACTTACGCGCGAACTCGAAGTCACGTTGGTCGTGGGCGGGAACCGACATGATCGCGCCCGTGCCGTAGCCCATCAAAACGAAGTTGGCGGCCCAGATCGGAATCCGCTCGCCATTATAAGGATTGACGGCATATCGACCGGTAAAGACGCCTTCCTTCTCGACCTCTCCGGCTTGACGCGCGCGCCGATCCTGCGCGCGCAGGCGCGCCAGATCCTGGCGAATACAAGCCTCGCCGCTCGCGCCTCCGATGAGCTCCTCGATTCTAGGGTGCTCAGGCGATATCGCCATGAACGTCGCGCCGAAAATCGTGTCAACCCGCGTGGTGAAGATCCGCAGCGGCGCGCCGCCTTCGACCATGAAGTCGATCTCCGCTCCTTCCGAGCGTCCGATCCAGTTGCGTTGTTGCAGCAGCACGCGCTCGGGCCAGGCCGTGAGCTGACGCATGTCGTCGAGCAACTGGTCCTGATAGTCGGTGATACGCAGAAACCACTGGTCGAGCTCGCGTTCTTCGACGGCGCTGTGACAACGCCAACATTCGCAGCCCTGAGCCTGTTCATTGGCCAGCACCGTATGACAGGACGGACACCAGTTGACGGGCGCCTTTGATCGATAGGCGACGCCCTTCTCGAGCATCTTGAGAAAAAACCATTGATTCCAGCGGTAATATTCCGTATCGCAGGTGGCGACTTCGCGGCTCCAGGGATAACTGAAGCCGAGACGCACGAGCTGTCGTTTCATGCCGGCGATGTTCTGCCGCGTCCACTGCTCGGGATGCACGCCACGCTTGATGGCGGCGTTTTCCGCCGGCAATCCCAGAGCGTCCCAGCCGATCGGATGGAGAACGTTGAATCCGCGCATCCACTTGAAGCGCGCCACGACGTCGGTGATGCAGTAATTGCGGACGTGTCCGACGTGTATGTCGCCCGAAGGGTAGGGCAGCATCTCGAGACAGTAGAACTTGGGTCGCGAGACGTCCACGTCCACCTCGAAGACGCGCGTCTCGCTCCAGCGCCGCTGCCAGCGGCTTTCGATGTCTTCGAATCTATACTCGCTCATCGATCACCGCGTCGGAAGCGACGTCTTCTTGAATGAACTCCTGGCCCAAGCGCCCCATGTTGCGAAACTTGCGATATCTTTCCGCGACAAGCGCCTCGGGACGCAGTGAGGCGAGCGTTTTCATCTGCTTCGCGATCACGGCGTCAACGTTCCTGAACGTCGTCTCGTGATCGAGGTGCGCGCCGCCGACCGGTTCGGACACGATTTCATCCACGACGCCCAGACGCTTGAGGTCGTTGGCGGTGATCTTCATCGCGAAAGCGGCCCTCTCCGCTTCGCGCGCGTCGCGCCAGAGAATCGACGCGCAACCTTCGGGCGAGATGACCGAATAGATCGAATGCTCGAGCATGTTCACCCTGTCGCCGACGGCGATCGCCAGCGCTCCGCCGCTGCCTCCCTCGCCGGTCACGTTGACGATGATCGGAGTGCGCAGTCGGGACATCTCGCGCAGGTTGAAGGCTATGGCCTCGGCCTGTCCGCGTTCCTCGGCGTCGATGCCCGGATAGGCGCCAGGCGTGTCGACGAAAGTGATGATCGGCCGCCTGAATTTCTCGGCGATTCTCATGACCCGCAGCGCCTTCCGGTAGCCCTCCGGCTTGGGACAGCCGAAATTACGATAGATCTTCTGCTTCATGTCGCGCCCTTTCTGGTGTCCGATGACCGCCACGGGACGGCCCGCGTAAAGGGCAAATCCGCAGACGATCGCCGGATCGTCCGCGAAACGTCGATCGCCGTGCAGCTCCGTGAACTCCGTGAAAAGCGCCTGCACGTAGTCAAGCGAATAAGGCCGATTCGGATGGCGCGCCACCATCGTCGTCTGCCACGGAGTCAGATTCGAAAAGATCTCGCGGCGCCGCTCTTCCAGCTCACGCCGCAGCCGGATCAGCTCGCGTTCCTTGTCCGGATCACCCGGATACTGCGCCAGTTCGTTCGATTGTTCGATCAGTTTCTTGAGCGGAGCTTCAAAATCCCATTCGGCCATACGCCTCTCACTCCCCTTCCCGCGCGACCGGCGCCGGAGCCCGGCCGTTTCCGCCGCGACCGCCGCCGCCGTTCAGAGTCAGGTTCAAGGCACCGGGGCCCAGGAGTCCTTCGATCGCATCCTGGAACGCCGCGCTGGGGCGAACTCGGAAAGTCGCGCCGGTGTTCAACGCGACGATGAACGCGCCGGTTCGCACGAGCTCGATCGCCACCGGGCAGTCGCCCGGATGCGCTTCGAGTATATCGCGGAGGCGTTCGCCTTTGGAGCGCGCCCAATCATCGCCCGCGAAACGGATCGTCACGTAGCGCGCGTCGGCCATCTTCGCCTCGTCCAGCGTGAGCGCGTCGCTTGCGAGAATCCTGGCCTTGCCGTCGTCGGGCACTTCGGCCTTGCCCTTAACGACCATGATGCGGTCTTCCGCCAGGCGTCCGGCCACCTTCTTGAAGGTCTCGGGGAACACGAGCACCTCGATGCCGCCATCCATGTCTTCGAGCGAAAACGTGGCCATGCGATCGCCTTTCTTCGTCTTGATGAGCCGCAAGCCCGTGACGATGCCGCCGATCGACACTTCGCTCGGATTGCCCGCCTCGCGCAATCGGACGGACGATGTCGTGGTCAAGAGCGCAAGATCATCGCGGTGGCGTTCCAACGGGTGACCGGTGATGAAAAAGCCCAGCGTTTCCTTTTCATAGGAGAGACGCTCGCTATCGCTCCATTCGGGCGCATCCGGAATCGCGGCGAAATCAACGGGCGTTTCCGGCGACGGCTCGATGCTCCCGAACAGGCTCGTCTGGCCGTGCTCGCGGTCGCGCTGAGTTCTCTGGCCCGCTTCGATGGCCCGATCGACGACGGTTAGGAGCGCCGCTCTTCGCGCATCAAGCGAATCGAAGCAACCGCTCTTGATGAAGCTTTCGATGGCTCTGCGGTTCACGGCTTTCGAATCCACGCGCTCGCACAGGTCGTAAAGCGATCGGAACGCCCGCGATCGGCGCGCCTCGATCACGGCCTGCACCGCCCCCTCGCCCACGTTCTTGATCGCGGACAGACCGAACCGGATGTCGTCTCCTCTAACGGTGAAATACATTTCGGATTCATTGACGTCGGGCGGGAGGACGCGTATGCCCATCCCGCGGCACTCGCCGATGTACGCGACCATCTTGTCCGTGTTCGCGCGCTCTGAAGTCAGAAGCGCGGCCATGAAGTGCATCGGATAGTTCGCCTTGAGATAACCCGTCTGATAGGCCAACAGCGCATAGGCCGCCGAGTGCGACTTGTTGAAGCCGTATCCCGCGAACTGCTCCATGAGATCCCAGATCTTGCGGGCCTTCCGTTCGGCGACGCCGCGCGCGGCGCAGCCCGAGAGAAATTTCTCGCGCTGGGCGGCCATGACCTCGACCTTCTTCTTTCCCATGGCCTTGCGCAGGATGTCCGCCTCTCCCATGCTGAAACCGGCCAGCGTCGAGGCGATCTGCATCACCTGCTCCTGGTAGACCATGACGCCGTAAGTCCCGCTCAGGATCGGCTCGAGCGACGGCGTTTCATAGCTGACCTTCGTCGCTCCATGCCGGCGTCTGATGAAGTCCTCGATCATCTGCATCGGTCCGGGCCGATACAGAGCGTTGAGCGCCGTGAGATGCTCGAGCCGGTCGGGCTTGAAACGCCGCAGTATGTCGCGCATTCCGTCGGACTCGAACTGGAACAGGCCCGAGGTCTGGCCTTTCGAGAACAGCTCATAGGTCTTGCCGTCGTCGAGCGGGATCTCCTGCATGTCGACGCGCGCGCCGGTCTGTTCCGCGATCATCCTGACGCAATCATGAATAAGCGTCAGCGTCCTGAGGCCGAGGAAGTCCATCTTGAGCAGGCCGATGCGCTCGACGCCTTTCATGTCGTACTGCGTCGTCACGTCGCCAGTGTTGCCCTTGAAGAGCGGCACGACGTCAGCCAGCGGCCTGGGCGCGATGACCACGCCGGCCGCGTGAGTCGACGCGTGGCGGGTCGTGCCTTCCAGCTTGCGCGAAATGTCGATCAGATCCTTGACGCGCGGATCCTTGTTATAGGCCTCGATGAGCGGCGGCGACTCTTCAAGCGCCTTGTCGAGGGTGATTCCGAGATCGTGCGGAATCATCTTCGCGATCTTGTCGACGTCGCCGTAGCTCATGTCAAGCACGCGGCCGACGTCCCGCACGACCGCGCGCGCTTTCATCGTTCCGAAGGTGATGATTTGCGCGACGTTTTCCCTGCCGTACTTGCGAGTCACGTATTCGATCACTTCGGCGCGCCGGTTCTCGCAGAAATCGATGTCGATGTCGGGCGGACTGATGCGTTCTTCGTTCAGAAAACGCTCGAAGATCAGATCGTTCTCGATCGGATCGATGTCGGTGATTTGCAGGCAATAGGCCACCAGGCTGCCGGCGGCCGAGCCGCGGCCCGGACCGACAGGCACGCCCCGCTCGCGCGCGAAGCGTATGAAGTCCCATACGATGAGAAAGTAACCGGCGAATCCGACGCGGCGGATGACGGCGATCTCTTTTTCCAGGCGCTCTTCGTACACCGAAAGCGGGTAGCGCAGCCGTGCTCGAGCGCATAACTCCGCGAGCGCGTGACGCCTCCCTTCAAATCCTTCACGCGTCACGCGTTCGAAATAGCTCTCGACAGTGTGGCCGGGAGGCACCGCGAAATCCGGCAGCGTCTCGACGGCGCGCAGCGTGAAATCGCACATCTCCGCCACGCCGAGCGTGTTTTTGAGCGCCTCGGCGCCGTCCGGGAACGCCTGCGCCATCTCCTCGGCGCTTTTCAGATAAAACTGCGGCGCCCCGAAACGCGGTCGATCGGCGTCATCGCGCTTCTTGCCCAACCCGATGCAAAGCAACACGTCGTGGGCCAGGTGATCGTCGCGGCTGATGTAATGCGCGTCATTGGTGGCCACGATCGGCAGTCCGGTCCGGTCGCGAATGCGCAGCAATCCCTCGTTGACGCGACGTTGCTCGGGTATTCCGTGATCCATCATTTCGAGAAAAAAGCGTCCCTTGTCGAAGATGTCGCCCAGCTCTCCGGCCACGCGCCAGGCGTCCTGGTCCTTGCCGTCGCGCAGGAAAGTCGCGATCTCTCCCGCCAGGCATCCGGAGAGGCAGACGATCCCCTCGTTGTGCCGAGCCAGAGCTTCCTTGTCGATGCGCGGCCGATGATAAAAGCCTTCCAGATAACCGATCGATACGAGCTTGACGAGATTGTGATACCCGGCGTCGTTCATCGCCAGCAGCGTCAGATGGTGATAAGCCTCGCGGATGCCGCTGGCCGAGCGATCGTTCCGGCTGCCTTTGGCCGTGTAAGCCTCGCAACCCAGAAGCGGCTTGAGCCCCTTGGCGCGGCAGGTGTCGTGGAACTCCACGGCGCCGAACATATTGCCGTGGTCGGTGATCGCCAGAGCCGGCATTCCCAGGCGTACGGCCTGGTCGACGAGCTTGTCGATGTGGCATGCTCCGTCAAGCAAGCTGTACTCCGTGTGCACATGAAGATGGACGAATTCAGGCATGATCGTTTTGTCGACTCCCGCGCCGAGTCATTGAACGACGCGGAGGCCGGAGTCGATGATTATACCGCGCTCGGCGATCATCGCGACCCGGCGTTTCTCTCTCAACGACTCGCATTCCGGATCGTCATCGCTCGGCGCCGTCGTTTGTAGTCGCTCTCGGTTTGATGAATCATCTGGCGTCATGACGCGTGAAACCGGCCGGCGGCGGCCCAATGGCATGAACGGCCGCGACCTGTGATGATCATCCCTCCGCCATGCGATCCTCCCGCCGCGAGCGACTGATCGCCGTCATCACCGCATACGCCGTCATCACGATCGCCATGACCTGGCCGGTCGCCGCGCGTATCGCTCATGATCTTCCCGCCGATCTGGGGGATCCGGTGCTCAACTGCTGGATCCTCGCTTGGGACGCGGACCACATCGTCCGTTTCATTGGAGGTGAATGGGAGGCTTTTCGCGGCTACTGGAACGCCAATATCTTCCATCCCGAGCCGCTGGCTCTGGCCTACTCGGAGCATCTCACGGCGCAGGCGGTCCAGATCGCGATTCCGTACGCGCTCACGCGGAACCCCATCCTGTGCCACAACCTGCTTTTCCTCTCGACGTTCTTTCTGTCGGCGCTGGGCGCCTTTTTTCTCGTGCGCGAGCTTTCGGGCGACGATCGCGCGGCCTCGATCTCCGGGCTGCTCTATGGTTTCGGCCTTTATCGTTTCACGCAGCTACCGCACTTGCAGGTCCTGTCCGCTCAGTGGATGCCTTTCGTCCTTCTCGGTCTTCGTCTCTTTGTCCGAAAGCGCTCGCGTCTCGCGTTGGCATTTGGGTGCTCGGCCCTGATCATGCAGAATCTCTCATGCGGCTATCATCTGATGTATTTCTCCCCTGTCGCCGCGATTTACGTTCTTTTTGAGATGACGATCCAGGGACGACTCCGGGACCACCGCGTCTGGACTGATCTGATGATCGCCGGGCTGACGATCATCGCGTTGTCGCTGCCGTTTCTTCTTCCTTACCTCGAGCTTCACGCGCGGAACGGCATCGTGCGCCGACTCTGGGAAGTCAAGCTCTTTTCGGCCGACGCCTACTCCTATCTCACGGCCAACTCGTATTCACGACTCTGGGGAGGCGTGATCAGGGCCTATTCCAAGCCGGAGGGCGCGCTTTTCCCCGGCCTCTCGATCCTGATGCTTGGCGCGCTTGCCGTGCTCGGAGAGCTCATCGAGGCGTTTCGTCATGAGCGCCGCTCGACGGCCGTCGCGCCGGCGCACGGATTGGTCGATTGGCGATCCGTGATCATCATCACGGCGTGCCTCGTCATGTTTCTTCATGCCGTCGGCGGTCTCATGATCGCGTTGGGAGCACGCGGCCGTTTTTACGGCATTAATCGGATCGTGCCGTTACGAGACTTCAATTTCAATCTCGCGGCAGTCGTCGTTTCCGTCATCGTTCTCTGGATGATATCGGAGAATACGCGTCGCATGGCGGCCCGGTTCTTCCGTTCCGGAGTCGGTTTTTCCGTTCTTGCCGCGGCAACGGCCTTGCTGCTCTCCTTGGGTCCGACAATGCATTCAAGGGGCGTCGCCTTTGGCGGCGGGCCATATGCATGGCTCTATGACTTCGTTCCCGGCTTCGACGGATTGCGGGTGCCCGCGCGTTTCGCCTGGGTGTCGTTCCTTTTCCTCGTCATCCTGGCCGGCCATGGCTCGGCACGTTTGATGCGCCGGTTTCCGGGCGGATGTCGGACGGCCCTGATCACGACGACTCTCGGCTTTCTGATACTCTTCGAATCCTTCGCCGCGCCTCTGCCGATGAATCTGCCCTACTGGACCGGCATACGAAGAATGCTGCCTCGCCGTCTCGAAACCGGCCCGCATCCCGCGGGCGTCTATCGCGCAGTCGCCGCCCTTCCGGCCGATTCCGTCCTGGCCGAGCTGCCGTTTGGCGAGGCGGCCAGCGATCTGCGTTACATGTATTCCTCGACGTTCCATTGGCGAAAGCTGCTGAACGGCTTTAGCGGCGCGTTGCCTCCGCGTTATCCCAAGCTGGCGGCGGATCTGTCGGGCGCTCTACGGGATCCGAACCGCGCCTGGCACGCGCTTGAATGCTCTCCAGCGACGCACGTCGTCGTCCACGAAGGATTCTGGGGCATCCGCCGCAAGGGACGGCGTCTCACACGATGGTTGATCGAGAACGGTTGCGTCATCGTCGCGCGCGAGGGAGACGACGCGTTGCTCGCGCTTCCGCGTCGAAACCCGGCGTTCGCGCCAACAAGACGTCGAACGGCCCTTCCCGTCAATCGTGTGTGGCAGAATGTCGAGGACGAACGGCTGGCGCGCCTTTTGGCGCTCAACGGATCCTTCGCCTTGATGGAGTAGCCCTGTGATAAATCTTCGTTTTCTGCGCCGCCTCGTTCGACGAATGATGACGCAAGAAGGCCGCGATCGCTTGTCGGGGATGGCACGGCGCCTTGTCGACGACAAAAAGCCCGCGTACTCCGAAAGCGAGCTTCTCGCCCGCACCGAGGAGTTCAATCGCGCCGCCGAGGCTTACTGGAGAAGCATCGCCGCCGATCCGGCCGGCCGGTCACACGCTTTCAACAAGCCGTTCAGCACTGTCAAGGACACCGGCGCCATTCTTTACCGATTAGGGCTCGTGCTGAACGAGCTGGATCTCGGAGTGGGTCATATCGTGCTCGATTTCGGCGCCGGAAGCTGTTGGCTCTCCGCATGCCTCAATCGCCTGCGCTGCCGGACGATTTCCGTCGAAATCAGCGAAACGGCGCTGTCGCTCGGCCGCGAGCTTTTCGCCACGGATTCCCGGCTCACGGCCGATTTCGAACCCGTTTTTCTTCCTTATGACGGCCACCGTATCGACCTGCCCCCCGAGTCCGTCGATCGAATCGTATGCTTCGACGCCTTTCACCACGTGCCCAATCAGGACGCGGTGCTCGCCGAGCTGTATCGTGTTCTCAGGCCGGGAGGCCGCGCGGTTTTCGCGGAACCCGGGGAAGGGCACGCCCACTCGAATCAATCGCTCTTCGAGAGCGAGAAAACCGGCGTCCTCGAGAACGATCTCGACATACGCGAAATCGCCGCCAAGGCCCGCAAGGTCGGCTTCAACCGCGTTCTCTTGAAGCCTTATCCCGATCCGTCGGCGATCACCGTGACGGCCGACGAGTATCAACGGCTGATTGAAGGCTCGCGTAGAATCTACCCGCTGGACGTCTTGCGCGACAATCTGCGCCACTTTTATCTCTTCGTGCTGACCAAGGGAGAGCCTCGCCACGACAGCCGTAATCCACGACGGCTTCAGTCGACGATCGACGTGAGCGCCGAGTCGTCCGTCCTGCGCGGGCCGGCGGGCGCGAAGCGGACGTTCCATGCGCGGATCCGCAACACGGGCGACACGCTCTGGCTGCATGCAATCCACCCCGCGGGAGGATACGTCGGCCTCGGCGGACATCTGCTCGACGACAAACGCGAGGTCCTCGTCAGAGGCTATACGCGCGCATCGCTGCCGCGTGACGTGCCGCCCGGCAAGTCGGTGGATCTCGACGTGGATGTCGATCTGCCCGAGCATCGCGGCCGTTACACTCTCCAGTTGGACATGGTCGACGAATGGATCGCCTGGTTCGAGCAGGAAGGATCAAAGACGACGGAGATCGCTCTCGTCGTCGACTCCTATCCTGACAGCCGCGCGCCGCATCGTCTGGCCGCGGCCATCGAGCTGCTCTCGCCGCCTCCCGGCGCGGCGGTGCGCCCGGGCTCTCCTCTTCGCATCACGCTCCGGCTGCGAAACACCGGCGACACCGCTTGGCTCAATGAACCGTTCGGCGAATTCGGCGCAGTCGCCTTGGGCGCCAGCCTGCTCGACGAGCTGGGCGCCGTGCGCTCGCGAGATCTTGCCCGCATGCCGCTTCCGCGCCCCGTCGCTCCGGATGAAGCCGTCATGATGGATCTGCGCTTTCCCGCTCCGCCGATCCCCGGGCGCTTTGTCATCAAACTCGATCTCGTCGACGAAGGCGTGTGCTGGTTCGAGCATCACGGATCACCGACTATCGCGATCGCGGTGCAGACGAATGACGAGGTTCCGGACAGCCTGGCGCCCGGCACGCTTCTGGCGCGCATCGAGCCGACGATCGTCGAAAACGCGCTGCAAGCCAAGGCGTCGACCGCTCTATGCTTCCATGCGCATGTCACGAACATCGGCAATACCCTCTGGCTGAGCGCTTTGAAACCGAGCCGGGGATACGTCGGCCTCGGCGCGCACCTCCGCAACGCCGACTTCGAGACGGTCGAGATGGATTTCTTGCGAGTCATGCTGCCTCGGGACGTTCCGCCGGGCGAGAGCGTCGACCTCGAATGTCGTTTCACCACCCCTCGAGAACCGGGCCGCTATGTGCTCGAGTTGGACATGGTGAACGAGCACATGTGCTGGTTCGCCGATCATGGTTCGGCTGTCGTTGGAATCGAGCTAAAAGTAAGCTGAATGAGTCAATTCATCAGTAGCGCGACTCTATTAAGTGAAGCCGAATGAACGCCGCCGCTTTGGACTCATTCCTATGCGCCTCAGTGACTTGGCGCCTTCGCGCCCATCATTGACTGGCGACACATCACGCACTTGTCGCTGTCAGAGACGGCGTTTCATGCGCGCGGACGCGCGTCGAACCGCCGGTTTGCTCTCCAGCAGTCGCTCGATCTGGACAAGATGGTTCAGATCGTGCGCCGCCTCCATCGTCACGAACTCCGCGACCGTCTGGCGGCCGCGCTTTTCGTGAACGCCGTATGACGACTGCCAGACTTGCCTGGGCACCGCTTTCAACAACGCGAGATTGCTTTCGCGCAGAACGCGGAAAACCGTCACGGAGCGCCGTGGATCACTCCACGCGTAATTGCACTTCTCCGACCAAAGATGCTCATCCCACCACTGAAGCCGAACGCCGGGGGTCGCCAGCATGTTACGAAACCGCCAGCCCATCGCCAATTCGGAGTCGGCCAGATGCGCGAGAATCTCGACGATCGACCACTTTCCCGGCGCCGGCCGGCGATCGAGCTTTCTGCGGGGAATGCCACGAATCAACCGTTCAAGTCTCGTGGGCGTGGCTTGAAGCAGCCGGATCGGGTCGCGGTCTTTCAAGTATCCCAACACCCGTATCCGGTACTCCTCGATGGTTTCAGGCATGCTCTTTCCTCGCGCTTATTCTAACTCTCATTCGAGAAAAGCCCGCCGGCGTTTAAGACGTTCTTTCGGCAATTCGAAGCGCGCGCCCGTATCCTCGGCGCGTATTCGTGATAACTTTATGAGAGAAGGACCGCTGGCGGATAGAATCAATCATGTCAGACAACAGCGCCGAGGCGGAGTTGTTGGTGAGGGCCAGTCGCGGGGATGAGACCGCGTTTCTCGTCATTTATGAGCGTCACTGTCACTCCATTTTTCGCTTTGCATATCGCTTGCTGGGATCCGTACAACTCGCGGAGGACGTCACGCACGACTGCTTCCTGGCGCTCCTTCGCCGGCCGGAAGGCTATCAAGCGGAACGCGCATCCTTGCGGACATACCTCTGCGCGGCGACGCGAAACCTGGCGTTTCGTCTGCTGCGCAAACGCGGCGTCGAGACTCTGGTTGACGATGTCCCCGAACCGCCGTCCTCGAATCGCACGCCCGAGCAGCTACGCAATCTTCTTGGCGACGAAATCATCCAGACGGTGCGGCAGGCCGTCGAAGCGCTGCCGCCTCTCCAGAGAGAAGCGTTGATTCTCTTCGAATACGAGGACCTGAGCCTGGCGGAAATCGCGCAAATCACTGAATCCGACGTCGGAACGGTGAAATCCCGCTTGCATCGCGCTCGCCAACGCCTACGCCGCCGACTCGGACCATTATGCGCCCGGCCATCGATGGATTGAACGGAGATCAAGGTCATGAAAGACGAGAAAACGAGAACTGCCGGCGAAAGAGAAGACATGGAGCATGATGATCCCGAGATCCGGCGGCTTCTGCGTCTCTGGGAATCGCCCGCCGTGACGTCGGAACTCAACGCGCGCGTCAGGGAAAGCTTCCGGCGACAGACCGCCGCGGCGACATACTGGCGGCGGCTCTTCGCGATATCGATACCGGTTCCTCTGCCGGTCGCCGCGCTCGTTCTGATCATGCTCCTGTTGTCGGCGACGTTCGCCTTGCGCAATCAATCAAAAGCGACGCAAGACGTTTCTCCGCTCGTCGAGGCCAGACTCACGGCGCAAAGCTCCGCGCCCGACATGAAGAACGACGCCCCCGTGGTGACTCGTACAAGCTTGGCCGGATTCGAGCCCGTGACCGATATGAATGTGGCCGTCGTCCCGGAGATCAGTATGCGATGAATCGAGCCCTCCTCTTCTCCGGATTCCTGGGCGCGAGTCTTGCGCAAGGGGCGGCTTTCTGCGCCAGCGGGCATTACGCCTTTGCCACGCTCGAGAACGGCGCCCATGTCGGTTTCGCGCTTCTCCGGACCGGAACCGCGAGCTCAACCACCATGATGGGGGAAGTCTCTTTGCCGCGCTCGAACGGCGTGAGCCGCGTCTTGGTGGACGAGAAAAGCCGCACCTACTTCGGTTATCGGCTCGAAGTCGAACTGAAGAATCGATCCGTATTCAAGGTCAGCGTCCAACCGCTGGCTTCCGACCTGGCGAAGGATCTGCGACGAATGTTCCCGTGCGAAAACTGCCCGCTCCCCAGTCTGCTCGCCCCAATTCCGCGAATTCCCGCGCCGCGCGTCGTCTCCGACGGAGACGTGTTCACTCTCGATCTGCTCGTGAATCCCAAGACGCAGGAAAAGATCATCGACATCGTCAAGATTTCGAAATCTCCCATCAACGTCGAGACGATGAAGGTTTCATCGTCCAAAATCAGCGAGTCATTACGCGCGGTCAAAGACGCGGAGATCCACATGCTGGCCGGCCGATACACGAACGCGGTCAAGGAGTTCAAGAAAGCGTTGGACATCTACTCCGAAGACGCCATCGTTCACAACAAACTCGGCATTTGTCACCAGCGCAGCCAACGCATCAACGATGCTGAGCGTGCGTTCAAGGAAGCTTTGAAGATCAACCCGGATTATGCCGAGGCGTGGAACAACCTCGGCGCCCTCGATCATGGCCGGGGTGATTACAAACAAGCAATCAAGCATTATAAAAAGGCGCTTGCCGTCAAGGCCGATTTCGCGACGGCCTACAGGAACATGGGAACCGCGTATTTCGCTCTTCAACGCTTCGAGGAAGGATACGAAGCGTATCAGACCGCTTATCGCGTCGATCCCACGATCCTCGATGCCACCGCGACGATGCCCGTTGATGGAAGCCGCGAGTCGATTGCGATGCAATGCTTTTACGTCGCCAAGATCGCTGCGGCGAACGGCCAGACCAAAACGGCGCTTTTCTTCCTGCACAAGGCCGTGGAAGTAGGCTTCAAGGACTTCAAGCGGCTCAAGCGTGACCCGGACTTCAAGTCGGTCGTCGCGGATCCCCGCTTCAAACAACTCGTCGAGGAATCGAAGTAGTCGGCTCGGCGCCAGCGATGCAACGAACGGCGGCGTGCGTGATCACGCGCAAGAAGAGGCTGATCCACCGCGCGCCATGCGGCTCGGTCGCCGCCATGCCGATGAACGGGATCTTGCTCTTCACTCCTGCCGCGAGCAATGCGGCCATCGCTATCAGGCGCCAGCGTCCGGCTTTGGCGGCGTTATGCGCGCTCCGCAAGAGCAGATGATGCTGCGAGTCGCCCATTCGATCTTGAGCAGTTTCCCGCAGGCGGCGCAGCATAGGTACGTTCCTGGAGTGAAAACTGTGGCGGCCCGTCGCGGTGAACGCTCAGGCATTGACGGTTTGACGGGAATCCGCCGCTCGGCCAAATCGATCTCTCCGCGACAAGCGCGTCCCGATCACGAGCCGCGCGCTTCTCCAGGCCCGCACGCGCGGTCACCGAATCATGTTTGCCGTATCTCTCCAGTCTATTTACGACCGCTCTTTTTTGCGGACAGCGCCGCTCGCTTACGGTCTTTTCGGCGGGACTGCTTGCGCTTTCGCCTGCGACGGATCTCCTTCATGCGTTCGATCATGCGTTCGATGCTCCTTGATAGAATAGAAACGAGTCCTAGGAAGTCTCTTGATTCGTGTCGATCTCGTCGGCGCCGGAATCGCCGCGGCCGCTCTCGCGCAGCTCTCTACGCGTCTCGGCGATGCGCCGGCGAATGATCCGCAGATAGGCGCGCGCCACCTTCTGGACGATGACGAGCAACTCGCCCATATTGGCCTTGACGGCGCCAGAGGCCCCGCCATCCCCGTAGACGAGATTGACGACCCGACCCCGCACGGCGATCGGGAACAGGGCCGCTGTCGCGCTCGGACGCTTGCCCAGCGTCTTCAGGAAACGCTGATTCTCCGCCTCTTGCCCGAGCCTTCCGATGAAGATCGTCTTGTCGCGCGTCACGATGCGAAACACCGAAGGCTGATCGAGAGGGATCTTGAAGCTGGCCGCCGTATGGCGATCGATGCCCTCCCCCAATCCGTTCCAACCCAGAATCCAGGGCTCGCGGACGATGAAGAAGATCACTCTTCGAAAATGATGAAGACACAACGCGAGAAGCGCGTCGACCACCTCGTCGCGACTGGCGGCGGACTCGATCCGAGAGACCGCCGCCTGGGGGTCCAGCAGCGGCGGCGGCGCCGCCGCGTGATGCGTATCGGTGAATCGCCAGCGCTCGTCAACGCCGTAAAAATCGCGCAGCAGGTGAATCATCCGCATCTCGGGGACAACGAGCGGGCGAATGATATAACCCAGGCGGAACCCCACTTCGGCCATCGCGGCATGATCGTTCGGATCCACCATCAAAAGGTAGAGCGTCTTCCCGCGCAGCTTGAACGGGAACACTTTGTGTCGCGCCGCCATCGCCTTGGGAACGAGATCGACGATCTCGGGCGTGATCTCGCGCATGTCGACCTTGACCGGAGGAACGCCGTGGATCTTGGCCAGGGCCTCCTCGAGACGCTCCTCGGTGATGAATCCCAGCTCAAAAAGGCTGGTTCCAAGCCGCCCGCCGTAAAGCACCTGATGCTGAACCGCCTCTTGGAGCTGCTGCTCCGTCACGATCCCGCGATCCCTCAGAATGCGCGCCAGTATCGACATCTTTATCTCGTCACCACCAGGCTATTCTAGAACAGACGCCGCCTTTTCGTGATGCTTCAACTGAGTTATCATTTTCAATCGTCTTTTTGGCTGTCACCGATGAACGGCAAGCAAGAATCGCTGACGTCTTATCATAGCCACCTGCCCCTTCTCACTTCCCAGCTCGTCGAAGTTGGAAGCTTCGGGATCATGGTGATCGACGCCTCGGCTTTCTCCGTCATCGAGCGCGAGTACGGCAGCGACACTTATGATCAAGTGCGCGGCCGCGTTCTCGATATTCTGCATGAGCATAGAGGCAAGGACTTCCGTCACGGAGACGTCGTCACGCTTGACGAGCCGCGCGGGCTGCGCCTGCTTCTGTTGCTCGAACGTAAACGGCTCGGTCCGTATCCTATCAGTCCCGCGGATTTCAAGATCGTTCGCGCGCGGCTCATCACGACCGTCGTGCCACGGCTGGCGCGGGCCGGCTTTCCCTACCTGAAAAATCCTCCGCGCATCGAGGTGGCATACGGCATGGCGCTCTACAATCCTCTCGTTCATCCAGAGAGCATCGTGCGCCGCACGATCGAGGAAGCCCTGGTCCAGGCGTCCCATCAACGCCTGGCCGACGAGCTCAACCAGCGCGAAAAGCTTCAGGACCTGATCATCCGTTCGCGAATCGTCACGGCCTTTCAGCCGATCGTTCTGCTCAAGGACCGCACGGTTCTCGGATTCGAGGCTCTCTCGCGCGGCGCTCGCGGAACCGGATTCGAGAACGCCGGCGATCTTTTCGGGACCGCCGCGCGTTACGCGCTCCTCGTGGAGCTGGACCGCCTCTGCCGGACGCGCGCTTTGCTGTCCTCCGGTCGCATCCCGACGAACGCCCGGATTTTCATCAACACCTTGCCGGCCACGATGCGCGATCCCCAGTTTCGCGGCAAGTCCCTGATCACGTTCCTCGAGCGCACTCAGGTCATGCCCGAGCGCCTCGTCATCGAAATCACCGAGAAGCTCATCATCGAGAACTACGACGCCTTTCGTGAAACGCTCGCCTACTTCACCGATCTCGGCATTTCATTCGCGGTCGACGACGTCGGCGCGGGTTATTCCGGCCTGGAATCCATCGCCCGTCTCAAGCCGCACTACCTCAAGATCGACATGGCCCTGGTGCGCGACGTGCATTCGAGCGTCACCAGTCGCGCCATGGTTCAAGCCATCCTCGCCATGGGACAGGACATCGGCTCCACGGTCATCGCCGAAGGAATCCAGACGCGGGAAGAGGCCGACACGCTCTTCTCCATGGGCGTCAGCATCGGCCAAGGTTTCTATCTCGCTCGGCCAGACATGGGACCCGAGTGAGGCGAAATCGGCCCGGGAACCAGGGAAAAAACGACCCGTCGCAACGCGCGCCCTGCGGAATGCCGCAACCCGCTCCTTTTCGAGCCATAATGAGCGCGACGCAGACGGCCACCTCTTCTGGTAGCCGCTCCGTATCGAATCCGGAGGGCAGACGTCATGAGTTATCGCGCATGGTTCCAGTGCATCACGCCGGAGTGCGGACAGACTTACGCCCTGGAAGAAGTCGTCTATCTTTGTGCGCGCTGCGGCAACCTGCTCGAAGTGCGCCACGATCTCGATGCGCTGCGCAACCGCAGCGCCGTCTCATGGATGCGGCTGTTCGACGACCGTTACAAGACGGGCCAGTGGCCCTATGGCTCGGCCATCTGGGGAAAAAAGGAGTGGGTCCTGCCCGAGGTCGACAACGCAAACATCGTTTCAATGTACGAGGGCGGAACGAACCTCTACTGGACCGAACGTTTCGGGAAGATCATCGGCTTGCGCGATCTGTGGGTCAAGCAGTGCGGCAACAGCCATACGGGATCCTTCAAGGACCTGGGCATGACCGTGCTCGTATCTCAAGTCAAGCACATGATCTCCAGAGGCAAGCCCATTAAGGCCGTCGCTTGCGCGTCGACCGGGGACACTTCGGCGGCGCTTTCGGCGTATTGCGCCGCGGCCGGCATTCCCTCGATCGTGTTCCTGCCGAAGGACAAGGTGTCGCTGGCGCAGCTCATTCAGCCCGTTTCGAACGGCGCCATCGTGCTTTCGCTCGACACCGACTTCGACGGATGCATGGCGCTCGTTAAAAAGATCACCGAGGACCAGACGATCTACCTGGCCAACTCGATGAACTCGCTGCGCGTCGAGGGCCAGAAGACGATCGCGATCGAGATCGTGCAGCAATTCGATTGGGAAGTCCCGGACACGATCGTCATCCCCGGCGGCAATCTCGGGAACGTCTCGGCGCTCGGCGCCGGTTTCGAGATGCTGGAGGAGATCGGCCTCATCACGCGCCGGCCGCGCATCGTCGTGGCTCAGGCTGAACGCGCCAATCCGCTCTATCAGGCGTACAAGAGCGACTGGAAGACCTTCGAGCCGATCACGGCGCGCAAGACGGTCGCCAGCGCGATTCAGATCGGCAACCCCGTGAGCGTGCAAAAGGCGATACGAATCCTCAAGAAGTATTCGGGTATCGTGGAGCAAGCGACCGAGGACGAGATTGCCAACGCCGCCGCTCTCGCCGACCGCTGCGGCATGTTCAACTGCCCACATACCGGCGTCGCGCTGGCGGCGCTCATGAAACTCAAAGAGCGCGACGCCATCGCCTCCGATGAGCGCGTCGTCGTGATATCGACGGCGCACGGCCTCAAGTTCTCCGAATTCAAAGTCGGCTATCACCGCGGCATGCTCGAACACGTGACTTCCCGCCATGCCAATCCGCCGACCGAGCTGCCCGCCGAGCTCGACGTGGTCAAACGCACGATCGATGAAAAAATCGCCGGGATCTGAACAGGGCGGCCCGAAAACCGCCACGCGCCACATACGTATATTCCATATTGGGAGCGTCCCTGCGCGATCATTGATCGTCCGGACTCTCCCTCTCTCCGCTGGAGCTTCTACCAATGACGCCTGATCGAAAACCGCCCGTCGGCCTGTCGACCCTCTCCGTCCACGGCGGCGAGACGCGCCCCAAACCCGACTTTTCGATGACCCCGCCCGTGGTCTTCAGCTCGACCTTCACTTTCACGACAACACAAGACCGCATCGATCACGCCGAAGGACGCGTCAATCGCGGCGAGGAGTACGGCCGCTACGGAAATCCGACGCAATCGACGGTCGAAAACAAGCTCGCCGTCCTCGAAGGCGGCGAGTCGGCGTTGCTTTTCTCGACCGGCATGGCCGCGGTCACGACGACGCTGCTGGCGATTCTGGGCAAGGGCGCGCACGTCGTTTTCACGAGTGACTGCTACCGAAAAACGCGCCAGTTCGCCACGGACGTTCTTCCGCGGCTTGGCTTCGAGCACAGCCTCGTCGCTCCCGACGTCTCAGCCGTGGAACAGGCCATCCGCGCCAACACGCAAGCGTTGTTCACCGAGTCTCCCACCAATCCATACCTGAACGTCATCGATCTCGAATCCTTCGCGGCGCTCGGCCGGAAACGCGGCTTGACGACGATCATCGATTCGACCTTCGCGACGCCGTTCAATCAACGCCCGATCGAGTTGGGCATCGATCTCGTGATCCATTCCGCAACGAAGTACCTGGGAGGCCACAACGATCTTCTCGCCGGATGCGTCGTCGGAGGACGCGATATCGTGGCGACGATCAAGGAATTCCAGGGCGTGCTCGGGCCCGTGCCCGAGCCAATGTCTTGTTACCTGCTCGCGCGCGGGCTCAAAACCCTCGCGCTGCGCATGGAACGTCACAATACCAACGCTCAGTCGATCGCCGCGCACCTCGCGCGTCATCCCAAGATCGAACGCGTCCATTACCCCGGCCTGTCCGATCACCCGAGACACGCGCTGGCGCGACGGCAGATGCGCGGATTCGGCGGCGTGATCAGCTTCGAGGTCCGAGGCGACGGCTTGAAGACCAGCCGTTTCATCGACGCCATGCGGATCCCTCAAATCGCTCCCAGCCTGGGCGGCGTCGAGAGTCTTATCGAGCAGCCGGCGCTGATGTCCTTTTACCACATGGCGCCCGAGGAACGCCGTTCAATCGGCATCCTCGACAACTTGGTTCGCTTCGCGATCGGCATCGAGGACGCGGACGATCTGATCGCGGACCTCGACCAGGCGCTGGCCCGCCTGTAATGGACTGAAAGCAAGGGCAGAGCCGCAAGGAGCCCACCGCCGGCTTCGGCTCCGCTTCACGGTTGGGCGTTCGTCGCTTTCGGACAAACCACTATCATTTTCAGAATCCATCCTTGCTTAATTCAATTCTTACGTCTTTTTTTGGCCGCCTACTACGAGCCGAGCAAGGATGGCGCCGGCCGTTCGTCGGACGCGCGCATCCGCCTGCCGATCCACCATCTGGTCGCGCTAGTCGTCGGAAACTGCGCCACTGCCGGACCGACCATCAAGACGGCCAGCGCCAGGCTGATCGGAGATCGCTCGATAAAATAGGCCACGAGCGGCAAAAGCGAAGCCGCCTCGAGAACCGCCGTTCTCACGACCAACCACTGACGCATGACGAATAGAAGGCGCCGCGCTTCGCTCATCCGCGCATGATCGCGAACCTCCTCGCTTGCGCCGCTCTGATTCTCGTCCGATCGTGCAGGCGTGGTCGAGCGCATTCGAGATTCGACGAGCATGCGATCGACGAATCGCCGCGCCAGAAGACCGCCCGCGGCGACGACGGCGCCGGCGTACGTCCAGACGAATTGCCGTGTCGACCGAGCCGGCGATATTTGAACCGCTGCCAGGACGAGCAAGGCGGATATCAACCAGCCTGCCAGGAGGAATCCGATCTGGATCTGCAGCTTGCGGATCGGGGAGGTCAGTTCACCGATCGGATCGCCCTGATGAGCGTCAAACATCGCCATCATCCATTCAACTCAGAGCCTCTTCACGAAACAACCCAACGCCAGAAGGCAGAAGGCGATGGTCACGAACCAGAAGGGATCGATGCCCAATCCGGTCACATGAAGAACGCCGAAACGCATCAGAATGCCGGCCGCCCCGAGAACGACGGCGACCAGCCACGTGCCGAAAGCAGGTCGTGACATTTTCATCGCCTCTCCTCCGCAACGTTCGGTCCGCATTGTACTCGACTTCTCGCGGGGATTATCCAGGAACGACTGCCGAGGCCCGGAACATCGTGCTAAGATCGCGCCGTTATGAGCAGCCCAAAACCAAAACAAGAAAGGCTAGGCGGCCGGTTTCGACCCGTCGTCTCCCCCGATACGACGATGGCGGAGTTCACGGCCCGCGCCTTGCTCCTGGGACTCGCCATGTGCGTCGTGCTCGGCGCCGCCAACGCCTACCTCGGCCTCAAGGCCGGGATGACGATCGCCGCGACATACCCCGCGGCCGTCATCGGAATGGCCGTCCTGCGCCTTTTCCGCGGCAGCCTGCTCGAGGAGAATTTCGCCCGAACCGTCGGATCGATCGGCGAATCGGTGGCGGCCGGCGCGATCTTCACGCTGCCGGCTTTCGTCATCCTCCAGCTCTGGACTTTTAACAACACGACGGACTATTTACGCGCCACCGCGCTGATGATCGTGGGCGGTATTCTCGGAATCTTGTTCGTGACGCTTCTGCGGCGCGTCATGGTCGAGGATCCCGAGCTGCCTTACCCCGAGTCCGTGGCGGCGGCCGAGATCCACAAGGCCGGCCAGCGGGGTTCGGAAGCCGCCAGACAGCTCTTCACGGCCATGGGCGTCGGAGCAATCGTCCAGCTTTTCGCGAACTTCAAGGTTTTTTTCGCATCCAACGACTTTCTGCTTGGCCTGGGTGAGATCGGCCGGAGCGTTGTTCGCCTGGGATTCAAGACGACAGACCACAAGGTGGCGGCGGGCGGAACGTCTCTCTTTTCGGCGCCGGCCGTGAGCCCGGCCTATTTCGGCGTGGGATACATCATCGGCCCGGTGCTGGGTTCGTTAAACTTCGCAGGCGGTCTTCTGGCCTGGGGACTATTCGTTCCGCTTCTCGTGTTCTTCCTGGGCCCGAGCGTGATCGGTCCTTTTGCCGAGACCCAGGGTCTGACGACCGGCAGCGAAGAGGCGTGGACGGCTTTTTCGGTGGAGATCTGGAAAAACATGGTCCGGCCCATCGCGGTGGGCGGCATGCTCGTTGGAGCGTTCTACACGCTCTGGTGCATGCGCCGGAACCTTGCGATCGGAATGCGGCGCGGCATCGCCGACCTCAAAAAGTCCGCCGGCGCCTCTGAAACGACGAGCCGAACGGAGCAGGATCTGAGTTTCAAAAAGGTTCTGATCGGAATCGGCGTGGTCTTCATCGCGATGATCGGATTGTACTTTTACTTCACCGGCGTCATCGGCGGCGCGATTCTGGCTGCGATAGTGATGCTCGTCACGGGTTTCTTTTTTGCCGCGGTCTCGGGCAACCTCGTCGGATTGATCGGCTCATCGAACAATCCGGTCTCGGGTCTCACGCTGGCAACGCTGCTGATCGCCGCGCTGACGATGGTCCTCGTCGGCGTCTCGGGCGACGCGGGAGTCGCGGCGGTGCTCGGCGTGGCGGCGGTCGTCTGCGTCGCGGCCGCCGTCGCGGGCGAGATGCTTCAGGACCTCAAGGTCGGGCACATACTCGGCGGCACGCCGTGGCGCATGCAGGTCGGCAACCTGATCGGCGTCGTCGTCGCCGGCGCCACGCTGTTCTTCCCGCTCTACTTCCTTCATGCCGCGAACATCCAGCAAGGCGGATCGGGATTCGGAGATCGACAGTTGTCGGCGCCGCAAGCCGGTCTCATGGCGACTCTGGCCCGAGGGATCGTCGGCGGCGAGATGGCCTGGCCGCTCGTGATCGTGGGCATCGCGATGGGCGTCGCCATGATCCTGGTCCGGGTGAAAAGCCCCATGCTTTTCGCCGTGGGCATGTACCTGCCGCTCGAGACGACTTTTGCGATCTTCGTCGGCGGCATGATTCGCGGTCTCGTGGACTGGTTCAGCGAGAGACGGAATCACAACGACGCTCAAAAGGCCCGCGTCGAAAACGCGGGCATCCTGACCGCTTCCGGCCTCATCGCGGGCGAAGCGCTCATGGGTCTGGCGGTGGCCGTGATCGTCTATTTCAGCGGAGGATTCCCTGAAATCGCCTGGGAAAAGACGTTAGCCGCCGCTCCAAGGCTGGTGGCGGCCGTCTTCGGCGCCGTCCTGCTGACATACATGACGATCGTTCCATTGCGCAAGGCCGGCTCGCCTGACGAGCCTGCTCCGCCGACAATCGTGATGTAGTCCATGCTTAATCAGCGGCGATTCCGGGGCGGTTTTGACGCCGCATCCTTTTTATGGCGAGTTGATGAGTAGCTGCGGCCGCTTGGCCAACGGAATTGAAAGGAGTTGCTGAAAATGCGCCTCAGGTTGACCCTCGTCATTCTTTGCCTGGCCGCCGCGGCGCCGGCCTCGCGTCCGGCCGCCGCCTGCACCAACATCCTCGTCGCCAAGGGCGCAAGCGCCGACGGCTCGACCTTCATCACCTTCTCGGCCGACTCGCACTCGCTGTACGGGGAGCTCGTCTTGACGCCCGCGGGCGTCTTCGGACCGGAGGCCACGCGCGATATCTTCGAATGGGACACCGGCAAGTTCCTCGGACGCGTCCCGCAAGCGGCCACGACTTACTCCGTCGTGGGACTCATGAACGAGCATCAGCTCGCCATCGGTGAAACGACGTTCACCGGCCGCAAGGAGCTCCATGGACCGGCGGGAATACTCGATTACGGCAGTCTCATGTTCATCGCGCTCGAGCGCGCCCGAACCGCGCGTGAAGCGATCAGCGTCATTGCCGATCTCGTGGAGCAGCACGGCTACGCATCGACCGGCGAGTCCATGTCGATCTCGGATCCGAACGAGGTCTGGATCCTCGAAATCATCGGCAAAGGCGCGGGCCAAAAGGGCGCCGTCTGGGTGGCGCGGCGCGTGCCCGACGGTCACGTCTCGGCCCATGCGAACCAGGCGCGCATCCGCAACTTCCCGCGAAACAGCCCTGATTGCCTCTACTCGAAGGACGTGGTCTCGTTCGCCCGCGACAAGGGGTGGTTCGAGGGCCGCGACGAGGATTTCAGCTTCGCCGACGCCTATGCTCCCCTGAATTTCGAGTCGCAGCGCTTCTGCGAGGCGCGCGTATGGAACGTCTTCCGCCTCATAGCCCCTTCGCTCGGCCTTCCAGACGATTACGCTCGCGGCGTGAAGGGCGCGACTCCTCTTCCGCTATGGATCAAGCCTGATCGCAAGCTCGGCGTGCGCGACGTCATGGCGCTCATGCGCGATCATTTCGAGGGGACGCCGTTCGATATGACGAAGGACGTCGGCGCCGGACCCTTCGCCTGCCCTTATCGCTGGCGGCCCTTGACCTGGGAAGTTGACGGCAAGAAATACATCAATGAGCGCGCCGTCTCGACGCAGCAAACCGGTTTTTCATTCGTCGCTCAATCGCGCGACTGGCTGCCGGATCCCATCGGCGGGGTCTATTGGTACGGCGTCGACGACACTTACTCGACGGTCTATGCGCCAATGTACTGCGGCATACGTCGACCGCCGCGGACGTTCGGCCCGGGAGTCGCCTCGCTCGGCCGCTTCTCGTGGGATTCGGCGTTCTGGGTCTTCAACTGGGTTGCGAACTTCGCTTACTCGCGCTACAGCGACATGATCGTCGACATCCAGAACGTCCAGCGCGAGATGGAAGGACGCTTCCTCGCCGAGCAGCCGCACGTCGAGGAGGCGGCGCGCACCCTTTATCGGCAAGCGCCCGAGCTGGCGCGCGATTATCTGACTCGCCACTGCATCGAGGCCGGCGACGACGTCACTGCGCGCTGGCGTCGGCTCGGCGAGGACCTTCTCGTCAAGTACATGGACGGCAACGTCAAGGACGCCAAAGGCGAGCCCACGCATCCTCCCTATCCCGACGCTTGGTATCGTCGCATCGTCCAGGAGCATGGAGACGTCCTGCTCGTGCCCGAGGAAGAGCAACAACTGACGCATTGACCCCGTATTCTCACGGCCCCGCTATCTCCTCTGGTCCGGTTCGTGGCTCGAATCACTCCTCTCACGCCGACGATCGATCTCACGCGGCGACGCGGCAAGCTCGGCTTTCGCAGCCGATTACGTCACGCGCATCGTCACGTCTTCACGCTCGATCTCTACTCGCACCTGAGAGAAAAGCATCCCGAAACGCACGTGGGCTGGTGGCGTTTTCCGCTTCCCGAGGGCGAGTCCGAGACGACAATCGGCATCGACCTCACGTCGATCGGACCGGATTCGCTCTGGAAGGAAGGGCCGATCGGACGGGAATCAGCGCTCGACTCCTGGTCGAATCCTGAATACGCCTTCGATCCGATCATCGGGATTCAGCTCGTCCTGCGCTCGGCGAAGGGTCGCGTGGTTGAGAACCGCTTCGTGGCGGGCAGGATCGCCGATCCCGACGTGTTGCGCTCTTATTACCATCGAGTGCACGCCGCACACGGCTACACGCCGACCGAGCCGTTCCTCTTCGAGCTGCACGAAGCGATGCTACGCAGGTTGTCCGGATTGTTCTCACTCCATATCCCGCGGGGAGGCCGCGTCCTCGACGCGGGTTGCGGCCGGAGCCTCTTCACGGAGATTCGACCCGATTGGCCTTTCACGATCGTGGCCGCCGATGTCGACTACGACCTTCTTGCGGCTCGCAAGAGCGTCTTCCCCGCTTTACGGTGGACCGTGTCGGAAGCCAGTCCGCTCCCTTATCGCGACGGCGCTTTCGACGCGCTCTTCGCTGGAGAGCTGATCGAGCATCTCGACGATCCGAGCGCGGCCCTGGCCGAGTTCGGGCGTGTCTTGAAACCCGGAGGCGTCCTCATCCTGACGACTCCCAACCGCCTACGGTTGGCCAACGTCGCGGACCGCTCCGAACGTCCTTACAGCCCCGATCATCTGAGCGAGCTGTCCTTTGACGAGACACGCGACCTGCTGATCCGGGAGGGCTTCGAGATCCTGCGCGCCACCGGCGTCTATATCGAGTTGCTCCTCAACTGGCTTTCGGCGCTTCCCAAGCTTGACCGCCTGCAACGTCGCTGGAACAAACGCTGGGCGATTCCATTAATGCGGCTGCTGTTCTCTGCCGGCGCGCTGGCGCCGCGCTACGCCCTGGATCTCATCTTCGTGGCACGGCGGAAGACGGGCTCCGCGCCTAGATGACTCGCAATAGTCGTAGGAAAATGACCATGAAGACAGCGCCCGTGGTAACGGCATCGATCGCCTGAACGTTGACGACCTTGACGATGGTCCGGATCCAACGCTCGCTATACTATAGACAATCCTCGCGGCAATGAGAAAGTAAACAAGAACCGCGGCATGTATGATGGCGCTCACGATGTTGAGATCAAATCGCAGCAACGTCCTGACGCCTGTCATAGCGCTGGCGATGAGCATCCGTCGAGATGAACGGTCTCATGGAAAACGTCGTGAAAAATTACGAACGAGACGAATATCATCCCGCATCACACGCTTCTGGCCGCAAACGTGGCAATAATCGCCCGCGAGCGCGGCGCCGCAATTGGCGCACTCAGTGCCCATCGCCGTCATTCGTTCAAACGACGCTCTTGAGCAACGTCGTCAGGAATTTCCAGAACTTCGGAACGCTTTCGATATGGATTTTTTCTTCCGGCGAGTGGACGTCCTGGAGCGTGGGCCCGATCGAGATCATGTCCATTCCCCGATATTTCTCGCCGATGATGCCGCACTCGAGCCCGGCATGAACGGCCTTGACCTCGGGCGCCTTTCCATAAAGCGATTCATATGCAGCGATGGCCCGCTTGAGAATGGGCGAGCCCATGTCGGGCTTCCACCCCGGATAACCGTCTCCTTGCGCCACTTGCGCGCCGCCCAGCTCGAAGACGACCTTCGCCGTCCGTGCGATCTCCTGGATCTCCGAAGCGACGGAGCTGCGCTGGCTGGTATCAAGCGCGATCCTGTCGCCGCTCGTCTTGATGACGGCGACGTTTGTCGAGGTCTCGACGAGTCCGGCGATTTCGGCGCTCATCTTGATGACGCCGTGCGGCAGGGCGCAGATCGTATGCATGATCTGCTTCTGCAGCTTGCGCTTCAAAACGCGAGCGGCGGCGTCTTGTGCTTCCGTAAGAGTAACGTTCAAGTCGGGCTCGACCGCCTTGAACTCGTCTCGGATCGTCGTGTTCCATCCCGCCGTGATTTTCTTGGCGCGATTGACGCGCGAACGCGGCACGAAGATCAACGCAAAAGCTTCGCGCGGTATGGCGTTGCGCTTATTGCCTCCGTCGATCCGCGCCAGCCGCGCGCTCACGGCGTCGGCCAGCGCCATGATGACGCGATTGACGATCTTCAGGGCGTTCCCGCGGCCCTTGTCGATCTCGAGTCCGGAGTGTCCGCCGCGCAAGCCGGTGACGCGCAAGTCGAGCGCGATCATATTCGGCCGGGCGTCCTCGAGAACGACATTCCAGGTTCCCATAGTGTCCAGACCGCCGGCGCATCCGACATAGATCTCGCCTTCCTCCTCCGAATCGAGGTTGAGCAGGATGCGGCTCTTGACGAAATCCGATTTCAGGTGATGCGCGCCCGTCAAGCCCGTCTCTTCGTCGACGGTGAACAACAGCTCCAGCGGACCATGATCGAGCGAGCGATCCTCCATCACCGCCAAGGAAGTCGCGACGCCGATGCCGTTGTCGGCGCCGAGCGTCGTGCCGTCGGCCTTCAGAATGTCGCCCTGTCGTACCAGCTCGATCGGATCCTTGGCGAAGTCATGCGCCTTGTCGGCGTTCTTCTCGCAGACCATGTCGAGATGCGATTGGAGGCAGACGCCGGGCGCGCGCTCGCGACCGAACGAAGCCGGCTTGCGCACGACGACGTTGCCGAAGTCGTCGCGCTCGCCGTCAAGGCCCATCTCCCGGGCCGAGTCCAGCACGAATTGCGCGGCCGCGGCCTCGTTCTTGGATCCGCGCGGAATACGCGAGATCGCGGCGAAGTGCTTCCACACTAGTCCGGGCTCAAGCCCCTCGATCGCGGATGACATATCAGACCTCCTTCTCGAACGGCGTTCGACGCCTTCGACAGACTCTATCACGCGCACAGCGAATCGCGGAGCGTTCGCGCGCACGATCCGCTCGACCGTAGGCGCATGATTCGCCTATGATGTTTTGATGACCATGGCGACTCCGTGTCCACGCACGCCGCGCCTGATCGATTTCGGCGATCTGCCCACGCCTCCCAGCGCGCTCTTTCGAGACTACGTGGCCAGCCGTTCCGGCGCCCTCGAGTTCTTTGCGAGCGACTGGAGCCCAGACGCGATTCTTGAAGCGGCGCGACGCGCCGTGTCACATGAACGCCCGCGCGCGGCCGTCGCCAAGGCGCTCGTCCGCCAACAGAGCGCTCGCGGCGCCAGGGCGGCCGAGTGCGCGGCGCGGTCCCTGGCCGACGACAGGTGCATCGCCGTCGTCACCGGCCAGCAGCCGGTTCTCTTTGGCGGCCCGATGCTCGTTCTATACAAGGCGCTCGCGATCAGGCGACTCGCCGCGTTCTTGCGCGAGAGATGGGACGGTCCGGTCGTTCCCGTTTTCTGGATTGCCTCGGACGACCATGATTTCGAAGAGGTCCGGACAATCACCGTCTTCGACGCGGAAGAACGACCCGGGGAGCTACGATACGCTCCGCATGACGATCCGGGCGGACGTCCGACGTCAAGCATCGTCCTTGACGCGACAATCACGGAAACGCTAAACATCCTACGCTCCTTGTTGCCTCGGACATCCTGGAGCGACGCCCTGATCGATCAGCTCGCGGCGGCTTATCAGCCCGGCCGGGCTCTTTCCGACGCCTTCGGCCTGTTGCTCTCCGCGCTGACGCCCGACGTCGTACTCCTCGATCCCGGCGACGCCGCGCTCAAGTCGCTCATGACGGAGCTGTTCGTCCGGGAGGCCGTCGAGCGCTCGCCGGTTTCGCGCATGGCCGCCGGCGTCGGTGAGCGTCTACGGGCTGCCGGTTATCATGAACAGGTTCCGCTCCGTTCCGGATATCTCAGCCTATTCTGGTCCGAGGACGGCGCGAGACGAGCGCTCGCCGTACACGCAGACTCAATCGAGGTGCGCGGCACGAATCGGCGCCTGTCGTTCGACGATCTCGCGTCGCTCGTTCGCGCACGCCCCGAGCATTGGAGTCCGGGCGCTCTCCTGCGGCCTCTCGCTCAGGATCTCTTGCTGCCGACCGCCGTATACGTCGGCGGTCCGGCCGAGATCGCCTATCACGCGCAGCTCGGCGCCGCATATGCGGATTTCGGCGTCTCGCGCCCCGTCGTTTTTCCGCGTCCAAGCGTCACGTTGCTCACGCCGTCGAACGTCCGAGCGCTGGAATCGGAGAGGCTCTCGTTGACGCAGGCCCTGGGAGACGTCGAGCAACTGGTCTCCGAGCGGGCGCGCCAGGAGCATCCAGCGGTCGAGTCGTCGTTCGCGAGCATCCGGCGCGCTCTCGAACGCGAGATGTCAACCGTGAGCGCCGCCGTGAGCGCCGTCGACCCGACTCTCGAGGCGGCGGCCGAAACGACTCTCGGACGCGCTTGGCACCCGATCGCCGCGCTGCATGAAAAGGCCCTGCGCGCCGTCAAGCGCCGCGAGCAAACGCGCGCCACGCGGTTGCGACGCGCGCACGACATGCTGCTTCCGGGAAGCGAGCTTCAAGAGCGTCGCATCGCGCTGTGTTCGTATCTCGCGCGTCATGAACCGTCATGGATCGGCGACCTCGAAGCGCGTCTCGATCCATGGGCGCGCGCGCATCAGGTGATCGAGCTTTGAACCGGAGAAGCGATCGATCATGAGAATCGGAATCACATGCTACCCCACCGTCGGAGGGTCCGGAGCGGTCGCCGCGGAGCTGGGCAAACAGCTCGCCCGGCGCGGGCACTCGGTGCATTTCGTCTCGTACCGTTTGCCTTTCCGTCTCGGTGGATTCGACGAACATATATGTTTTCATGAAGTGGACGTCACGACTTACAGTCTGTTCGAGTACCCTCCGCACGATCTCGCGCTCGCGGCCAAGATGGCCGAGGTTTCCCGAGATCAGTCGCTTGACCTCTTGCACGTCCACTACGCCATCCCCCACGCCATCGCCGGTTTCCTTGCGCAGCAAATGCTGGGCGATGCGGCGCCGCGCCTCGTTACGACGCTTCACGGAACGGATATCACGCTCGTGGGCCAGGATCGCTCGTTCTTTGAAATCACTCGCTTCGGCATTGAGCGCTCGAACGGCGTCACGGCCGTCTCCCGATTCCTCGCGCGCATGACCATGGACGAGTTCCAGGTCTCTCGCGATATCGAGGTCATCCCCAATTTCGTCGACGTCTCGCGTCACTGCGCCAATTGCTCCTGTTGTGACAGGCGCGCGCTCGCGCCGAACAGCGAGCGGATTCTGTTGCACATGTCGAACTTCCGCCCGGTTAAACGCGTCCACGACGTGATCCGCGTTCTCGAACGCGTGAACCGCGACGTCCCCAGCGTTCTGCTCATGGTCGGCGACGGCCCGGAGCGCGCTTCGGCTCAGGCCCTGGCGCGGCGTCTGGGAGTGGCCGATCGCGTGCGTTTTCTCGGACGTCAGGACGCCGTCGAGGAGTTCACCGGCAAGGCCGACCTGTACCTCCTTCCGTCCGAGTTGGAGTCGTTCGGCCTGTCGGCGCTCGAGGCGATGGCCTGCGGCGTGCCGGTCATCGGCTCGGACGCAGGCGGCCTGCCCGAAGTGGTCGTGAACGGCGAGACGGGCTTTCTCGTTCCCGTCGGCGACATCGAGAGCATGGCCGCGCGCGCGCGCGAGCTTCTGACGGACGAAACGCGGCGTCGTGAGATGGGAGCCGCCGCCTGCCGTCGTGTATCCAATCTGTTCAACGCCGAAATGATCGTGACGCAGTATGAACGGCACTACGAGCGCGTCTTGGCGGGCACGACGAAAAAAGACGCCGCAGTCACAAGCGCTACTGATCGGAAAGGACAATGAAGGATGAGCCACGATTTCGACGTCGCCGCCATATGCGCCCATCCCGATGATGCGGATCTCATCATGGGAGGAACGCTGGCGCGCCAGACAAGGTTGGACCGGCGCGTGGCGTTGGTGGATTTGACACGCGGCGAATCGGGCAGCCGTGGAACTCCCGAGACCCGCGCCGCCGAGGCCCAGGAAGCGGCGCGCATTCTCGGCGTCGCTCATCGCGAGTGCCTCGATTTGCCGGACGCATGTCTCGAGTCAAGCACGGAGCAGAAAAATCCCGTGGTCGAGGCGATTCGACGCCTCAGGCCGCGCGTCGTATTGCTGCAGCACTGGCGACAACGGCATCCGGATCATGCCGCCGCCGGACGGATCGCCTACGAGGCGTCGTTCCTGGCCGGCCTACGCAGTTACAGGCCTGATCTCGGTCCGCCCTACCGTCCTTTCAAGCTCATTTACGCGCTCGCGCTCACCGAGCACCATGACGTCATCCCGTCCTTCGTCGTCGACATAACGTCGACCTGGGAAATCAAGATGAGGGCCGTACAAGCCTTTGCCAGCCAGTTCACGCCCGCGCCCGGTGAAAGCGTGCCCCTGGCCCTCGACCGCTTCCAACAGAACGTGGAGCTGGCGTCCCGCAGGCACGGCCAGCGAATCGGAGCGCTTTACGGCGAGGGATTCGTCATACGCGAGGGACTCGCCGTGAGCGATCTGCTCTCTCTTGACGTGCCTTCTTTTTGATCCGTGTCGACCATGGTCGCGTGATTCGCGACTTCACCGTCTGTCTGGAATATAATGAAACGTCGTTCGTGACGGCCCTTCCGAACGCGTCATGGTGCGGAAAACGATGATTCATCTGACGGCCGCGGCCATTGATAAAGTCAAAAACGCGATCGAGACGGAACGTGAACGACTGCCCTCCGGCGGTCTGCGCCTCTTCATACTGGGGAACTGCTCGGGCGTTCGTCCCGGTCTTGCCCTCGATGAGGCCGCGCCCCGCGATGTCGTCTTCGAGCAGGAAGGCGTCAAGCTGATCGTCGATCCGCGCAGTCTGGAACTGCTCCAGGACGCCGTCATCGACTACCGCGAAAACGCGCTCGGAGAAGGCTTCTCGATCGAGACGGCGCATCCGCTGCCGGCCTGCGCTTGCGGCCGTCCCTGTGAAGCGAGAGTCGTTGAAGACAACGACCGTGCTTCTTGAGCGGCGGCGAAATGACTGTTGCTCAAAACGGCCCTGCCGGGCTCGCTGTTATGTGAGGCGCCAATGGGACTTCCTGCTGATTCGAACGA
Organism: Vicinamibacteria bacterium; assembly: GCA_016934575.1. Classification (GTDB taxonomy): domain Bacteria; phylum Acidobacteriota; class Vicinamibacteria; order Fen-336; family Fen-336; genus JAFGSN01. The sequence continues at coordinate 82,788 of JAFGSN010000121.1, forward strand.
AAAGCCGAACGACGGGTTGCGGACCTTCCGCGTCATCGGCGAGACGATCCGTCTCGTGACGGATCGTCGTCTCGAGCTTTATGACCTGACCGAGCGCATCGCAGACATCGTCCGGCGCCATGACATCAAGGAGGGCGTCGTGCTGCTCTCGTCGCTACACACGACGCTGGCCGTCTTCGTCAACGAGTGGCAGTCGGCCCTGCTCCACGATTTCAAGACGATGCTCGAAAAAGTCGTGAGTCCGAGCGAATACTGGCGGCACAACGACCCGGAACATTCCGAATGCGACCGAGCCAACGCTCAATCTCATCTTCAGGCATCCCTGCTCGGACACGCCCTTTCCTGCCAGGTCGCCGCCGGCAAGCTCGTGCTCGGCCGCTTTCAGGCGATCATCGCCGCCGAGCTGGACGGTCCGCGCGATCGAGATCTGGCGCTTCAGATCATCGGTCGCTGAACGCGTCCGCGCCAGGCGAGAATCGATTCATCAAGCAAGCTGATCTCTTTTGGACGCCGTCTGCGTATTAAATGCCGGCGGTCACGGTATCTCCGAAAATCTTTTTCATCACGTCCAACGCAAAGCGGGTCGAGACGGTCGCCGGCCCTCCGCCCATCTCCATTCCGACCTCGATCGCCTCGAGAACCTCGCGCTCTGTCGCTCCTTCCTTCGCGGCTTGCGTGACATGCCACTCCATACAGGACGCACAGTCCTGAACGACGGAGATGCCGACCGCGATCAGCTCCTTGTCCTTCTTCGTGAGCGCGCCGTCGGCGTAGGTCGCCTGCTCCATCGCCAGAAAGGCTTTGTAGACCTTCGAGTCGAGATCGACAAGACGCGCGTGCGCCTCTCTCCTTCGCCTGCGAATCTCTTCGATTTGGTCCATGCGCGCTCCTCCTTTCCGATCGATCACCTTCGTTGTCGTCACAGTTTTCCGCCGTCCAGAACCGGCGCCAGCCAGCGCGACGCTTCCTCCCGCTTCCAGCCCTTGCGTTGAGCATAATCCTCGGCCTGATCGCGTCCAATCATGTCGATCTGGAAATACCTGGATTCGGGATGCGAGAAGAAATATCCGCAGATCGAGCTGGCGGGGATCATGGCGTAGCTTTCGGTGAGTTGCATGCCGACGGCGCGCTCGGCGTCGAGCAGATCGAAAACCGTGCGCTTCTCGGTGTGATCAGGGCAGGCCGGATATCCGGGGGCCGGCCGGATGCCTCGATAGCGCTCGCGGATGAGATCCTCGACGCCAAGCCGCTCGGCTTGTCCAAAGCCCCATTCTTGACGCGCGCAAGCGTGAGTCCTTTCGGCGAGCGCTTCGACCAACCGATCGGCCAGAGCCTTGACCATGATCGCGCCGTAATCGTCCTGTTCGCTCGCGAACCTCGCCAGCAGATCCATGATTCCGATGCCGCTGGTGACGGCGAACAGACCGAGATAGTCGGACCGAACGGCGTCTTTCGGCGCGATGAAATCCGCAAGCGCCGTATTGGGACGCGTCCCGTATCCATCGGACTGCTGCCTCAATGTGTGAATCACCGCCCGCACCCGAGCGCATGACTCGTCCTCGAAGATCTCGATGTCGTCTCCGGCGGACCGGGCCGGAAAAAAACCGAAGACGGATCGCGCCTCGATAAGCTTCTCATCGGCGATGCGTTCGAGCTGGCGGCGCGCGTCGTCGAAGAGCTCGCGCGCCCTCACGCCCCAGCGCGGATGTTCGAAAATTCGCGGGTAGGCGCCGGCGAGGTCCCATGCGGCGAAGAACGGCGACCAGTCGATGTACGGAACGATCTCGTCGATCGACACGGCGCGCGCGACGCGCGCGCCGAAAAAAGACGGTCGCGGCGGCTCATAGTGATCCCAATCGATCGGCGTTCGGCGCCGGCGCGCTTCCTCGATCGAGAGAAGCCGTCGCGCCGCCTGTCGCGCCTGATGCCGCCGCCTCAGCCGCGCTTGCTCCTCTTCGTGATCACGAATGAAGGCGTCACGCTGCGCGTCGCGCATGAGCGAACCGACGATCGCCGCCGCGCGTGAAGCGTCGAGCACATGAATGACGGGGTGGCTGTATTCAGGCGCGATACGGACCGCGGTATGGGCCTTGCTGGTCGTGGCGCCGCCGATGAGCAAGGGAATGTCGAACTCCTGCCGCTCCATCTCACGCGCGACGCGCGCCATCTCCTCGAGCGAGGGAGTGATCAGACCCGACAGGCCGATGAGATCAGCCCGGCGGTCGCGGGCGGTTCGCAGGATTTTCTCCGCGGGAACCATCACGCCAAGATCGATGACCTCGTAGTGATTGCAAGCCAGGACGACGCCGACAATGTCCTTGCCGATGTCGTGAACGTCGCCCTTGACGGTCGCCAGCACGATGCGCGCCGGAGCGGCGCGCCCTCCGTCTTGCCGTTCCTGTTCAAGGAAGGGCAAGAGACGAGACACGGCCGCTTTCATAACGCGAGCGCTCTTGACGACCTGTGGCAGGAACATCTTGCCCGCGCCGAACAGCTCCCCCACTCTGTTCATTCCCGCCATGAGCGGGCCCTCGATGACCGCCAAGGACGAGCCTAATTTGATTCGCGCTTCCTCGACGTCGTCTTCGACATGGGCCGTGATCCCGCGCATGAGAGCATGATCGAGCCGTTCCTCGACGGAGCCCTGGCGCCAGGCCGCCTCTTGTTCCTCGGCTCTGGCCGCGCCCTTGACCGACTCGGCGTAGCGCACGAGCCGCTCGGTCGCGTCCGTCCTCCGATCGAGCAGCACGTCCTCGACTCGATCGAGCAAGTCCTTCGGGATCTCCTCGTATACGGCGAGCTGCCCCGCGTTGACAATGCCCATGTCGAGCCCGGCGCGTATGGCGTGATAAAGAAATGCCGCGTGCATCGCCTCGCGCACGACGTTGTTGCCGCGAAAAGCAAAGGAGACGTTGCTGATCCCGCCGCTCACCTTGGCGCGAGGAAACGCCGCCTTGAGCCTGCGTGTCGCCTCGAAAAACTCCAGGGCGTAACAATCATGCTCCTCGATGCCGGTGGCGACGGTCAGCACGGCCGGATCGAAAATGACGTCCTCGGGCGAGTAGCCGACCTCATCGATGAGGATGCGATAGGCGCGGGCGCCGATATCGAACTTACGCGCGGCGGACGTCGCCTGTCCTTGCTCATCGAAAGCCATGACGACGACCGCGGCGCCGTAACGACGAACGAGACGCGCCCGCGCGCGGAAGAGCGCTTCTCCTTCCTTGAGATTGATCGAGTTGACGACGCCCTTGCCCTGCAGACAACGCAAGCCGGCCTCGATGACCGAGAAATCGGAGCTGTCGATCATCACCGGCACGTGGGCGACGTCGGGCTCGACCGCGATGAGATTGAGGAAACGCGTCATCGCCGCGGCGGAGTCGATCATCGCCTCATCCATGCACACATCGATGATCTGCGCGCCGGCCAGGACCTGCTCGCGCGCCACTCCCACCGCTTCTTCAAAGCGCTCCTCGCGAATCAAACGGGCGAACTTGGACGATCCCGACACGTTCGTGCGTTCGCCGATATTGATGAAATTCGACTCCGGGCGCAGCACCAGCGCGTCCCATCCCGACAGGCGCATGAGCGAATCGGCCGGGGGCGGAACCCTTGGAGCGCAGTCACGCACGGCCTCGGCGATGGCATGAATGTGCGCCGGCGTCGATCCGCAGCATCCTCCGACGATGTTGACCCATCCTTGGCGCGCGAACTCTCCGATGACGCGTCCCATGTCGGAAGGCGTCGCGGGGAAACCGGTCGGCAACAGCGGATCGGGCAAGCCCGCGTTCGGATAGCAGTGCACGGGGATCGGCGCCCAGCGCGCCAGATCCTCGACGTAGGGGCGCATCTCCTCGGGTCCCAACGCACAGTTGATGCCCACGCTCAGAAGCGGAAAGTGCGCGATCGAGGTCCAGAAGGCTTCGAGCGTCTGACCCGTGAGCGTGCGTTCGCTTCCCGGCTGGGAGAAAGTCACCGAGGCGATCACGGGCAGGCGCCGGCGCTTTTCCTCGAACAACTCTTCCATCGCGAAAAGCGCCGCTTTGAGGTTCAAGGCGTCGAAGGTCGTCTCGGCGAGCAGCAGATCGACGCCGCCGTCCACGAGACCGCGTATCTGTTCGAAATAACTTCGACGAAGGTCCTCGAAAGTCACGTCGCGAGCCGCCGGATCCTGCATGTCACGCGACATCGATGCCGATCTCGGCGTCGGACCGAGGACGCCCGCCACAAAGCGGGGGCGCGAAGGATCCCGGCCCATGACTCTTCCCACGGCTTCACGCGCCACGCGAGCGGCGGCCACGTTCATTTCATGAATCCAGGGATCGAGACGATACTCGGCCTGCGAGAGAACGCTCCCGTTGAAGGTGTTTGTTTGAAGGATATCCGCGCCGGCCTCCAGGAATCGCTCACTGATGGTCCGGACAACGTCGGGCCGTACGAGATTCAGCGCCTCGTTATCGCCCTTAAGATCTACAGGATGTGTTTTGTAACGCTCACCACGGAAGTCGTCCTCGCTCAGATTCAAGAGCTGGATGTTCGTGCCGAATGGCCCGGCGATGACCAAAATTCGGTCCTTGAGGATCGCCTGAAGCTTTGAAAATGCGTCGTTCAACGTCACCTTCCCCAACGCGGCCTGCCGGCCGCAACCGCGCTGATGTAATTCGTGGCCAGTTCCCCCAAAGGCCGCGCTGGCCATGCATGCTGACTCGACCGGAACATTCGCGCGACAGCGCAAATGTCACCGGGCCATACTATCTCATTGAATGCAACGCCCACTCGACCGCCGGCGGCGCGCGATCGCGGTCCTGAGAAAAGCAAAGAACGTCAGATCTCCTCGCCTCCAAGGAAGAGTGTCCCAAAATGTTGTCGAAGGCACACGAATCCGTCGCCTCCTTCGGTGTGATCCATCGCAGCCAGTCCACCGCAACTCATTGAATTAATAGTGGTTCGCTATATATGTCACGAGTACAAATTGCTGGCATCCCATTTGCTCTCTATTTGGGCGTGACTGGACCGGATGAGGTTGAACATGACCCGGATCGAGATTCTCATCGCCCGCCAACTCTCATCGAGCTATGGCCCCCCTCTGACCTGGATCGAGCGCATCGAGCTCGCTCGCTCGCGTGAGATCGAGCCTCCCGCCCCCCAGCGTAACTCCAGTTCGAATGTGTCGCCGGTCCAGTCCGCATTATCGACGCCATTGTCCAATCACCGGGACCGGTCTGCTTCGCGAATTTCCTAGAAAACTCCTGGATAGCCGAATTATCATTGGACCATGGCACGCCTCGGCGCCCTGATTCTCTCCGCCACCCTGTCCGGTATCCCTCGTCTTTTCCAGCGCGCCGTCTTGAGCCTCCGAACCCGCCTGCCCTACGTCGCGGTGACGTCCGGTGATCCAGCGCTTCACGACTTCACGATGGAGCTGGCAAAGGCGATTGATCGTCACATTCATGCACTGGCGGAACAAAGATGGGACGACACGCTCATCGTGGAAGTGCATCGTCTAAGCCAAGTCGAAGCCCTGGATGGAACGTCTCCTTCCGAGGCTGTCAGCGTGACTCTTCGCGCTCATGATCGTATCCGGCCTCTGATTCTTCATTACCCATCCAACATGCGACACAACGCCATAGAGGCGCTCATGCGCCGGCTGTCAGCTCAATCTCCGAAACCGAACTGATCGACTCGCTCTCCACGGTCTCGATGACGTCGGTCCAACCTGGCAACGATCGTGCGGAGCGGATCACCTTTCGAGCAGTTCGTCGAACGCGGCGATCGTACGATCGCAGGCGCCGCGGTTGCGTTCGATGATCGTTCGGGCGCGCTCTCCAATCGCATGGCGTCGATCCTCGTCGGAGAGAAGATCGACGACGACGCGCGCGAGATCGGCTCCTGATCTCACCTGCACGATCGCTCCGTCCGCGCGGAACTCGTCGGCCATCTCCTGAAAATTCTCCATGTAAGGGCCGATGACGACGGCTTTCCCGGCCACGGCCGGCTCGAGTATATTGTGACCGCCGCGCGCGACAAGGCTGCCGCCGACGAAGACCAGATCGGCGAGCGGATAGACAGCGGCCAGTTCGCCGATCGTGTCGAGCAGCATGACGTCGCCGCTCGTCCACTCGCCGCTCGACAGGCGAGTGCGACGAACACACTCGAAGCCCGACGCGGCGACAAGCGCGAAAACCTCGTCGAATCGCTCGGGATGACGCGGCGCCACCAGCAAACGCGCGGCGGGAGAAGACGAGCGCAAAAGGCGAAAGGCCGCCAGGACTTCTTTCTCCTCTCCCTCCACCGTGCTTCCCGCGACCCACAGCGGCTTCCGCGCGCCGACGATGCGCCTCATCTCCGGACTCGGCGCGCCGTCGCCCAGGCAGTCATATTTGATGTTCCCGGGAACGCGCACACGTTCCGCAGGTGCGCCAAGCTCCACGGCGCGGCGAGCGTTGATCTCGCTCTGCATAAGCATGAGGTCGATTTCCGCCAATACCGGAGCCAGCAGCCGGCGGATGCGACGGTAACGCGGGAAGGAGCGCGGCGAGATTCGTCCGTTGACGATCGCGATTCGCGCGCCCTTGACGTGCGCCATGTGTATAAGATTCGGCCACAGCTCGGTCTCGGTAAGAACGAGCAACTCGGGATTCACCGTATCGAGCACATGACGGACGGACGACGAGAAATCGAAGGGCGCGTAGAAAATCGAGTCCACGTCGTGCGCCACGCTCTTCCTTGCGATAGCCTGGCCGGTATGAGTCGTCGTCGACAGGATCAGGCGGCGATCGAGAAATCGCGCGCGGAGGCGCGCGAGCAAAGGACGCACGGCAAGCACCTCGCCCACGGAAACGGCGTGTATCCAGATCGATCGCCGGCGCTCAGGATTGAGCTCGGCCGGCATGCGGCCCAATCGTTCGCGAAATGAAGAAAAGTACTTGCCCGTGACGCAGCCCTTGTAGAGGAAGTAGGGCAAGGCCAGCGCGAACATCAAGAGCAGCCCCAGGTTGTAGAGCTTATAGGGAAAAAACTGTTCGTGACGTTTCGTCGTCATGAGGTCGGGTGCAGTATACGACCTGTCGGCGATCCCGTCATTAGCTCATCCACGAACGCGCGTTTTCTAAACGACGCTCGCCTCGATCCACAGTTCGCGCGTCCTTGATCCTTGCGCGCGCCGATTCCGTCGGATAAACTAACTTCCTTTACGGCGCGCTCTGTTTCCCAGCGGTCACGCCCTTTTATCAGGAGGAGAAAAGCAAGATGGCTATCCGGGTTGGAATTAACGGCTTCGGTCGAATTGGACGCTTGGTGTTCCAGGCATTGTGCGATCAGGGTCTTCTGGGCAAGGAAATTGACGTCGTGGCCGTGGTGGATGTCTCCACCAACGCGGACTACTTCGCCTATCAGATGAAGTACGATTCCGCCCACGGCCGGTTCAAGCATAAGCTCGAGACCAAGAAGAGCAGTCCTTCCGTGCAAGACAACGACGTGTTGATCGTCGCTGGAGACGCCGTTCAATGCGTGTTGGCCAGCAAGGATCCCGGCCAGCTTCCCTGGAAGGATCTGGGAGTCGATTACGTGATCGAATCCACCGGCCTGTTCACCGCCTCGGACAAGGCCAGCGGCCACATCACGGCCGGCGCCAAGAAGGTGATCCTCTCCGCGCCCGGCAAGGGCGACGTGAAGACAATCGTCATGGGAGTCAACGAGCACGAGTACGATCCCGCCAAGCACAACATCGTTTCCAACGCTTCCTGTACGACAAACTGCCTGGCTCCGCTGGTCCATGTCATGCTGAAAGAAGGCATCGGCGTCGAAACCGGCCTCATGACCACGATCCACTCCTACACTTCGACCCAGAAGCTGGTTGATGGTCCTTCCAAGAAGGACTGGCGCGGCGGCCGCGCGGCGGCGATCAACATCATCCCGTCGACAACCGGCGCCGCCAAGGCCGTAGGCGAAGTGCTGCCGGCCGTCAAGGGCAAGCTCACCGGCATGTCTTTCCGCGTCCCGAGCGTGAACGTCTCCGTCGTCGACCTCGTATTCCGCGCCGCGAAAGACTCATCCATCGAGGAAATCGACGGACTGCTCAAGAAGGCCAGCGAGACCTACCTCAAGGGCCTTCTTGGCTACTGCAACGAGGAACTGGTCTCGACGGATTTCAACCATGATCAGCGCTCTTCGATCTACGACTCGCTCGCGTCACTGCAGAACAATCTCAAGGGCGAGAAGCGCTTCTTCAAACTGGTCTCCTGGTACGACAACGAGTGGGGCTATTCCAACCGCGTCGTGGACCTTGTGCGCTTCATGGCAAAGAAAGACGGCAAATAGACGGCGCCCAAAAGCAAGGGCGGCCGGCTTCGGCCGCCCTTCATCGCATATCTCGGCATATCGGAGGACGACCATGACCAAGCTTTTCATTGAAGATCTCGATCTCAAAGGCAAGCGTGTCGCCATGCGAGTCGACTTCAATGTTCCGGTCAAGGACGGCAAGGTGGAAAACGACAAGCGCCTGCGCGCTTCGCTGCCGAGCATTCGTTATGTGCTCGATCACGGCGCGAGTCTGGTGCTCATGAGTCACCTGGGCCGCCCGGACGGCAAGCGCGTCGAGAAGCATAGTCTGCGTCCTGTGGCGACCCGGCTGGCGGATCTGCTCGATCGGCCAGTCCGGTTCCTCGACGACTGCGTTGGCCCCGAGGTCGAGAAAGCCTGCGCCGCGCTTAAGCCCGGCGAGTTGATCCTGCTCGAGAACCTGCGCTTCCACATCGAGGAGGAAGGCTCGGCCAAGCAGGCAGACGGCGCCAAGATCAAGGCGAACGCCGACGCAGTGAAGACGTTCCGGGCGTCGCTCTCGAAGCTCGGAGACATCTACGTCAACGACGCCTTCGGGACCGCGCATCGAGCGCACAGCTCGATAGTCGGCGTCGAGTTGCGACAGCGCGCCGCCGGCTACCTGATGCAGAAGGAGCTGGATTTTCTAGGCGACGCGGTCGACAACCCCAAACGGCCTTTCGTGGCGATCATCGGCGGCGCCAAGATCTCCGGCAAGATCGACGTCATCGAATCGCTGATACCTAAGGTGGACAAACTCATCATCGGTGGCGGCATGGCGTTCACGTTCTTCAAGGCTCAAGGCCTGGAGATTGGCGGATCGCTGCTCGAAACCGACCGGATTGAAATGGCCAGGAGCCTGATCGCGAAGGCCGGCGCCAAGCTCGTCTTGCCCGCCGATATCGTCGTCACCGACCTCTTCGACTTCAACGCCCGCAAGGTTGGTTCCCTGAGAACGATCGCCGCGAACGCGATCGGCTCCAAGGATATCGGCGTGGATATCGGCGAAAGGACGCGAACCCTCTTCACCGAAATCATCAAGGAAGCCAAGACGATTGTATGGAACGGCCCCATGGGCGTTTTCGAGATCGATGCGACGGCCGCGGGCACGCTGAACGTAGCTGAAGCGCTCGCTCGCGCGACCGATGCGGGAGCGATCACCGTCGTGGGCGGCGGAGACTCGGTGGCGGCTATCGAGAAATGCAACCTGGCCGATCGGGTCACTCACGTCTCCACCGGCGGTGGGGCTTCGCTGGAGTTCCTCGAAGGCAAGCCGTTGCCTGGCGTGACGCATCTCAGCGAAAAGTAAAGGCACGGCGTGCCGTGCAATGGACATTCTCATGCGATCGACAGCCATTCCTTACTCCTTGAAAGGGAGAGAAACCAGAAAGAGGTCAACATCATGCGTCGTGCATTGATCGCCGGTAACTGGAAGATGTACAAAACAACGAGCGAAGCCGTAGCGCTCGCGAGCGAGATCAAGAAGGGCGCGGCGGGAGCGCCAAGCGACGTTCTGATCGCGCCGCCCTTTACCGCGTTGGCGCCCGTGGTTTCGGTTCTCGAAGGCACGTCGATCGCCGTGGCAGCGCAAAACATGCACTTCGAGAAAGAAGGCGCCTTTACCGGTGAAGTCTCTGCGCCGATGCTCAAGGATCTGAAGGTCGCCAACGTCATCCTTGGCCATTCCGAGCGACGGCAGTATTTCGCGGAAACCGACGAAGGCGTCGCCAGGAAGACGAAGGCCGCGCTCGACAACGAAATCATGCCGATATCATGTGTCGGAGAAACGCTCGCCGAGCGCGAATCCGGCAAAACCATGGACGTCATCGGCCGTCAGGTGAATACAATCCTCAAGGCGCTCACCATCGCCGAATCGACCAGGATCGTCATCGCCTATGAGCCGGTCTGGGCCATCGGCACCGGGAAGGTGGCCACCCCCGAGCAAGCGCAGGAAGTGCATGCATTCATCCGTCAATGCATCGCCAAGTTCCATGGCGCCCAAGTTGCCGATGCTCTTCGAATTCTCTACGGAGGATCCGTTAAGCCCGACAACGTCAAAGGACTCATGAGTCAAACGGATATCGACGGCGCGCTTGTCGGCGGCGCATCGCTCAAGGCTGATTCATTTCTCAATCTCGTCCATTACGACAAGCAGTAGAAAGGTCGACGGACGCTCTGAACTCATTCCGGCTCTCCCTGCTGGAGCCATCGGCGAAGCTTGATCAACGCGGAGAGCGCCCCATCCTGCTGAATCGCCTGAAGCTCGCCGCCGTCGAGCCAGACTCCCTTGCAGACAGGACATAGATCCATGACGACACGCCGGTCTTCATGGCTTTCGACCTTCTCCATGACGGGTCCGTCAGGGCATTGGGGGCACTTCAGCGCCTTGCTCTGCGCATCGTGTCTCGGTATCCGTCGGATTTCCAGGATGACAAGCTCAGTCACGTTATCGAAGTGCGAGAGCTCGCCCTCATCGAACCATATTCCTTGACATGCCGGGCACTCGTCGATCCAAACGCTGTATCGCACTCCTTCCCGATCGAGCGTTTCAAGCGACGTTCCCCGCATGCGTCGCGCGCATCGAGGACATTCAAGGATCGGCATCCGACCGAGCTGCGCCACTGTTGAATGATACATGACAGCGAGCGGTGTAAGATTGAGGAAGACCCTTGTCGGATAAGATGATATCGTTACGACGGTCAAATACACGGCGAGGCGCTCGATCCCATGAAACCGCGCGTTCTGTTGATCGACGATGATCCAGGCACCCTAGCATCACTCTCGCGTGCGTTTGCTCTTGAGGGTTACGTCGTCGACACGGCTTCAGCGGCGAGCCAGGCTTTCGAGCGGCTTGCCGCCGAGCCGGTCGAGGCGATTCTCTCGGACGTCGTCATGCCGGGCATGAACGGACTCGAGTTTCTCGCGGAGATCCGACGCCGCGTGCCCGAAGTGCCGGTGATCCTGATGAGCGGTCAGGCGACGATCGAAATGGCCGTCCAGGCCACGCGGTTGGGCGCGCTCGATTTCGTCGAGAAGCCGGTCGGTCTTGAACGACTTCTGTTGACTCTTCGCAACGCCCTCCGACTCGACCGACTCGAGCGAGAGAACCGCGAGCTGCTTCATTATTGGCGAGACGAGTTGGCTCTCATCGGCGACAGCGCTCCGATGCTGGCTCTTCGCGCGCTCATCGAACGCGCCGCCCCTTCGGACGTCTCCATTCTGGTTCTCGGAGAGAACGGCACGGGAAAGGAGCTCGTGGCGCGCGCCATTCATGAATTGTCGTCGCGTCATGATCAGCCCTTCGTCAAGATGAACTGCGCCGCCGTTCCCGCCGACCTTATCGAAAGCGAGCTTTTTGGCCACGAGAAAGGCGCGTTCACGGGGGCGGTCGCTCAAAGGCGGGGTCGGTTCGATCAGGCCGACGGCGGAACCCTGTTCCTCGACGAAATCGGCGACATGTCCCTGGCCATGCAGTCCAAACTCTTGCGCGTGCTTGAGGACGGCGAAGTCCTGCGCGTCGGCGGCGCCAATCCGATACGCGTCGACATCCGTCTCATATCGGCGACGAATCGCGACCTCGGCAGGCTCCTCTCCGAGAATCGCTTCCGCGAGGATCTCTATTACCGCATCAGCACGCTCTCGATCCGGACGCCTCCTCTTCGCGAGCGACGCGAGGATCTTCCCGCGCTGGCGACTCACTTCATACGCGGCGCCTGCCGGAGAAACCACTGGAAAGAGCCGCACCTCTCCCCGGAGGCCCTCGACATTCTCCGTGCCCAGCCGTACAAAGGCAACGTTCGCGAGCTCCGCAATCTCGTTGAGCGCCTTCTGATTCTGTCCGAAAGTGATCCCATCTCGACGGCCGATGTGCGCACGGCGCTGCCATCGCTCGCCACCTCTTCACGAAGCGCCGTTCCCGGGGAGGGAACGCTCTATGATCTCACGCAGCATTACGAACGCGAAGTCATCAGAGAACGCCTACGACTCATGATGGGACATATCACGAAGACGGCGCGTAGCCTCGGTCTCGAGAGAAGCCATCTCTATAAAAAATGCAGACAGCTCGGAATCGAAATGCGCGAGACCGGAGATTGAGAACCAATTCAAGTCCACCACATTATCCTTCAGCCGAGGTAAATCCATGCGTCTAACAATACTCGCCGCGATATCGATCGCCATGCTTGCGGATGGAAGCGCAGCGTCCGAGGGCGATAGACTCGGCCTCAATATCGAGGCTGGCTCACGCACGTCCGTGGGCGTTACGTATCGAGCACATGAGAGGTTGGCATTACGTCCTTCGATCACGTTCCAGTGGCTGCAAGCTGACAATGTTCCAACCTACATCGACCCCAATGAGGACTACCCCGTATTCAAGACAACAGAAAGAGTGCTTCAAGCGGGAATCGGGGCGCTTTTTTATGCATTCCCCACAAACGACCATGGCATCCGCCCCTATATCGGCATCGATCTTTATCTGGGACATCAGAATCTACCGTATCAAATAATGATCGATGGCGCCATCGTCTATCGCAATGGATCGCTTCATCAGATGTCCACACGAGGCTTTCTCGGTATGCAGCTCCCCCTTGTTCGGCGCATCTGTCTTTACGGAGAATTGGGAACCGAGTACTCGAAGCGAGAGCGTTTTGGGTACGGCGGAAAAAAGCTGGATATTCAGTATTTCGGCAGCTTCACATCCGGAATTGGCGTCATCCTTTTTGTTTTCTAAAGTAGATTCTCTAAGATTAGTTCTATTTTCTACGCCTTAAAGTATGATTAATATTAACTTTATTCCGAAAAACATGATGTAAAGGTTGAGCTATTCTTCAAGTTTTTCTTGAGAAAGATTATCAATCACACTCTGTAGAATCCGAATGATCTCGCCTCGCTCAACCTCTGATTTACGAAAATGGACTGAAAGCCGGAATGATTTCTCCTGAGGTTGAAAATGAAACACATAGTTCTTGGGTCTGCCACGAGTAACGCCTTTTATCTGCTTCTTAATATGCCTGGCTTTCTCTCGTGTCAGCGGACCCTGTTGAAGTTGCTCGACGAGAGCGATCATTTCCTGTGGCGATTTCTGCCTAACAACCTGTAATAACAACGACTTAGTCCGAATGTCGGCCAGCCGACATAGCTCTCTGACTTCATCCGGCATTCCGGAGATTGCCAGGGTCTCTGTAATCGACGTTCGGCTCTTACCGATCTTTTCGGCAATCATCTCGTGGGTATAACCAAACCTGTCCGCAAGAGCCTTGAGTCCATCCGCCTCTTCAAACGGTTCGAGATCCTTCCTCTGAAGATTCTCGACAAGAGCTAACTCCATCACTTCCGCGTCCGAGCTGGATCGTATAACGCACGGTATCTCGGCGAGGCTGGCATCAACGGCAGCGCGATAGCGTCTCTCGCCGGCAATGATCTGGTATCGACTACCGATTGGACGGACGATGATGGGCTCGATAACGCCCTTCTCCCGGATGGATTCTGTGAGCTCTGTAAGATCTCCAAAACCTTGCCTGGGCTGTGTTGGATTGGGATCAATATCCTCAATGGGTAACAGTCGACCAATGGGATGTCCATTCGGGCGGGTTAATTGGTCGACGAAGTGCAAATCGTGCCTCATTCTTTTGGCATCTGGTAAACCGATACGACGCGCGCTAGACACGTTCAATGACCTCCTCACAGAGGCGATAATACTCATATGCACCACTCGACTGGGGTGCAAAGGTGAATATCGTTTCCCGATGTGCCGGACTCTCTTCGAGACGGATGCTCCGACTGATGATCGTTTCAAAAACACGATCACCAAAGACATCGGCGATGGACTTCTGCACGTCACGAGACAACGTCGTACGCTTGTCATGCAACGTGATCAGCGCACCGAGAAGCTTGAGCTGCGGATTGGGACGCGAACGGATTCTGTCAATCGTTTCAAGGAGATCGTCCGTACCTTCAAGCGCGAAGTAACTGGACTGAACGGGTATCAGGAGATGTGTCGCAGCCACGAGTGCATTCACGGTGATCAGGCCAAGGGCCGGCGGCGTGTCAATGATCACGAAATCGTACTGATCCTTAATGGACTCGAGACAATCCTTGAGTCGAAAATGGCCGTCGATTTCTCCAATGAGCTTGGCCTCGAGTTTGGCAAGCGATATCCTGGAAGGGGATAGATAAAGCTTGTCAATCGTTGTCGGGATGATGATGCCGGAGAGAGGCATGCCATCCGCGAGCACCTCATACATCGTTCGATCGACAGCATGCGGCTCAACAAAGGTGATCGTCGAATTCGCCTGGGGATCCAGATCGATGAGAAGGGTCCTCTGCCCGCGCATCCCCAAGGCGGCAGCGAGGTTGATCGCTGTCGTGGTCTTACCCACGCCTCCCTTCTGATTGGCGATGGCGATGATTATCAAGGACACCTCACTAGGCTCGGATTGTAAAGCAGGCGCATCATATGAAAGCTAAGAACCAACGTCAAGGGAAACAGGACGAACTTACATCTTGTATTTTCCGAGATCCTCATCCGAAAGATTTTCAAGCCATCGGCGTAATCGACTCATTTCATCGACGTCTTTGGAGTTTTCCGCGCTTTTCGCGCCGTCGATCACCGATTCTTCGACAAAAATAGGCGAACTCGTTCGCAGCGCCAGGGCAATCGCATCCGAGGGACGAGCATCAATCGATTTCGATTTCCCTCGGACATTGAGAATGATCACGGCGAAAAAGGTGTTGTCGCGCAGATCACATACAGTGATTCGTTCCACATTGGCTTCCAGATCAGCGATGACGTTCTTCAGTAAATCATGCGTCATCGGTCGAGGAGTCTGAATATTTTCAATCTGGAGAGCAATGGCGTTCGCTTCGAAAACTCCAACCCATATCGGAAGCACTCTCTTTCCTTCAGTGTCCCGTAGAACGATAATCGGCATATTTGTAATGGGATCAATCATCAATCCCTTGATCGTCATTTCGATCGCCATTCAATACTCCTCATGACTGACGTCAGAAATATAGGTCGCAGAAAGAAACGTGTCAATGCGGTGCAACGCCTTCCACCCAACGACCCGTCAGAGAATTTGCACCAGCGTCAACAATCTCAACACTCACGGTCTTCCCGATGAAAGATTCTGTTCCGTGGAAGTGAACGATCCTGAGATGTTTAGTTCGGCCGCAGAGTTGACCCTTCGAATTCACCTGATCGACCAGCACAGATTCTTGTGTTCCGATGAACTCTCGATGACGCGCCCGTTGACAAGCTTGCTGCCATCCGTTCAACTCGTTCAGACGACGGCGTTTGGTCGTCAAAGGCACATCGTCATTAAAGGTTTGCGCCAGTGTCCCCGGCCGAGATGAGTAGAGAAAACTGAAAAGACCATCAAATCTCACTTCATTCAATAACCGCATTGTCTCACTGAAATCGTCTTCTGTCTCTCCAGGATACCCGACGATGATATCGCTGGTCACTGCGATGTCCGGCACAATTCGTCTCAAAAGCGCGACTTTCTCGATGTAATCCTTGGAGGTATAACCTCGCCGCATAGATTTCAAGATTCTATCCGATCCGGACTGAACAGGCAGGTGGATCTGTGGACAGATGTTGGCATGATCCCGCATGACTTCTGCCAGCTTCGTCGTGATATGAGTTGGATGATTCGACGTGAATCGTAATCGTCTCAGCTTTGGTATTGCCGCCACATGATCAAGAAGATCCGCGAGGTCTTTCTTTCCCCAGCGATATGCATTCACCATTTGGCCCAGGAACATGACCTCCTGAAAGCCTCGACGGATGAGTTGCTCAACTTCGGCGACGATTTCATTGTAAGGACGGCATCGTTCAGGCCCTCTCGTTCTCGGAACGACACAGTAGCTACAAACATGACTGCATCCTTCCATCACGGTTACATATGCCCGCACGGTGCTCGTGTGCGCAATGAGAGACGGCGGCATGCTGAAGAGATCTCGATCGTATCGCGACACGTCGACGATCTTCTCTCCCGTCTCGCCACCAAGTCTCTTCAATACATCGGGAATTCGATGAATACAGTGCGTCCCAATCACCGCGTCAATCTGAGGCGCGCGATCGAGCAGACTCCGGCCATGAAGCTGCGCCACGCATCCTCCGACAATGATGTTCATTCCCGGATGGTTGGTCTTTGATAGTCGTAAGCGACCAAGAAGAGAGAAGAGCTTTTTCTCTGCCTTTTCACGTACAGCGCATGTATGGATCAATACGAGATCGGACTGGTTGCGACTTGACGCAGGGACCAGGCCAGCGTGGCGCAATAAACCTGCCGACCGCTCCGAATCATTGACATTCATCTGGCATCCGAACGTATCAATCCAATATGTTGAAAATCCTTTTTTCATAATGAATTAACCTTGATCAATTCATGTTTTTTCTAAGCATTGCGACAGCATGTCGATACGCTGTTTCTGATACGCTCTCTCCTCCCAGCATTCGAGCAATCTCTTGGACGCGGTCATCCCCATTCAGAGCCTGAATCTTCGTAACCGTCCGTGTTCCATCTGTTTTTTTGATCACGGTGAAATGATGATCGGCCATTGCCGCGATCTGCGGCAGATGCGTGACGCAGAGAACCTGATGACGTCGTGAAATGTTTTTCAGCTTCTTGCCCACGACCTCGGCCATTCGGCCGCCGATGCCCGCGTCGACCTCGTCGAAGACCAACGTACGATCCGACGATTCGACGTCAGCCACCGATTTGAGCGCAAGCATGATGCGGGACAACTCCCCTCCAGACGCGATGCGTGCCAACGAACGAATATCCTCTCCTGGATTCGGCGAGATCATGAACTCGAGGCTCTCAAGTCCACACTCCCCTGTCTGCCATAACGAGGGGTCTCCCGGCAGATCTTCCGGATTGAAACGAATTTCAAAGAGCGTTTTTTCCATGGCCAGAGAAGCCAACTCGGTCCGAACCCGGCGCGAGAGATCCCGCGCCGCATCACGGCGAGCGCGCGATAGCTTCAAGGCGAGATCACGATACTCGACTCCGGTCTTCTCGCGCTCGTCTTCCAGCGTCTTCTCCCTTTCTTCGGGAGAAGCCAGATCCGTCAGCTCGTCGCGACAACGACCGGCGAAAGCGATCACTTCCGCGACCGAGGCGCCGTACTTGCGCTTGAGTCGATCGAGGAGAGCCAAGCGACGCTCGACCTCTTCCAGACGCGCCGGACTCGCGTTCACGTTCTGTTTGTAGTCGCGAAGAAAGAGCGCCAGTTCCTCGAGATGCGCCTGCACAGACGGACGAGCTTCGGCAAACTGCGCGAATCGCGGATCGATCGTCGCCAGCTCATCGACGCGGCGAAAAACCCGGACCAGGCGTGAAAGCGCCGCCGACTCGTCGTCGTAGAGCATCTCATACGCCTCCTCCGCAAGTCCGGCCAGACGCTCGGCGTTGGCGAGCAGGCTCTTTTCCCTGAGCAGGACTTCATCCTCGCCCGGATCAAGACGAGAGCGCTCGATCTCATCGAGTTGAAACTGCAGGCTCTCCCGTCGGCGTTCGATCTCGCGTCGGTCTTGTCGCCATTCCTCGAGATTCGTTTCTGCGACACGCCAGCGTCGGTGACGATCCCTGACTTCGCCGGCCAAATCGCTCAAGCCCGCGAAGGCATCCAAGAGCTCCCGTTGCGTCTGAACGTCAAGCAGTCCCTGCGGCTCATGTTGACCGTGAATCGTCGCGATGTTCGGCGCCAGCTCCTTGAGAAGCGAGATCGGCACCAGGGCGCCGTTGATGCTGGCTCTGCCCTTTCCGTTCGCCAGGATCTCTCGCCGAACGATGACCTCATCGCCTTCCAGCGGCAAGCCATGCTGATCGAGAAAGGAACGAATCGAAGATGCATCAACGATCGCTTCGACAGACGCCATATCCGTTCCTGTGCGAATCAGATCAACGGAACCTCGCGTCCCAATGATCAAACCCAGAGCGTCGATAAGAATGGACTTGCCGGCTCCGGTCTCCCCGGTTAAAAGAGTGAGTCCATCGCCGAGTTCGATCTCGATGATCGGCATCAAAGCAATGTTCTTTATTTTCAGATACTTGATCATCTTGCTTTAGAGTGAAGTTTGAGGATACCATATTGACGATGGCGTTGTGTATTCATAAGCTTGCCCATCGAATAGTGATCGCGAGAATTGACACCCCCTACATGTTGTGGGATGCTTCGTCACGATAACGGTTTGAGGTGAACTTGTGCAGCTTCTTCTCACCCTAGGACAGACCGGCGTCTTCTCCGGCGGCGTCATGAATCTCATCACGCGTACGGGAATCGTCGTCAAGGTGACCCTCTTGGGTCTCGTTCTTTTTTCTCTTCTCTCCTGGGCCATCATACTCTACAAAGGAATGGTTCTCCGTCGCGCCTATTCGCACTCGCAAGCGTTTCTTGAGGTGTTTCGCAGAAGCAATCGATTCTCCGAAGTGGCGACGATCTGCGTTCAACTCAAGGCCAGCCCGCTCGTCGGCGTCTTCCAGTCAGGCCACATCGAGCTCAACCATCAAATGCGCGGAGGCGGAAATCCGTCGTCCAAACCGACCGTGCGCAGCCTGGAGTCCCTCTCCCGAGCCCTTTCGCGCGCGGCGACCGTCGAGCAGACGCGTCTCGAGCGTCGCGTTTCGTTCCTGGCCACGACTGCGTCTGTCACGCCGTTCGTGGGACTGTTCGGCACGGTTTGGGGCATCATGAACGCCTTCGAAGCCATCGGCGCAATCGGTTCGGCGAACCTCGCGACTGTCGCGCCAGGAATCGCCGAGGCGCTCATCGCAACGGCCACCGGTCTCTTCGCCGCCATCCCCGCCGCCGTTTTCTACAACTTCTACACCAGCCGCATCCGCGTTCTCACGGCAATGATGGACGACTTCGCTCTCGAGTTCCTCAACATCGTTGAGCGCAACTTCACCTGATATCACATGCAAGCGGGAGGAACGGCAACAAGCGGAGGAGGCGGGACCGGCACGAGCTATCGCATGCTTCGCGGTCGTGAGCGCGGACGCCATCTTGGCGAGATCAACGTCACCCCTCTGGTCGACGTCGTGCTCGTGCTTCTGCTTGTCTTCATGATAACGGCGCCGATGATGAGCCGCGGCATCGACGTCTCGCTGCCGGTCGCCGATCAGCCGCAAATCTCGCCGGAGGATCGAATCACGATATCGATCAACAAGGCGGGCCGCATCTATGTCGGCGATCAACCGGTCAACATCATCTTGCTCGAGGATTACCTGCGCCGCATCGTCGGAGAAGGCCGCTCATCCAAGATCGTCTACCTACGCGCCGACGAAAGCCTTCGCTATGGCAGCGTCATTTCGGTCGTGGACAAGATCAAGAAAGCAGGCGTCGACCAAGTGGGATTCGTCTACGTCTTACCGGAGGAGAAGGAGAAGCGGTGACCGACACGATGGATCGGCTCCTCACGGAGCGCCAGTCCCTGGATCAGGGCATGTCGGTCGGCGTCGCCTTTTCGTTCATCGGCCATATGACGATCGTCCTTTTCGGAATCGTGCTTCCATTTCTGCTTCCCAAACCGCCTATCATCCAGATGCAGGAAGGAATTCTCATCCCGATGCCTCCAGGGGGCGGCGGCGTACGCAACGCAGCCCCAGGGAATCCGAAGATTGAGACGACGGCTCCTACTGCGCCGGCTGCGCCCGACGTCCAGCAACCGCCCAAGGTGCTCAAGCCTCCTGTCGAGCAACCGCGGCGAGGCATTCCGGAGCCGGATGGCGGCAAAAGAACCAAACAAACGCCGGCCCAGCCGGCTAGCGGTTATCCCGGAGGAACGGGAACGACTCCCGGAACGCCGGGACTCGAGTTCGCGCCGCCCGGCCCGGGCGTTCCCGGCGGAACCGATCTTTTGGGTGATTTCTATCTGGCGGGCGTACAGCGCAAGATCTGGATGATCTGGGTGCAGCAGTTGCGATCGGACGCGCGCAACGCCGTGATCGTCGGCTTCACGATTCTCGCGAATGGATCCGTGACGGACGTTCACGTCGTTCAATCGAGCGGGGTGACGCTTCTGGACATGGCGGCTCAACGCTCCGTCGCTTCAGCTTCTCCGTTTTCACCTTTACCCGAGCACTATGGAACAAACCGATTCACGATACATGCGACATTCCGAACGTCTTTCTGATGCGCGACGACGGAAAGCCTTGGCGCTCATCGCTTCGGCGCTTTTGCTGTCGATGTTTCCGTCCCGCCGCGCAGTGACGCAGCCGTCCCAACCGGATGCGCGCTTCGATATCGTCACGCAGATTCAACGCTTCGCCATTCCGGACTGCGTCCCGCGCGGCGGCGATGACGCCGTGCGAGACGCCTGCAACACCATGACGACCGTGCTGCGACGGGATCTTCGCTTCGAGGGCATTTTCCAGTTCGTGCCGGACAATCTCCTCACCGCTATTCCCGCCATGAATCCCGACGCGCCCAATCTCGATGATTGGAAATCGATCGCCGCGCAAATCCTGGTGATCTCTCGGGCCGAGATCAAAGGCAAGGACTTGGCCCTGGAAGTCAAATTGCATTACGTTCCGACAGGTCAGGTGATTCTCTCGCGGCGATACGCCGGCAAGGAGGGAAACCCGCGCGCGCTTGCTCATCAAGCCGCTGATGACATCATGAAGCAGGTGCAATTCCAGGGCGTGTCCCGCACCAAGATCGTTTTCGCTTCCGATCGCGACTCGTCCAAGGGACACCCCACGAAAGAGCTCTATATCGTCGACTATGATGGATTCAATCCGCGGCGCCTGACCGTCAACCGTTCCCTCAATATCCTGCCGAACTGGCGTCCTGACGGCCGAGCCATCTCGTATGTCTCGTATCGTCAGGGGATACCCGGACTGTTTCTCGCCGCGATCTACGAAGGGAGAAGCCAGACCATCACAGGCGACGGCTACCGCTCGGCGCAGGTTTTTGCGCCGAGCTTCAGTCCCGACGGCTCGCGTGTCGCGTTTGCGTCCAATCGGAAGAGCAACATGGATATCTGGGTAGCCAACGCCGACGGCTCCGGCGCGCGCCAGATCACGAGCAGCCCCGCGATCGACACGGCGCCCTGCTGGAGCCCTACGGGCCAGGAGATCGCTTTCACATCCGATCGAGGAGGGACGCCGCAGATATGGATCATGGACGACGAGGGACTGAACGTCAGACGGTTGACGAACGTAGGCAACTACAACGACGCTCCGAACTGGAATCCCTCGAAACAGCATCCGGAGATCGCCTACACCTCGCGCCTGGAAGGCCGCTTCGAGATCGCCGTCGTCGACCTGGGAACAAGCCAGGTGCGACAAATCACCGCCGGGCGGGGTAGCTGCGAATCGCCTTCGTGGGCGCCGAACGGAAGGCATCTGGTCTTCTCCTGCCGACGCGGCAGGAGATGGAGCTTGACGATCGCCGATCGTACGGGCGCGCGAGTCGAGACGCTCGACGTCGGTCCGGGCAACAGCTATCAGCCCGACTGGGGTCCCGTGCCGGCGCGATGAAAAATCGTCACAAGCGGGAGGTGTCGTATGCGCAGACATGGCCTTACGTTCCATGGATCTCTCGTCATCGCGTTCTTCGTGCTTGCCGCCTGTTCAACCAGACGACCGCCGGCAATTCTGACGGCTCCCACGACATCCGACACGCCTCCTGACGCCACGTCGAAGAGCGATGACGCTTCATGGAACGAATCCGGCGAAGGCTTCCTGCCGATCGGAGACGAACTCACGAACACGACGGACATCGAAGAGTCCTGGCCCGAGTCCGGGCCTCTGGCCGACATCCATTTCGACTTCGACCAGTACACGCTGACAGATCTCTCCCGGGCGATCCTCGAAGGTCACGCCGGATGGATCAAGGCGCATCCCGATACGCGCATCATGATCGAGGGCCATTGTGATGAGAGAGGCACCGTTGAATACAATCTGGCGCTCGGCGACCGCCGCGCGGGCGCCGTGCTCGACTATCTGGTTCGTCGTGGCGTGGAAGCCGGCCAGCTCACGAAAGCGTCGTACGGCAAGGAACGACCGGTGGATTCCGAACACAACGAGGAAGCATGGGCGCGGAACAGACGCGCTCACTTCGCGATTCGACGTTGAATCCGAATCCGCGCCGTGTCAGCTTTCAGCGTCGGACAGGTCCGCTATAATGCCTGCCGGCAACGGCGCCCGAGCGGAAGCGCGATGGAGGTGTCATATGAAGAGAGCATTCCTGGCCATACTCGTCCTCATGATGGCGGGTCCGGTCTGGGCGAAAAGCAAAGATTTCGAACGGCTCTACTTGCAGATGTCGGTGATGCAAAGAGAGATTGCGGACGTCAAGCGAAATTCGGACGACACGCTCAAGGAGCTGCGCCGTCTCAACGAAATTCTTGCGCAGCAGTCGGAATCCGTGAAATCGAGCGTGCACGACCAGAATCTCCAGACCGAAGCGTTGAAAGTCACGCTCAAGGAGGTCTCGGACGCCTTATCGGCGCTTCAGCAACGTCTTGGGGTCTCCGCCACCCCGCCTTCAGGATCATCGCCCGAGTCCGTCCTTTCAAGCGGCGGCAGCGATCCAATCGACGTTGACACGCCTTCGCCGGCCGAGCTGTACAGTCAAGCATACGCCGACTATGCGCGCGGCAACTACGATCTCGCCATCCAGGCCTTTCAGGAGTATCTGCGCCTCAATCCTTCAACGCATCTATCCGACAACGCTCAGTACTGGATCGGAGAATGCCTGTTCGGCAAGCGTGCATACTCCGAAGCGGTGGCGGCCTGGGACGATCTCCTGCGCCAATTCCCCGGCACGGACAAGATACCTGACGCGCGTTATAAAAAAGCGATCGCTCTCGAAAAGATGGGACGAAGCAGTCAAGCGATGATCGAGTATCGTTACGTGTCGGATCATTTCCCCAATACGGACGCGGGACGTAAAGCACGCCAGAGAACCGCCCGCTGACGAGAAAACGTCCAGTCAAGAGGAGATCGCATGTCCAGCCTAAATAAAGTCATTTTGATCGGGAACCTCGGCCGGGACCCGGAGACGCGTTACACCCAGAACGGCGATCCGATCGCCAACTTCTCGCTGGCCACCAACGAAGTCTGGAACGACAAGAGCGGACAGCGTCAGGAACGAACGGAGTGGCACCGAGTCGAGGTTTTTGGCAAGCAAGCCAAGATCGCGCAGGACTACCTGCGCAAAGGGCGTCAAGTCTATGTCGAGGGGAGCCTCCGCTACGACGAATGGACGGACAAAGACGGCAATCGTCGCAACACGACGCGCATCCGTGTGAGCGGACCCAACTCGCGGATCGTGCTCCTCGGCGGACGGAGCGATGCCGGCGCGCGACCGAGCGACGAGTCGCACAGCAACGCGCCTTCGTCCGACGAAGTTCCGGTGTCCGAAGACGACGTGCCGTTCTAGGTTCGCGGAGACGGTTGAGTCTCTTCCAGCGAGGCCTCGGGAACGGCGACGGCGAGTTCGCTCCTGATTCGAGCTTCAATCTCGCTCGCCGTCGGAAGAACGAGGCATGATTCCGCCAAGCGAGCAAGCAAGCACGCGTCGACGGCGCGAATCGCGGCCTTGACGCGCGGAATGGCCGTGGCGCTCATCGAGAGTTCGCGTACGCCCAAGCCGATGAGCACCAGCGCCTGGAAGGGATTCCCCGCCATCTCGCCGCAAACCGATATGGGGATTTGCTGCTCGCGCGCCACGCGGACGATGCCTTGAATCGTTCGTAGCACCGCCGGATGCAGCGGTTCGTAGAATCCGGCGACTCTTGGATCGGCGCGGTCGACGGCCAGCAGGTATTGAATCAGATCATTCGTGCCGACGCTGAAAAAATCGACTTCACGCGCCAGAAGATCCACGGTGGCCGCGGCCGAGGGCACTTCAAGCGTCAGTCCAATGGGAGCATCGGCACGGAACTCGATGCCGTCGCGACGGAGATCTCGACACACATCATCGATCAACTCGCGTACGATTCTGAGATCCGAGGGACCGGAGGCGAACGGGAACATGATTCGCAACGGACCGCTTGCCGCCGCCCGCAGCAAGGCGCGGAGCTGGGTACGAAAGGGTTCCGGGAAGCGACGCATCAAACGCAAGGCGCGCTCACCCAGCGCCGGATTGACGCGTGGCCCCGCATGGGTTCCGTCCATCTCGCCCGATCCCAGATCCCAGACTCGAATCGTCACCGGGTACGGCCGCATCTGCTCTATCAAACGCCGATAGAGATCGAGCTGCTGCTTCTCGGAGGGCCACTCGCGTGAGCGTCCGAGCAGGTACTCCGATCGAAAAAGACCAATGCCCTCCGCGCCATATCGAAGCGCCGTCGTCGCTTCCTCCGCGAACTCGGCGTTGGCCATGAGCACGATCTTGACGCCGTCTTTCGTTTCCGCCGGCAGGCCGCGAGTCTCCTGCAACCGGCGCTCGTGCAGCCGTTCGCGCTCCTGTGCCGCCCGATAAGCTTCCAGCTCCTCGTGGCCGGGATCAACAATGACGCCTCCGCTGGAGCCGTCGACAACCAGATTCGATCCCGGCGCGATCAGGCTGGTCGCATCATTGAGCCCAACGACGCCCGGTATGCCCAGGGATCGAGCCAGGATTGCGGTGTGATAAGTCGGCGAGCCGGCGTCCGTGACAATGCCCAGGACGCGTTCCCAATCGAGCTCGGCGGCCTGTGATGGAGTGAGATCGCCCGCAACGAGAACAAATCGATCTGGCAGATGCGCCAAAGATGGCGCCTCGGCACTGTCTCCGAGGTTGAGCAGGATCCGTCCCACGACATCGTCGATATCGGCGCTACGCTCTCTCAAGTATGCATCCTTGAAACCTCGAAAGAACTCATGCAGCTCTTCAGTGATCGAGTGCAGCGCCCATTCCGCATTGACGCCCTTTTCCTTGACAAGCGTCATCGCCCGTTGCACAAGAAGCGGATCGTCCAACATCAATAGTTGCGCGTCGAAAATGTAAGCATGCGGCCCGAGATCGCGCAATAGTCGCTCTTTGATAGCTTGGAGCTGCAGGCGCGAAGCCTCGACCGCGTTCGACAGACGTTCCGTTTCCCTCTCGCTCGCGTCCGGCGCGAGCGCCAGCCGGAACACCGGCGCGGCCGAGTTCTCGACGACCAGCGCCGGCCCTATGGCGATTCCGGACGAAACGCCCGTCCCCGACAGTCTCCTCATGCCGTCTCCTCTCCGAATCCGCTTTCGACAAGCGCCTTGAGCGCCTCGACGGCCTGAAGCTCATCTTCGCCCTCCGCCGTCACAATGAGCTTGGACCCCTTGGCGGCCGCCAACAGCAGGATCCCGAGAATCGACTTTCCGTCCATGACTCTTCCGGCGCGCTCCACTTGAACGCGGGAGCGATATCGCGACGCCATCTGCACGAACCGCGCGGCGGCTCTTGCGTGCAACCCCAAATCATTGCGGACTCGGACCTCGCGCGACGTCACGACGCACTCTGCAGCAACTCGCTGGCCATCACAATCGACTTCTGCCCATGGTCGCGCGCCATTCGCGCGAGGTCGCTCAGCGACTCCTCACGGCTGTTCGCCATCTTGATCAGCATGGGAAGGTTGACGCCGGTCACGATCTCGACCTGTTTCGAGAGAAACGACAAGCTGAGATTCGTCGGCGTGCCGCCGAACATGTCCGTGAGCAACAAAACGCCGTCGCCGCGGACTTTTTCCATGGCCGCGGCGATTGCCTCGCGCGAGCGGGCCACGTCGTCGCTCCAACCCAGCGAAACGACGGCGACAAGCGGCATCGATCCCACGATGTTTTCCGCCGCGTTGACCAGCTCCTCTCCCAACCGTCCATGCGTCACAACCACAATGCCGATCATTTTCGCCTCTCCGCGCCTTCGCTTGATTGGCCGGCTTGATCCTGCTCTCAGCTCAAACGCATGTCGCGATGCCGCACATTGACATGGTATCCCTTGCCTTCGAGAATTCGACTGAGTTCCATCGCGATCATCACCGAGCGGTGTTTCCCTCCCGTGCATCCGACGGCGATCGTCAGATGACTCTTGCCCTCGCGCGAGTATCGTGGGAGCGTGAAGCCGAGAAAGCTTGCTAATTTTTTCAAAAACGGCGCCGTATCGCGCTGCCGTCGCAGGTATCTCACGACCCGCGGATGTCTCCCTGTCAACCGCTTCAACTCCGGCACGAAATTCGGATTGGGCAAAAATCGAACGTCGAACACGAGATCCGCTTCGGCCGGCAATCCGTGCCTGAATCCGAAAGACGTCACCGACAGCGCCAGATGGGCTCGGCTCTCGCTGATGTCGTAGCGCGCGCGTATATGATCACGCAACTGATGCACGGTATATTCCGACGTGTCCAGGATTAAGTCGGCCATCTTGCGAATAGCGCGCAGCGTATGCTGCTCCTCTCGAACCGAATCTATGGGCGGCTGTGCAAATCCGCCCAATGGATGCGGACGGCGCGTCTCGCTGAACCTTCTGAGGAGGATTCTCTCTCCGGCTTCGAGGAAAAGCACGCTGACGTTCGTTCCGTTGCGGCGCAGGCGACGCAGCACCGACGGGAATCTTTTCAGGAAATCGCGTTCGCGCACGTCGACAACCAAGGCGAAATGCGTCAGATCCCGCGATTCGCGTATCAGCTCGACGAAGCGCGGAATCATCGTCGTCGGGAGATTATCCACACAAAACCAACCGGCGTCCTCGAGAGCGCGAGAGACGCTGGTTTTTCCCGAGCCGGAAAGGCCCGTGATGATCAACAACTGCGGCAGTGACCGACGACGCGCCGCCATTCAGCCTCCCGTCGATCTCGGACGTCCCATCGTTCTCGTCCGTCGCGCCGATCTCCGCGAATCGCGCGCCATTCGATCGACGCGATCCGCCAGCCTGCGAGACGCGTTCCGACCGGCGTTCTTGAGCAGTTGATTGCGGGCCGCGACCTCGATCAGGATGGCGATGTTCCTGCCCGGCGCCACCGGCATACGCACCAGCGGAAGCTCCACGCCCATGATCCGATAGCCTTCGCTCTTAAGACCGAGGCGATCATACTCACGTCCCGTCTCCCACTTTTCGAGCATCACGACCAGCTCGACGCGCATCGAGCCGCGCGTGGCCGATACTCCGTAGATGTCCTTGATGTTGATGATTCCCAGGCCGCGCAGCTCCATGTGGTGTCGCGTGAGATCGGGAGAGAAGCCGATCAGGCCGTCGGCCGTTCGCTGGATCGTCGTGACGTCGTCCGCCACCAAGCGATGGCCGCGATCGACGAGATCGAGCGCGCATTCGGACTTTCCAATACCGCTCTCGCCGATGATCAAAACGCCGAGACCGGAGACGTCCATCAGCACCGCGTGCGACTCGACCTGCGGCGCCAATCGACGTTCGAGATAGATCGAGAGCTGCTTGATGAAGGGAGTCGAATCAAGCGGCGTCACAAACACCGGTATCCGCCGGGATTCGGCTCGACGCAACAACTCCGCGGGCGGCTTTTGCCCTTTCGTGACGACGAAGCACGAGACCTGGCATTGAGTCAGCATGTCCATCGCCCGCGCGCGCCGCCCGCGATCGAGCGTGGCGATGTAGTTGATCTCGCTGCCGCCCAATATCTGCACTCTGCCATATCGCAGGTATTCCGTATACCCGGCGAGCGCCAGGCCCGGGCGCTGAATGCGCGAGAGCGTGACACGTCGCTGCAACCCGTTGCGGCCCGCCAGAAGTCTCAGAAGAAGGCGATCATTGTTGCCGCGCAGCAGATCTCTCACCGTGATGAACGCGCAACTCTTCCCGGGAAGATCGCTGGCCGCGTCGTCGTCGATCTCCGCTCGCTTCATCTTGGCTTCTCGCGCTTGCCGGAGCCCGTTCGGCCGGCGGCCGCGCATCGCGGCTCATGCCTCCGGTTCGATGATGCCCAGATTCCCGTCTTTACGCCGGTACAGGACGCTGATACGCTCGGTGCCCGCCTGCCTGAACACGAGCAGCTCGTCCGGGCTCTTGCCTAACTCGATGACGGCCTCGTCCACCGTCATCGGCTTGGCGACGAAGCGCCGACTCTGAATCACGCGCGGCCTCTCGCCGTCGCCGTCGGATACGGGCCCAAGAACGCCCGACCACACGCCCGCATCTTGACGAGCGGCTCGTTTCCGAGTGCGGAGCTTGCCCAGATGTCGCTGTGATTGCCGCACGAGCTTGTTGATCACCATGTTCAGAGAGAC
This sequence comes from Vicinamibacteria bacterium, assembly GCA_016934575.1. Classification (GTDB taxonomy): domain Bacteria; phylum Acidobacteriota; class Vicinamibacteria; order Fen-336; family Fen-336; genus JAFGSN01. The sequence goes on from JAFGSN010000121.1 coordinate 111,275, forward strand.
GGCGATATCCGACGACTCTTCCGAAGCCGCCAGCGTCAGATTCGGAGATTGGACGGTCAGTTCCACGATCCTGCGATGCCGGTCGCTCGTAAGAATTACGTGCGCATGAGTGATGCCATGCAACACCTTCGCCAGCTTGCGCAGCTTCCTCTCCGTGAGAATTCGGACGTTCTCGTCGACTTCGATCTGACGGCCCGTGTACTCGATCCGCACCCGACCACCTCCTCTCCTAAATCCCGGTCCTGTCCGGGCGACTCACCAAGCGGCTTTACGCAGGTTCGACGGAGGAATGCGCAGTTCCTCTCGATACTTGGCAACGGTGCGTCGCGCCAGCGGCAATCCCTCCGTGCGCAGCGCGTCGGTGATCTGGGAATCGGAAAGCGGATGGGTGCGATCCTCACCCTCAATCAGGCGACGCATTTTGTCCTTGATGGTGACTGAGCTGACAGCCTCGCCCTGGCTCGATGTGATTCCGCTGTGAAAGAAAAAACGCATCTCGAAGACGCCGCGGGGCGTATGCATGTACTTGTTGGCGACGACTCGCGACACGGTCGACTCGTGCATGCCGATGTCGGACGCCACGTCGCGCAGCACCAGCGGGCGAAGGAAAGCGACGCCTTCGTCCAAGAATTCCCGCTGATGCCTGACGATCGACTCCGCGACGCGATATATCGTCCTCTGCCGCTGATCGACGCTCTTCAAGAGCCAAAGCGCGCCACGCAGTTTCTCCTTGACGTAATTGCGCGTCTCCGTGGAGTTGGCTTCGTTTCTCTCCAACATGCGTCGATACGTCGGGCTGATGCGCAGCCGCGGAAGCCCGTCGTCGTTCAAGACGATCTTGTATGCAGCCCCTTCCTTCATGACGAACACGTCCGGCGTGATGTATTGGGATCGTTCGCGGGAATACTTGAGGCCCGGCTTGGGATCGAGGCGCCGGATGATCTCGACATGGTGGGCCACTTCCTCGCCGCTCAGACCCGTCTGCCGCGCGATCTCGCCGTATTGATGACTCTGCAGGCGCTTCATATGATCGCGTACGATGTGATCAGTGGGCGAATCCTCGAGGCCGAGATTGCGCAACTGCAGTCGCAGGCATTCCGACAGATCGCGCGCGGCGACTCCGGGCGGATCGAACGCCTGGATGCATTGCAGCGCATTCTCGACTTCTTCCAGGGCGTAGGGACCGAACTGCGCGATCTCCTGCAAGTCGGCTCGTAGCAGTCCGTCTTCCTCGAGGTTGTTGATGATGACCTCGCCGATCGCCACGAGCCTCGGATCGGAGGTCGACATCCGTAACTGCCAGAGAAGGTGATCGTACAGATCCGGCGCCTCGCTGAGCGTGTTCTCGATGGGCGGGGCGTCGGGAATCTCGATGGAAGCGCGCGTACGCCGGTAATCGCCGTCGTCGAGATAATCCTCGAAGAACTTCTCGATGTCGATCTCATCGAGCGGATCACGCGTCTCGCTCGCCGGGCGTTCCTCCTCGGCGCTTTCGTCTCCGGCCAGCGCTTCCTGGACCGGCATCTCCTCGAGCATGGGGTTTTCCATCATCTCTTGCTCGAGAACCTCGGCCAGTTCCAGCGTCGTGAGCGGCAGTAGCTTGATCGCCTGTTGCAACGATGGCGTCAGTATCAAACGCTGAGAAAGTCGCGTGGAGAGACCCAGCTTCTGTTGGATCGCCAAAACTCGCTCCAACGATCAATGCCGCTGATCGTTAACGTTCTTCCAAGTGGAAGGTCTCGCCCAGATAAACCCGCCGCACTTCCTCGTCCGACGCCAACTCGCTCGGCGTGCCGGAGCGAAAGACTCTTCCTTCTCTGAGGATATAGGCCCGATCCGTGATTTTCAAGGTCTCCCGTACGTTGTGATCCGTTATCAGCACTCCAATGCCACGTCGCTTGAGATGACCGATGATGGCTTGAATGTCCTGCACCGCAAGCGGATCAATGCCGGCGAACGGCTCGTCCAGAAGCATAAAACCCGGAGACGTGGCCAGGGCGCGGGATATCTCCAGTCGTCGTCGCTCGCCGCCCGACAGCGTGTAAGCCGGTTGGCGCGCCTTGTCTTGAATACCGAGCTCTTCGAGCAGCCTGTGCGCGCGCTCCTTCTGCTCCACGGGCGTGAGGCCGAGCGTCTCGAGTATGGCGACGATGTTCTCCTCGGTCGTGAGCTTGCGAAACACGCTCGGCTCCTGTGGCAGATAGCCGATTCCGGCTCGAGCGCGACGATACATCGGCTCTTCGGTGATGTCCGCGCCTCCCATGAACACCTGACCGCTGTCGGGTCGCGTGAGTCCGACGACCATGTAGAATGTCGTCGTCTTCCCGGCTCCGTTCGGCCCGAGCAGGCCGACGACTTCTCCGCGGTGGATCTTGAGATCGACGTCCTTGACGACGACGCGACGGCCGTACGATTTCGTGAGTCTCCTGGCTGTCAGTGTGTTTTGCATGGTTTTGACCGGGCATGGGACGACATCGGCGGCTATTTTCGCCGGCCTCATTACCGACGGCCCTTCTCTTTGATCGTGTTCCGTGATCGTCAACGCGGCCTTTCATTTGGCGAGGTCTTGTCCTTGGAACGACTGCCAACCTTCAAGATGGTTCGTTGTTCGTTCAGCCCGTCCATGACGACGCGATCCGTCTTGAGATCGAGCGTCAGCGAGGGGCCGCGGCTCTCGTTCGTGGAATCGCGGAGGACAACCGGATCTCCACGAATCACGAGCGTGTTATTCTGCGGATTGAAAACCGCCTTGCGACCCTGTACCGTCCTGTCCTTGTTGACGATCTCGACCTTTTCTCCCTGCGCCGTCACGCTGGACAATGCGCCGCTCTTGTCGAGATCCATGAACAGCATCTCGGACGTTCTTGTCACGAGCTCATCCCTCGTGAACTCGACGTCGCCCGTATATGTGATCCGCGCATCGGCTTCCTCGTAAACCATCTCCCGCGACTTGACGTCGATTCGTTTTCCGTTCTCGGCGCCGGCGCGGTCCCGGAAACGGGAATGCACCTCGCCCTTGGCCTGAATGCGCCGCCGAGGCGATTCACCGGAGAGCACGATCTCGGAAGCCCTGATCACGTCGCTTCCGCTCTTCAGATACGTTCCGCCTTGATATTGCGCTCGTCGCATTCGCGCATCGTAGACAAAATCCGCAGCCGAAATCTTCATGCCTTCCGCGCCGAGCAGTCCCTCCTCCTTCCGATCTATAACATGCCGCACGTCGCCCATCGCCCGTAGGTTGCCGGCCGACTCGCCCGTTCCAACGGCGATCCTGCTTGCTCGTAGCCGGCTGCCATCGTCAGACTGCAGCACGGGCCTGCCGGTAAAGTGCAGCGTCGAGTCCAGATATTGCGCGTTATTCGCCGTGGCCCGTCGTCCTTGATCTTCAAACACCACCTGCCGATCGAATTCCCCCTCCCGGATCGCTCCCGTCTCCGGGTCCATGCGAACGACCATCCACTTGCACTCGAGACGCTGCCGCGCTTGTCCGCCGCCCGTGGCGGGCGGCTCATGCCATTCCACCTGGTAGACGACGTCCTTCCTGGCTTCCACCTCCTCAACCCGGCCCTTCGCATCCAACCGAAACGCCACAAATCCGGCGGCTTCGATCCGCCGACGCTCGTCCGGCCGTCCTCGTGACGGGATCATCATTATCTCAGCTCCGCCATGACCGGCCAGGATCTCCGCAGGCGATCCGTCATCGCGCATGCGCACCTGCAATCTGGGGCCGCGAATACTGTACGAGCCTGGAGGTGCTCCGATGCCACCGCTTTGAAGAATCGCGCCGTCGCTGTGAACAACGACGTCCGACAGCGCCAGCAATCCCCTGAGCCGGCCTTCGAGAACGTTGAAATCCGCGATCAGCCAGCCGGCCGTCAGCCGCGTGTTCGACTGCTCGACGACGACATCGTCCGTGATCTGCCAAGTCTCGTCGACTCCGTCGAAGACGGCCTGGCGTCCCGTGACGTGAAGCGGACCGCGCAGCGAATCGTCGAGAATGAGCGATACGTCCGCAGTCAGCTCCAGGCGGCTATTGCGAGCGTCAAACAGCATTCCGGTGGCCGAGCCCGACAGCTTCTTTCGCCGAAAAACGACTCGCTCCTCGGAAACCGCCTTTTCTTCCTCGCCGCGATAGAGAATGCTGTCGGTCTCGACCGCGATGCCCTTCCCGGTCTTCACTTCCACGTCGCCTTCGAAGCGCGCCTCAAGCGGCGTGGGTTGAAAAAGACATCTCTCCGACCGGATCGTCAGCTCGTCGGTCATGCCGGAGATCTTGTATGTGGTCGTAAAAACAACTCCATCCCGCCAATCCCGCCGCCCTTCTTCACGTCCGTACTCCTGTTTTGCTTTCAGGCACCACTTTTCGCTCGATCCGTCCAACCGGCAGAGGTCGACGCCTTCGGCCTGATCTCCCTGTTGCACATCGCCCGAAGTCGGCGATGCCGGCGACTCCGGCACGGGACGGCGAATGTTCCATGCAACGGCCGCCGTCACCAAGGCGACCAGACCCGCGAGCACGAGACGCAATCGTCCAAGACTACCGGCCTTCATTCGGACTCCTCAAAACCATCGAGCACGGCTCCGGAAAGCTTCCCCCAACGCCACGCGCTGAAGACATCCGCGTGATGCCGTTCCGTCACCATGACGCCATTCTACCCGCCTCTGCCGTTCTTACGGTAACAGGGCTCATTGCTTGACCTCTCCCCTGTTGGTGCTTATCCTCGTTACAGGTTCTTTTACGAACGCTCTTGGAGGTGCGCTGATGAACATGCGTATCAATGCCGATCCGACGCAGCGCGAGCTTTCCTATCGCAAGCGGCTCATTGAAATCGCCAACATGATCAATTCAGCGCCCGGCATTCAGGAGATCCTCGTCGACATCAAGGACCGAATGCTGGACCTCGTCGACGCCGAGCGCGTGACGATCTTCGCGCTGGACACCAAGAACCAGGAGCTCTTTTCTTTGTTCAAGGCGGGACAGGACGTGCGAGAAATCCGCGTGCCCAAGAGCTTCGGCTCTATCGCCGGTTTCACGGCCCTTTCGCGCCGGACCGTCAACATCAAGAACGCCTACGACGCCTCGGAGATGAACCGTCTCCATCCCAGCCTGCGGTTCGACGCGCGATGGGATCGAGCGACCGGCTTCCGCACGACACAGGTGCTGGCCGCTCCGATCCTGTTCGAGAAATACCTGCTCGGCGTGCTGCAACTGATCAACAAGCGCGGCGGCGGCGCTTTCAGCTCGGGTGACGAGGAAGCCGCGGAGGAGCTGGCCAAGATCCTTGGGATCGCTTTTTACAATCAGCATCGTGCCGCGCGCAGCAACAAACCCACGAAGTTCGGATTACTGGTGGACAAGGGTTTGATCTCCGAGAAGGACGTCGAGCGCGCCGTTTCATCGGCGCGCGTCAATCAGGTTGACGTCGCCCGCATTCTGATCGACGACTTCAACGTGCCCAAGGACGAAATCGGCCGGGCCTTGGCGCAGTTTTTCAACTGCCCCTTCTACGACCTCGCCGGACGGACGATGCCGGAGGACATCAAACAACGCTTGACAATCGAGTTCCTGCGTCGTCACGTGTGCGCGCCGATCGAAAAACGCGAAGGAACGCTGATCGTCGCCGTTGATGATCCTTTCGATCTCACGCGCCTCGACACCATCAAGGCCATGAACCTCGCTCCGCGCCACGAATTCGGCGTCACGCTTCGCGATGACATTCACGATTACATTGGCGCAAGCTACGGCATCGTACCCGCCCGTACGGACGCCGCCGATCTCGGCCGCATCATCATGGATCTCGGCAGCGGCGAAGAGGACGAGATGGAGGAGGATGCGTCGAGCGGCGCGCCCGAAATCGACGAGACCGACAGCGGCATCGTTCGTCTTGCCAACCAAATCATCATCGACGCCTACAACCGCGGCGCCTCCGACATCCACGTCGAGCCTTACGGCAGGAACGCGCCGACGATCGTTCGGCTGCGCGTCGACGGCGATTGCGTGAAGTACATTGAAGTTCCTTCCGCCCACCGCAGCGCTCTGGTTCAGCGATTCAAGATCATGGCCAAGCTGGACATCGCCGAGAGGCGCAAGCCGCAAGACGGGAAGATCCGTTTCAAGGGCCCCATGGGCACGCTCGAGCTGCGCGTGGCCACGATTCCAACCTCCGGCGGCAACGAGGACGTGGTCATGCGTTTGCTGGCCGCCTCCAAGCCTCTACCGCTCGAGAAGATGGGGTTTTCTCAGCGTAATCTCGCCGGATTCAAGACGATACTAGATAAACCGTATGGCATCTGTCTCGTCGTGGGTCCCACCGGATCGGGCAAAACCACGACGCTCCATTCCGGCCTGGGATACATCAATACCATCGACACCAAAATCTGGACGGCGGAAGATCCGGTCGAAATCACGCAAGCGGGACTGAGACAGGTGCAAGTGCATCCCAAGATTGATTTCACCTTCGCCGCGGCCATGCGCGCGTTTCTACGCGCCGATCCCGACGTGATCATGGTCGGCGAGATGCGCGACAACGAGACGGCGTCGATCGGCATCGAGGCGTCGCTGACGGGTCACCTGGTCTTCTCCACCCTCCATACCAACTCGGCTCCCGAGACCATCGTGCGCCTGCTCGATATGGACATCGATCCGTTCAATTTCGCCGACGCGTTGCTCGGCATCCTCGCACAGCGTCTCGTCCGCACACTCTGCCGAGACTGCAAGGAGGAATACTACCCGGCGCAGGAAGAATTCGCCGAGTTGATGGACGCCTATGGAGGCGAGCACTGGGATGAGATGAACGTCCGGTACACTCCCGATCTGCGCCTATGTCGGCCTCGCGGCTGCGCGCGATGCGGCAACAGCGGCTATAAGGGCCGCATGGCCATCCACGAGCTGCTCATCGCCACGGACGATATCAAGCGGATGATTCAGAAGCGTCAGCCCGTCGAGGATCTTCGCAACCGCGCGATCGCGAATGGCATGCGAACGCTGCTTCAAGACGGCGTGCAGAAAGTGATTCAAGGACAAACCGACTTCAAACAGGTCCGCGCCGTTTGCATCAAGTGACCGGCGGGATGCGCCCGGTTTTAGCAGTCTGAAGACCGGGCAACCGAAACGAGCATATCGGTTATAATGACCGCGGGAATCGCGATATGGGAAATTTCATGGGCGGAAGCGCTCCCGCAATGGCGGCGCAAATCGGCGACGGATTCATCCTTCTCAGCGCGTCCACAATCAGAGGTTTCGCGCCGTCCGAGCTGACCCTTCTGCGTTTGGAAATCGACAAGCTTCTCAGGGAAGCCCGCGCGATCGTGCCGCCTCAAGACGACGCCCACGCTTGCCAGACGCGTAATCGCCGCATCGGCCGTCTCAGCTCCGCTCTCCAAGTGCTGTCGAACACGCTCGTCAGCCGCCGCTAGCCATCATTGGCGGCGGCTCCTGGTCAGAGTTCCGTCTCAATCCCGAGTTTCTGCCGAATGGCCAGTATCTGGGACTGGACGACTCGACGCACTTCCGGATAACGGCTTCGCTGCAGAAGCGACTCGAGGTACGCGAGATCATCCATGCGCGACACGCCGCGTACGAGTATCTGGCCGATATTTCGATCATCCCAGTGCTCGTGAAGCATTTTCGTATTCCTGATCTTCTGGGCGGCGCTCTGTCGCACGAAAAAATGACGTTCGCTGCCGACGATATCGAGCAACACCTCATCGAGCGTGTGTGCGGTATCGAGGGTTTCGATTCGATGAATCAACTCATCGTCGTCCATCTGCAACCACTCCGACGCAAACTCGTTTTTCATGAGTTCCGGCATCCTGTCACTATCCTTCCCGCCCTGTCGCAGACGCCGATCCGAGTCGGGCCGCTCGCTCGGCGAAGTCCGCGATCACCCTCGCCAACAACTCCTCATCCTCTCGCTTGAGATCGACGAAGGCCAGACCGAAGACAAAATCCTTCTTGTCACGCTGCGAATGCGCCCACTTCATCGAGCCCATGATACGCACTCGCCGCTCGGGACGACGGAAAGCCATCTCGAGTATCACCGGCGTGCCGACGGGCGGCGGTTTTTCGGGCGAGATGATGCGCGCTCCTCGGGCGCTCAGATCCGTGACGTAGCCCGGGATGCGGCGATCGCCCGCGAGCGCCACGCAGCGTTGAACGAACGGCTGAATGCGCGGTTCCAGGCGTCGCTCGCGATGACTCATTGCTCTTCCCCGGCAAGCAACATGCCCAGTCCTTCGTCCTCCATCATCGCGTCGAACGGCCGAGGCTCGTCCAGGCGACGAACAACGCCGATCACGCGGAAAGCCCACAGACAACGATACACCTCGAAATCGGAGAGCGTCGAATCGGCGCAGATATCCTCGACGCTGCGATTTCCGTTCAGCGACGTCAGCAGCGATAGCTTCTCGAGAGAAAGACCCATGTTGGCGATTGTATCCTCGTAACCGTCCGCCCGAACGTATCGAGCCGACAGCCCGCCGACGGCTCGGTCAATACGGCTCCAGGCGCTGATCCTACGAATGCCCTCCATGATGATCGCGGGCGTGCTCATCTTGAGCGTAATGGCCTCAGTGGACGATTCACGTCCGTCTCGCAGACGGTAACGTCCCGTCGTCCACTCGAAAAGACTGTAGATGATCTCTTGCGTCTGCTCGATGACGGCCTGTACCAACTCCTTGGGAGTCAGCAATCCCTGCTCGACCAGCACCGCACCCAGCCTTCGTCCCGGACCGACCAAGTTTCCCGCGTCGTGGAATTGACGAGTCGTGAGCCGGGCGGTTCGGACGAGCAGCTCGCCAAGTCGATCGTCCACGGACGTCGATGAGGCGAACACGAGGCGTCCCTCTTCCACCAAAACGCTCTTGGAGACGTCGTTCTGGGTCACTGACAGTGATCCCGTCCAGCGATTCTCGTGAAGCGCATGCACGATATCGGGAAAATCACGCTCGTCGATTCCGCCTTCGGGATTCGGGAGATCGCGGATCCCCACTCCATACCTCGCTTGTTTCGATCTCGGCCCCTTCGTACAATCTACGCGAACACGGGCTCGTGATCAAAGACCAGGGGTCAATCCGAACAAACGCGTGCCCTAAAAGTCGAGCGCAAGCTCCGTCTTATGAAAAGCTTACCGGATGATTATCGCGAAACAGCGCTTTACAGCAAGGAAGTGAAAGAGCCTGATTCAGGCGTCGTGCCCGTCACATTGAGTGATGCTTTGAGCTCCTTGCCCATCTTGAAATATGCAATCCGCTTCGGCGGCACGTCGACCTTCTCGCCGGTCTTGGGATTTCGACCTTTACGGGGAGCACGATTTCTGAACCGAAAGCTTCCGAAGCCACGGATCTCCACTTCCTCGCCTTTTCGAAGCGCCGTCACGATGCTCCGCAGCGCGGCTTCGACGATGATGCCGGCTTGAACCTGCGTGATCTGCAGGCGATCAGCGACGATACTGATCAGCCCCGCCTTGGTCATCGCCGTCTTCGGGCCTTCGTTCATGCTCCAACCCTTCTCTCCATTGGAGACAAAAAGTGCCATGTCATTGACTGGAGTGATTTTATGGCAAATCCGTCGCGGAAGTCAAGGCAGCCGCAACTCTGTGAAAATCAGCCCTTCAATGGCTTGACGAAGTCCACGATCGACCCGACCAAGTCATCTGACTCCGGTGAACGAGGCCACGGCCACGCTGTTTTCAATGATCGGCCGACAACTCCCACGATCAGGCGTCTGATCGCCGTCCCGAGCCGACCGGACGCTGTCGCGGCCTTGATGACGTGAGAGAGCTGTTCAGGGCCTGCTCCACTCGTTCTTCGACGACTGAACAAGGCTTTTCTTCGACCGCGGCGATCTCGCTCACGATGAGAAATCGAGCGCGATCGAGCATGCGTTTCTCACGAAAGGACAGGCTTTTCTGCCGGCTCAGAAACGTCAAACCCTTGAGGACGTTGGCGACCTCGAAGAGGCTCCCTGTCCGCATCTTGTCCGAGTTCTCCTTGAATCGTCCCTTCCAGTTGTTATGCTGGTCGATTCGACCGTCGCTGAGCATGTCGAGGATCTTTCGAACCTCGCTCGCCCGCACCATCGGTCGCAGACCGATGTCACAAGCCGACGAATGGGGAACGAAGACCCGGGAGTCGTTCGCAAGGATACGAAGCTCATATCCCTTGATTTCACCGCACTCCGTGGCGCGCGCCTGGATCTCTTCCACGACACCGATCCCATGATTGGGATAGACGACCTTGTCACCAATCTCGAAATCCACGCCTCTCACCTCTTCGTAATCCGGCCGTTAACGCCCTGGGCTGGATGGATTGTCGAACACGACAATGATTTTACCAGATCGCGCGGGCGCTTGGAAGTCGCCGTCTTGTCGCCTATATCTCAATCGCTGCAAGTCTGCCGAAACGCCTTGAGGCCTCGCACGCAGGCCTCGATGTCCTCCTCGTTGTTGTAATAATGCGTTGATATCCGAACGCCTTGCGGTTTGGTCGTGACCAGAATCCCGTTTTCTCTCAAAAACTCGACGGTCGCCGGCGGATTCTCGACCACGCATAGAGTCTGTCCGGATCGATGCTCTCCTCCTGGCGAAAGCACCTCGAAGCCCTCGCGCTCGAGCTGCAGCGTCAGATACATGTTAAGAGCCAGGATTCTTTCCGCGATCAGATCGATTCCGATTCCCATGAGGTAATGCACGGCGGCGCCAAGGGCGAAGACGGGACCCAGGGCCGGACAGCCCATCTCCACGCGTCGTGCCGCCTGGACGATTTCGTAACGCCGATTATCGAACTCGTACGGCCTTCTGACGCTTTTCCATCCGATCGCCAGCGGCGGGCGTTCGGCAATTATCTTTCGGTTGACGTACATGAAGCCCGCGCCGTATCCGGCGCACAACCACTGATGTCCGGACGCCGTCAATGCGTCGATGCGCGCTTCTCTTACGTCCACTGGAAACGCGCCCACGCCCTGGCTTCCGGCCACGACCAAATTGCGCGCAGCCTTGATCGATCCAAAATCCTTGAGATCCTGACGGCACCCGTTCGAGTACTGGACATGGCTGACGGCGATCGTCGCCGCGCGCGGCGAGTTCGTTTGCTCGTACGACTCCAGACGAACGACGCCCTCGACGGTGGGCGTGAAGTGAACGGGAACACCGCGGTGAATCCATGGAAGGGTGACGTTCGGGAACTCCATCTCGTTGGCGAGCACCGGGCCGTCTCCTCCAAGAAGATCGACGATCAAGTTCATGCCAGTGGATGCGTTCGGAACGAAGGCGATCTCGTCCGTTTCGGCATGAATGAACCGCGCCAGCTTGATCCGCGCTTCCTCGAGTCGAGCGAGCCACTCGCTCCAGAATGCATCTCCGCCCTCCTCCATCTCCCGATAGAACCGCGTGACGGCCTCACTTACAGGTTTTGGGGTCGGCGAGGCGGCGGCGGCGTTCAGATAGACGAAATTCCCGAGGGCGGGGAAGTCAGCTCTCAGCTCGTTCCAGATGGTCGCCATCGCTTGAAGTCTAACAGGATCCGCGTCTAGACTATGTGTCTTGCCGGAGTGGCGAAACTGGCAGACGCGCGGGACTCAAAATCCCGTGAGGGCAACCTCATAAGGGTTCGAACCCCTTCTCCGGCACTAACTTACAGGGATTCCCCAAAAAGCGGTTGAATATGCCTTGAACGAGCGCTATCCTGAACGTGTCCGCATGAGGACGAATGCGGACGAAGGGAGCGCCAATGAAGCGGCGACCATACGGGACTGGCGGCCTTTACCGGCCGAAATACAGGGCTCCTGACGGCACGGCTAGGCGAATGGAGACTTGGTGGCTCGCGTACCGGATCTCCGGCAAGCTCATTCGGGAATCGACGCGGACGACCGTCAAGGCGCAGGCGGAACGGATTCTCAGGCAAAAACTCGAAGCGGCCGGGACAGGTCGTCTTGGCCCAGAAGCGCACAGGACGACGATCGCCACGCTAGAGCGCATCCTGGCCGACGATTACGATGTCAACGGTCGCGACGCGACGCGCGTAACGGCGAAATTTAAAAACCTGCGCTCGTTCTTCGGCGACGATTGCCCGGCGCGCGGAATCACCACCGATCGCTTGGTGGGGTACCAGAAAGTCCGACGCGAGAACGGAGCGGCTTGCGCGACGATCAACCGTGACATGGCGGCGCTTCGTCGAGCGTTCAGGCTCGCGGCACGCGCCGGCAAGGTCGAAGCCGTGCCGCATTTCCCGATGCTCCAGGAGGACAATGTCCGGCGCGGTTTCATCGAGGAAGACGAATTCGAGAATCTCCGGACGAAGCTGCCGGAGTGGTTTCAGCCTGTCGTGACATTCATGTTCTGGACTGGCTGGCGACGATTCGAAGTCCTTTCGCTCGAATGGCGCTCCGTCGACATGAAGACCGGAGTCGTTCGGCTCGAAC
>JAFGSN010000122.1 GCA_016934575.1 Vicinamibacteria bacterium
AGGAACCCGCGACTATCCTTGAGGATGGAGTGGATGAAGTTATTGGAAAGGCCCTGATCCATCGTGAGGTGTTCGAAGCGCAGTCTGCCGTCTGCTGATCGGGCCGGCTCGGCGACGCACAGCAGCGAACAAATCAGGAAACAAACGGCATTGCCAGAACGTCTCATATCGCGCCGTTTCATCGGAAATCACGAAAAGGAACGTCGCGCATGCGCCTCATGCCTCCAAACGTCTATTCTCGATCAGGCGCCATCACGTCATGGATCGCCTGCCGCTTGCATGATAAATGATAGCGTGGTTCTTTCGAGCGCGCGTGTCCCGATCGCGGCCGGCAATCAACAACGACAATGAACGCCAGAATGAGATGAATGGACCGCGCGGCGATCGGCTCGGTTGTCGCCGAAAAGTCGATCGCGCACATTCATCGGCCGCGGGCGGCCCCGTCTCTCGGAGCATCGATCTCGGACGGCGCGTAATACCGATTCTCGCGCGACAACGTCACGGAACGATCGCCGCGACAGTTGAGGATCGCTCGTGTTGCCCGTGAGCTCCATGTTGGCGGAAGGTCGCCGGCCGTCTGACGAGTCTCCCCCCGTAATCGGTCACTCGTCGACGACTTCGAGCGCGATCCGCTCGACGCGCGCGGAGCTATCGCCGACCATCACGTCGAAAATACCCGCCTCCACGACACGCTCCATGCGCTGGTTCCAGAGCCCCAGATGTTCCGGCCCCAGCTCGAAGGTCACGACCTTCGTCTCTCCGGGAGCCAGGGCGACCCGCGAGAATCCCTTGAGCTCCTTGACCGGTCGCGTGACCGAGCTGACGCTGTCGCGGATATAAAGCTGGACGACTTCCTCGCCCGCCCGCGAGCCGACGTTCGTGACGGCCACCGAGACCATGGCGCGTCCCGCGCGCGATATCCGTTCCGGCTCGACGCGCAGGTTCTCATAACGGAAGGTCGTGTAGCTCAGGCCGTGGCCGAAGTGGAAGAGCGGTTCGGTTGTCGTGAAAAGATAGCCGCGCTTGGCGGAAGGTTTGTGATTGTAGAACACGGGCAGTTGCCCCACGGATCGAGGGAAGGTCACGGGCAGCTTGCCGCTTGGGTTGACGTCGCCGAAGACGATCTCCGCGACGGCCGTGCCGCCTTCCTGTCCGGGATACCAGGCCTCGAGAATCGCGGGCGCCCGCTCGACGAGCCGCGGAATGGCCAGCGGACGTCCGTTGATGAGAACGAGAATCGTGGGCTTCCCCGTCTCGAGCACGCGCAGGACCATTTCTTCCTGCCGGCCGAGCAGGCCCAGATCGTCGCGATCGCCGAGATGGTCGCGCGCCCATGCCTCGCGGCATGTGGATTCGTTCTCTCCGACAACGACGACGACCGCGTCCGCCTCGTGCGCCAGGGCCACGGCCTCGGCGATCCGGGGCTCCTGCTGGCCGGGATCGGCAAGCGCGACTTGATCCTCGAAGTGACCGCGCCAGTCCTGCGGGCCATCGGAAAAGCGACAGCCTTCAGCGTAGCGGACCGCGATGCCCGGCCCGGCCGCCGCTTGCAGGCCTTGCAGGATCGTCACACCGCGCATCGGATCGGCGCCGTATCCGCCCAGGTGGAGATCCGCGGCGTTCGGGCCGATGACGGCCAGCGTGCGCATCGACGTCCGATCCAGAGGCAGCAGGTCTTGATCGTTCTTGAGGAGAACAATCGCTCTACGCGCCACGGCGAGGGCCAGAACGCGATGCTCGGCGCTGTTGGTCGCATGCTCGGCGCGCTCCACGTCGACATAAGGATTCTCGAAAAGTCCCAGCAAAAATTTCACTCGAAGAACACGCGCGACGGCGCGGTCGACGAGCGCCTCTTCGACGAGACCGGAACGAACCTGCTCGGCGAGCGTCGAGTAGCAGCTCCCGTCCTCGACCTCGCCGTCGACGCCGGCGGCGAGCGCCAGCCGCGCGGCATCCCGGACGCCGGCCGCCACGTGATGGATGCTCGCGAGCTCGTCGACGCCGAAGCCGTCGGATGTTACGTACCCGTTGAAACCCCATTCTTCACGTAACAGAGCGCCGAGCAGCCAGTGATTGACATGAGATGGAACGCCGCCGATCTCGTTATACGAGGCCATCACGCTCAGAACGCCGCCCTCGATCACGGCCGCCTGAAAGGGCGGCAAGAAAAAATCTCGCAGGTCGCGCTCGGAATACGGCGCCGGCGCCGTATTCGATCCGCCTTCGGGCTGGCCGTGCGCCGCGAAGTGCTTGGCCGTGGCCACGACGTGATCCGATCCGATACTCGGGCCCTGGCCCTGCAGTCCCTTCACGGCCGCGACGCCCATGCGAGAAACCAGGAAGGGATCCTCGCCGTAAGTCTCTTCCGTGCGACCCCAGCGCGGATCCCGCGCCAGGTCGAGATTCGGTGCGAACACGTAATTGCCGCCCGCGGCGCGCGTTTCCATGGCGGCCGCCTCGTAGACGCGGCGGACGATCTCGGTGTCCCATGTGCTCCCCATGGCGATCGCTTGAGGAAACATCGTGGCGCCGACTCCCATGTGTCCGTGCAGCGCCTCTTCGTGGAACAACGCCGGGATTCCCAGTCGCGTTTTCGCGACGAGAAAACGCTGGATATCGTTGGTGAAGATCGCCGCCTCGCGCGGGCGGCGCGTGTGAGCGGGCCGGCCGACATGGCAGATGCCGTTCTTCAGGTGCCTTTCCGCCTTTTCCGGCGAAAAACGCCCATCGGCGCCCGCGAGGTCGACTTTCCACGGCGCAGAGTGAAGCTGCGCGACCTTCTCGTCCAGCGTCATTCGTGACACAAGATCCGCGGCGCGTCGCTCGACGGACAGATCTGGATTCTTATAATCGGGAATCATGGCTTTGGCCCTCCGTGAATGCCGCGAGCGAGCGGAGCACGCGATCGTCTTCGTATGATACAAGTCGCGTCTTCTCGTTTCTCGCCGTCATCATGTCGAAACCCCCGCCCGGAGACAAATGCTCGCCTTGACCAAGCGCCTCCGTTCTCCCTGATCTTCCATCCCGTCTCGCCTGTTCCCTGTTCATTGTTCTCCTAAACCGATCTCGACTTTGACGCGCCGCTGGAGTACATTCACGCCAGTTCGAGGAGTCTCTCATGTCCGATCTTTTTCAACCGCCGCCGAATTTCATGGGCTTGCCCGAGGAACTGTCCGGTCCCGAGCGCTCCCGCGCCTGGTTGCTGCCCGTCCCTTATGAAGCCACGACTTCTTACGGCGCCGGCACGCGCGACGGCCCGGCCGCGATCATCGCCGCCTCGCGCCAGGTCGAGTGGTATGACCGCGAGTTCGACCGCGAAGCCTGCGCCGAATACGGCATTCACACGCTGAGTCCGCTGGCGCTCGTCCATACTTCGCCCGAGCACATGATTCAGGCGGTCGAGGCCGCCGTGACCGAAGTGTTGTCTCGCGCACCCGGACCCGAGGTTTTGTGCGTGCTCGGCGGGGAGCATTCGATCAGCCCGGGAGTCGTGCGCGGGCTGGCGCGCGTCCATGGCGCCAGGGATCTTGTGTGCGTGCACGTGGACGCGCACGCCGATCTGCGCGACGAGTACGAAGGCAGCCCTTTCAGCCATGCCTGCGCGGCGCGCCGCATCCTGGAGACCTGCCCGATCTTCCAGATCGGCGTGCGCAATCT
Organism: Vicinamibacteria bacterium; assembly: GCA_016934575.1. GTDB lineage: Bacteria > Acidobacteriota > Vicinamibacteria > Fen-336 > Fen-336 > JAFGSN01. The sequence goes on from JAFGSN010000122.1 coordinate 3,658, forward strand.
GTCCGAGAAAGAAGAACGTTTCCGCCGCGGAAGCAAGCGCGTGCGCACGGTGTTCGCCGAAAAGGCGGTCGAACCCGGCGGACGATGGCTCGCGGACCTCGGCCGCTTCGTGCACGGCAAGACCGTGTTCCTCACCGTCGATCTCGACGGCCTGGATCCTTCGATCATGCCGGCCGTGGGCACCCCCGAACCCGGAGGCCTGTCCTGGGCGCGCATGCTCGACGTGGCGCGCGTGGTCTGCGGCAAGGCGCGCCGCGTTCCGGCCTTCGACGTGGTGGAGCTGGCCCCCATTCCCGGCATGCGCAGCCCCGACTTCCTGGCCGCCAGCCTCGTCCACAAGATTTTCTCGCTGCTCCTTTCCACGCGATCCGCGAAACGCCGATGATCGCGCCCGCGACTCTTCGCAAACTCGCGCGCGCGAACGGAACGCCGCTCTTCGTGGTCGACCGGCGCGAGCTGCGGCGCAACTACGATCAGTTCCGCAAGCACATGCCGCGCGTTCAGGTCTACTATGCGGTCAAGGCCAACAGCCACCCCGAGATCGTGCGCGCCTTCTTCGAGATGGGCGCGAGCTTCGACGTCGCTTCGATGCCGGAGTTTCTCACGGTCCACGAGAACATCAAGGGCCTGCCGCCCAAAGAGCGCCAGACCTTCATCTGGGACAAGATCATCTACGCCAATCCGATCAAGGCCAATGAAACCCTGGCGCAGCTCGATCAATACAAGCCGCTCGTGACCTTCGACAACCTCGACGAAATCCGCAAGATCGCGCGCCACGCGCCGCGCGCCGGCCTGATTCTGCGGATCAAGGTGCCGAACACCGGCTCGATCGTGGAGCTGTCATCCAAGTTCGGCGCCGCGCCGAGCGAAGCGGTGGATCTCATCGAGGCCGCGCGGAACGCCGGGCTCGCCGTCGAGGGTTTGAGTTTTCACGTCGGCAGTCAGTGCACCAACTGGGAAAACTACGTGCAAGCCCTGGCGATCTCGGCCGCCGTCTTCGCCGAGGCCGCGGACCGCGGGTTCGACAAGATGAACGTTCTCGACGTCGGCGGCGGCTTTCCCGCGCCTTACGACGACACCGTGCATCCTTTTCGCGAGCTGGCGCGCAAGTTGAACGTCGAGCTGGATCGCCTGTTCCCGCCTGAAATCCAGATCCTGGCCGAGCCGGGACGATTTCTGGTGGCCACGTCGGCGACGCTGGTGGCGGAGGTGATCGGCAAGGCAGTGCGCGACGGCAAGGTCTGCTATTACATCAACGACGGCATTTATTCGACGTTCTCCGGCATTCTCTTCGACCACTGCCAGTACCGCATCCGGGCGTTCAAGCGCGGCGCGACGCGTATCTCGGCCGTGTTCGGCCCGACGTGCGACGCCCTCGACGTCGTGTCGCAAGCCGAGGAGCTGCCCGACCTCGATCTGGGCGATCTCGTGTACAGCCGAAACGTGGGCGCGTACACCGTGGCCAGCGCCACCTGTTTCAACGGCATGCCGTCGCCGATATTCGCGTTCGTGGGATAAGACATTTTCTCTCGCGCGGCTTTCCGCTCCCGCCAAACCGCCGGAGCGCCCCGCGAC
>JAFGSN010000018.1 GCA_016934575.1 Vicinamibacteria bacterium
ACGCCTTCTGTTACCGCCGCTCCGGAGCGGCAGCGGAGCGTCGTCTCGCGGCTGCTTCCGCAGCCTCCGCGTTTCGCGAGCCGTGCAAACGCCAAGAATGGGAAGAACGGCAAGAACGGCAAGAACGGCGCGGGGCAGGTCTTCGTCCTCGATAATGGCGCGCCGGTCGCGGTGCCGGTAACGATCGGTCCCAGCGACGGCCGCCTCACGGAAGTGACGAGCGACGCGCTCAAAGCCGGGTCGGAGGTGATCACCGAGACGATCGGAGCGCCGGTACAATGAGCGCCGATTCCTCCGAGATTCCGCTGGTCGAGCTACGCGGCGTGACCAAGGTTTACGGGCAGGGTCAGGCCGCCTTCCAGGCGTTGCGCGGCGTCGATATCACGATCCGCCAGGGCGAGTTCGTGGCCATCATGGGTCCGAGCGGATCGGGGAAGTCGACGGCGATGAACATTCTCGGATGCCTGGACGTCCCGACCGAGGGCGCCTACGTCTTCCGCGGCGCGCACGTCGAGCAGTTGACGCGCCGGCAGCGGGCGCTCGTGCGGCGTCACTATCTCGGATTCGTGTTCCAGGGATTCAATCTGCTGGCCCGCACCTCCGCGATCGAGAACGTCGAGTTGCCCTTGCTCTACCGCGGAGAGCCGCACGGCGTCAGGCGCCGGGCCGCCCTCGCCGCGCTCGCGTCGGTGGGCCTGGCGGGTTGGGAGGGGCACACGCCGGCGGAGCTGTCGGGCGGGCAACAGCAGCGCGTCGCGATAGCGCGCGCCCTGGTCAGCGAACCGGTCCTGCTGCTGGCCGACGAGCCGACCGGCAACCTCGACACGCAGCGCGGCCGCGAGGTGATGGAACTCTTGGCCTCGCTCAACAGCGAAAAGGGGCTGACGGTCGTGATGGTGACGCACGAATCGGACATGGCGCGCCATGCCAAGCGCGTCGTCCATTTCCTCGACGGCTTGGTCGAACGCGACCATCGCAACGGAGGGCCGCACTGATGCTCTGGAACAGCGTTCTTCTCGCGGTTCGCGCCATCCGTCGCAACGTGCTGCGGTCGTTCCTGACGATCCTGGGCGTCGTCATCGGCGTGGCCTCCGTGATCGTGATGGTGACGCTCGGGGACGGCGCCACGCAGTCGGTGAAAGACCAGATGCAGAGCCTGGGCGCCAACCTGCTCATGGTGCGGCCGGGCATGCGGATGGGGCCGGGCAGGGACGCGGCCCTTTCCCCGAATTTCAAGATGGCCGACATCGAAGCGCTCGCGGAGCAGATCGGGTCCGTAAAAGCCGTCGTGCCGACGGCGAGCGCCATGGTGACAGTCGTCTATCAGGCCAAGAACTGGCAGACGACCGTCACCGGCAGCTCGGCCGCCTACTTCCAGACCAACAACTGGCGTCTGGCGAGCGGCCGCTTCTTCACCGAGGCCGAGGAGCGCGCGGGCAGCGCCGTGTGCGTGATCGGCTCGACAGTACGCAGGGAGCTGTACGGGGCCGAGAGCCCGGTGGGCACCACGATCCGCGTCAAGAGCTTCGCATGCGACGTGGCGGGCTTGCTCGAGTCGAAGGGCCAGGGCGGCTTCGGCATGGACGCTGACGACATGATCGTGATTCCGCTGCGCACCCTGCAGCGTCGCGTGCGCGGAAACGACGACGTCACCGGCCTGCAGGTGGCCGTGAAGGAGGACGCCTCCATCGACGCTGTCATCGAACAGATCAAGGTCCTGATGCGCGAGCGGCGCAAGATCACCGAGGGCGAGGACGACAACTTCACGGTGTTCGACACGAGACAGATCGCCGACACGATGTCCTCGATGGTCCGCACGATCACCATGCTTCTCGGATCCGTGGCCGCGATCAGCTTGCTGGTGGGCGGCATCGGGATCATGAACATCATGCTGGTCTCGGTCACCGAGAGAACCCGCGAGATCGGCATCCGTCTGGCGATCGGCGCGGTCGAGACCGAGGTGCTCTCTCAGTTCTTGATCGAGGCCGTGGCGCTGTCCTCCTTCGGAGGCCTGATCGGCATCTTCTCGGCCAACGCGATCGCGCTCGGCGTCACGCGTCTCATCGACGTGCCGTTCATGTTCAATCCGGGGATGAACCTGGTTTCCTTTTTCTTCTCGGCCCTGATCGGCGTCGTGTTCGGATATTTCCCGGCGCGCCGCGCCGCTCAGCTCGATCCGATCGAGGCTCTTCGGTATGAATAAGACTCGTCAAACGACGCACAGGTTTCTCGTCAAGCGGTTTTGGCGCGCCGGCACGGTCAATCGGCGACCACGCGGGTTTCCCGTGGTCCTTCCTCCGCGGCCAGCAACGACGCCCGACGTGTCGGGCGCCGCATCGCGGGCAATGCCGGCGCCTGCTGGCGCGTTTCGCGCGGCGCCGGCGGGACAACGCGGCGTCGCAAGTTGACGTCGAGATGAGAAACGCCATTGACGGCCGCTCTCTGACCATCCGATTGCAGCCAACAACGCGACGATCATGATTTGATGGCAGGTCGCTACGGAGTATGCTTTCTCATGGAAAGACTCCAGAAACAGATCGCGTTCCTACTCGAGATCGACAAGCTCAAGAAGGTTTTCCGCCGGAACTACATCTCCGACGGCTCCCGAACGGAGAATGACGCCGAGCACTCCTGGTACTTCGCCGTCGCCGCGATCGTTCTCGGCGAGATCGCGGTCGAGAAGGTCGATCTTTTCAGGGTTCTGAAGATGGCTCTGATCCACGACGTCGTCGAGATCGACGCGGGTGACGTTTTCATCTACGACGAAGAAGCCAGGAAAGGCCAGGCCGAGCGCGAGCAGTCGGCCGCCCAGCGGCTCTTCGGCCTGCTCCCAGAGGACCAGGCCGCGGCCTTCCTCGATTTGTGGAGGGAGTTCGAGGAGTTCCAGACTCCGGAGTCGCGTTACGCGCGGGCGATCGACCGTATCGCCGCGTTGATCCTCAATTATGCGTCCCAAGGCAAGAGCTGGAAGCGCCACGGCGTCTCGAAGGCGCAGATCCTCGCAGTCAACGAGAGGATCGCCCTCGGCTCGCCAGCGCTCTGGGATTACGTCCGTGATCTCATCGAGGACGCGGCGCAACGCGGATACATCGATCGCTGAAACAAGGGAATGACGCCGGCGAGCGGGCCTGGGCGGCTATCGAGAGTACGCCGAGAGTCCGCCATGGTCTTTTGCCTTCAATCCGGTGACATGCGTGGCCGCGCCGCCGACGTCTCACGAACGCGGACGTCCGGACGTACGGGAGTGACTTGAAGATGCGCCATGACACGCGGTAGCCTCGGAGCGATGCGACTGCCGCAGAACAGCTCTCACAGGATCGAAGAAGCCATTCGAAAGGCCGAGGCTCACACCTCGGTCGAGCTGGTCGTGGTCGGGCGGCCGTTCTCGGGGAGTTATCGCGACGTCGATCAGCTTTTCGGCTTCCTTCTGGCGCTCGGATGTTTGGTATGGGCGCTTTTCAGTAAAACCGTGGTGCCGCCCATGAGCGTCTTTCCCGGTCTGCTGGCATTTTGGATCGTCGGATGGACGATCAGTCGATGGAGTCCCACGTTACGCCGGCTGCTGACGAGCAGCGCTCGGCGTGAACGCCAGGCCGACAGCGAAGCTCAGATCGCTTTCCTCGGATTCGGAGTGGACGATACGCGCGGCCGGACCGGGCTTCTGGTGCACGTGTCGTTCCTCGAGCGGCGCGTGACCCTTGTGGCGGATCGCGGGATCCGGGCCGAGTTCGACCGCGATGAGATCGAAAAACAGAGGCGGAGTCTCGACGGCGTTCTGCGCGGATCTGATCCCGTGGGCGGCCTGTGCGCCCAAATCCTCGTTCTGGCCCGGATCCTCGCTCAGAGATTGCCGCCGGCGGCCGATAATCCGGACGAGATCCCGAACGCTCCGCTTCTGGATGAGGCGCCGTGAATCGCTGGAGCCGATTTTTCGTGATCCTTGGCGCCTTGCTGTTTGACGCCGGCAAAGCGCTGGCGCGCGTCGGCGGAGGCGAGTCTTTCGGCGGAGGTGGAGGCGGCGACATCGGCGGCGGGGGAGACGATGGAGCAGGCGCGATCGCCTACCTGTTGATACGACTGGCCTTCGCGTATCCGGTCATCGGGATTCCATTATTGTTTCTGTTCATCGGCTACATGGTCATGCAGCACGGCGCCGAGCGCTCGCGGCGCATCGCGCCGATGCCGGGAAACACAAGCGCGTCACGACTGCGATCACGGACGATCGACTGGGACGATTTGAAGCGCCGTGATCCTGGGTTCTCAAGAGTCGTTCTATCGGACTTTCTGCACCGTCTTTTCGTGCGTTATCAATACCTGCAATCCGAAGGCGATCCGGAGTCGATCAGGCCTTATGTCGGTCAGCGAGCATGGGATCATCTCGTTGCTCGGAAGCGGCTGTTGGAGTCGCGGGGCCATCGGATCGAAGAAGTCCTGGTCGGGTCGATGACAATGCAGAATCTCGCTGTCGATCCATCCGGCGTCCAACGATTGACCGTGGTTTTCGATTACAACTTCGGCCTGCGGATGAGCGCCCAAGCGCCGCCTCTTCATTATGTTGCCCGCGATTCGTGGCTGCTCGAGCGCGGGTCTGAAGCTCGCTCGCCGGACCCGCAAGGGGCGCGGGACCTCGGGTGCCCGGGCTGCGGCGCGGCGGTCGACGTCTCCGAGGCCAACACTTGCGCTCACTGCGGTCTGATCGTGGACCCAGGCCGATTTTCATGGGGCGTCGTGACGATTTCGACGCTTTTCAAGCAGCCCCGGAGCGATTACAACGTGAGCTTGCGCGGAGGCGTCGAGGAGGGCACGCATCTGCCCGACGTCGTCGCGCCGGACCTGGAAGAGTCTCGGCTACGATTCGAAGAGCATCATCCCGGATTCGATTGGGAGAAGCTCGAACGGCATGCGCGCTCGATATTCATGCGGCTTCAGGAGGCGTGGAGTCAAAAGAGCTGGAAGGAAGCGCGGCCGTTCGAGAGCGACGCGCTGTTTCACACGCACCGCTTCTTCCTCGTCAATCTCCAGAGCAAGGGCCTCGTCAATCGGCTCGATCGCCCCGAGATCCTGAGAACGCGGATCGTCCGTGTCGAGAGCGATCGCTATTACGACGCGGTCACGATTCGAGTCCATGCAAGAGGGCTGGAATATACGGTTCAGCGCGACGGACGCGTGGCGGCGGGATCGAAGTCACGGCCGCGGGAGTTCTCGGAGTACTGGACGTTTATACGCAGCGCGGGCTTCGATCCGAAGGATCGAAAGGAACAAGACGCCGAGCATTGCCCCAACTGCGGCGCGCCATTGACCATCAGCATGGCCGGCGAGTGCGAGTACTGCGGCAGCGTCATTACGACCGGCGCGTTCGGCTGGGTGCTCACGGCCATCGAGCAGGACGAGGCGTACACGGGCGCGTAGCGCATAGGGGCAGGCCCCTGCTATCGTCATCATTATAGGGGCGGCCCTCTGTGGCCGTCTTAGTTTCGGGCAGGCGCAATCCAGCGCCCGATTGACCCGCGCGACGGAATCTTATCTTTTACGAACGACTGGACGCCTCATCCGCCACGTGCGTCATCGTCAAGACGAGGCGGTTTCGACAGGCTCAGTCGTTGAGGGCGCGATTGGCGAGCGCCGTCTCGACGTCCATGTTTCCGTGCACGATGTCGATGAGGCCCCGCACGACGCTTTCCATCGCGGGGTGCTGCCAGACGTTACGTCCGAAGACGATTCCGCGCGCGCCCGCGACCAGCGAATCGCGAGCCACCTGAAAGACGTCGCGTATGCCGCTCATCTTCGGGCCGCCAAGAACGAGAACCGGGACGCGTAATCGCCGGACCATCGCGCTGAACGGCTCGACCTCGCCCGTATATGGGATTTTGAGGATGTCCGCGCCCAGTTCCAGAGCGATGCGCGCGGCGTTTTCCATCAGCTTCGAGTCGTTCTTGCGCTCCTTTGGCACGTTCATTCCCCACAAGACCGGCTCGACCATGAGGGGCAGGCTCCAGCGATCGCATTCATCGGCCAGGCGCCCGACCATCTTCAGGTTGGCCATTTGCTTGTCGCGCTCGAGACCCCAGACGAGCAGGATTTTGATCGCGTCAAAGGCGTGGCGCAGCGCGAAATCCACGCTCACGAGAACGTCGTCCTCCGAGACGTCCGCGGGCTCGCCCGGGAGCGTGGAGAAAAGCGGGAGATCGGCGGTGAGAACGCGCGCGGGCGCATCGCGGCGCTCGAAAAGGCCGCTCACGACCTTCCACAGTCCCGGAGTGAGCAACGTGCCGTCAATGCGCAACGCCACAAGGCGGGCCAGGACGTCGTGAGGGTCCTGGAGCCCCTGGAGCGCTCCCATGGCGACGCCGTGGTCGACCGGGATTATGACCGAACGCCCGGTCGTCGAGTTGAAGAGCCGGGAGATACGCGTTGTTTTTCCGCTCACTAGTATCCTCGTTTCCTCTCGCCGCTCAAGGCATTTTCGAGATGGGACACTAGACTAGGACGGTCGAAGAGGGCCGTCAAGCGTCGAGACAACGAATCGTTATGAGCGACGAGCGTCAAACGTGGCCGGATATCGACAAATCTCGATCGTCGTTTTATGATTTCGATCACAATACGAAGCAGTTGGCAGTGGGAGTGACGATGCGCACGAACGGAAAATGTGCCGCTGACGTCTAGCCGTTGTAGATTCGAAGGCAGTCGAAGCTGCCAGTCGAGCGAACGAGATCGAGATGCTCCGATGTGAAAGACGCGGAGCAGGACAGAAGGAGACGTAAGACAATGCCGACGAAATCGATGCGAAACTCACGCGGAATCGGAGCGTTCCAAAATGTGGGCTGGTTGTTTCTCACGGCGATTCTGGCGACCGCGCTCCTGACGGCCTGTGAACAGGGTGAGCTGACCGGACCACCGATCATGCCTACGCCAACGCCTACGCCAACGCCTACGCCAACTCCAACGCCGACTCCTACCCCGACCCCGGAACCGCCCGACGACGTCGTTCCGGTGATCCGCGAGTTCGTCGCCGACCCGCTGACGATCGATGCCGGCGGCTCGTCCACGCTGAGTTGGGATGTCGTTGACGCCACTTCCGTGGAGATCGACCATGGCATCGGCAGCGTTTCCCTCAGCGGAACGCGCAGCGTGAGTCCGTCCAGCACGA
>JAFGSN010000123.1 GCA_016934575.1 Vicinamibacteria bacterium
AGTGGCCGCCTTGACTCCCGAGGATGGACCTCGTCTTTATCTGATTCCCTTGCCCGCGCGGATGCAGAAAGTCGGAGAAAATCGGATGCAGTTCGTATCTGCCGATGAACGGCCGGTCAAAGGACTTCGCCGACAATGGGCGGGGCGGATGCACTCCTGTGTCTTGTGGGGCGCGAATGAAGCGCCCCTGGACATGGATCCGCTCGCTCGGCAAGTCGATGGAGATGAGGCGCGCATCATTCAGATCAGCGAAAGCCGGTTGTCTTACGCGTTTCGTTTGCCTTCGCGAGCCGAGTTGCGGTTTTCGGTCGGAGCGAAACCGGCCGCGCGCGCTTCATCCGGCGACGTCGAGCTTCGCGTTTTGCTCGCGCGGCCTGATGGGACGGAGCGCGATCTCTGGTCCATGCCGCTCTCGCGGGCCGCCAAGGCCGCCTCCGAAGTCGTGCTGGACATGCCGGGGCGGACTGGCGAGGTCGTGCAGCTTTCTCTATGCGTGGATCAAGGTGAAAGCGGCATGGCCGGTTCCGTTTCCTGGATCAATCCCCGTGTCCTGGGCACGAGCGCGCCTCCTGAGGCGACCTGGGGTTTTACGCGGGCCGCCGAGAAGAGCTCCCCGGCGTGGTCGACGCCCAACGACATCAATGTCATGCTCATCGTGCTTGACGCCGCTCGCGCGGATCACATCGGATGTTACGGTTACGAGCGCGCCACAACGCCCGAGATCGATCGAATCGCGTCCGAAAGCGTCGTCTTCGACAGGGCGTATACGCCGGCCGTGTATACCTTGGGCGCCATGTCGGCCCTGTGGACCTCACAGTACCCCGACAGGTTTCACGCCGGCGAGAGCTTCACTGCCGGCTTGTCTTCGGATCGGATCACGTTGCCCGAGCAGCTCGAGGCGCGGGGCATCCGGACTGTCGGGATCACCGCCAACGCGATGGCCGGAAGCGACAAGGGACTCGACCGTGGATTTTCCCGGTTCAGCGAGATCCTCGGCGACGATCAGGAGCCGAGCCGCGCGGAAGATATGACGCGCGCCTGGGAACGCTGGCTGACGGAACGTGGAAACGATCGTTTCTTCGCTTATCTTCACTTCAGGGAGCCTCATTTTCCCTATGATCCTCCGGCGCCATTCAATACGCGGTTCGGACCCGACGCTCCGTTGGGGGCCGCGGAGAGAAAGGAGCCGCACTGGTACAAGAGAGTCAACCACGGAGAGATCAAGCCAACGGCCGATCAGATCGCGCATCTCGTTCGGCTGTATGACGGAAACCTCGCTTACGCCGACGCCGAGGTCGGCAAGATACGTCAGGCGCTCGAACGCCATGGTTTGTGGGACAGCACGGCGCTGATTCTGATCGCCGATCACGGAGAGCAGCTTCTCGATTCCGGGCACATCGGGCACAACGCTCAGGTCCGTGAAGAAAGCGCGCGCATTCCATTGATCATGCGAATCCCCGGGCTCAAAGGCGGATCGAGGGTGCGTGCATTGGTGGATTTGCTGGACGTGGCGCCCACGATTGCGGAGTTGTTCGGCCTGTCCACGGGCTCGGTTGGAGACAGCTTCGAAGGCCGCAGCCTTTTGTCCGTCATCGATGGCGCTCCGGGCAAACCGGCCGTTCTGACGCGCACCGTCTGGAGCCAACCCGTATATGGCTTGCAGGATCATTACGGCAAGTTCGTCTATGATTCCCGGTCCGGTCGCGGTGAGCTCTACGATCTCGAAGAGGATCCTCATGAGCGCCGGAATCTTTGCGCCGCCCGACCGATCCTGTGCGCATACTATCGTCAGTCCTTGCTGGCCTGGCTGTTCCGTCTCAAGCCCGCGGGCGAAACGGATTCCGCCGACTCGCAAGCGTTGACACGAGAGCGCTGCCTGAACCTCAAATTTCTCGGATATCACGACGGCGAATGCCCTTAATTTCGTGAGTCTTGCGCTCGTTCTGAACTGGTTCGGCGACATCCTGGACGGAACGCTGGCGCGTCAACGCGGTCTTTGTCGCCCGCGTTGCGGGTTCTACGTGGGTCACGTGATCGACGCCTTCGGCGCGTCACATCCAGATGCTGATGACAAGCCCGGCCGCCATCAAGAACTGCGTGCCCAGGACGACGATGACGTTCGCTCCCATCGATCGGTTGAGGCGCGGCAGATCACGCGGCCCGAAGAGTCCGGAGACGGCCAGAGCCGCGGCCGGCAGTGTCGCGAGCGCAAGCAGGGTCCAGGGCGAGAGCAGGCCGAGAAACACGCCGGCTCCGATCCAGAGATAGGTCGCTGAGAGAACCGTCGTGTACACGATCGCGGCGCCTCGCCAGCCAAGCTGAATCGGAAGCGTGCGCCGGCCGATCGAGGCGTCGGCCTCGCGGTCGGGGAACTCGTTCATGAGCAGTAGGTTCAGAACGAGGAAGCCCGATGGAATCGAGGCGAAGATCGCGCGCGGATCATACGATCCAAGATTGACGAACGTGATGCCGAGCACGGGCAGTGCGCCCAGACCGAGACCGGCCGTCAGCTCGGGGAGGCCGAAACCGATCTTCTGAATCCTCGAAGTGTAGAAGAGCACGGCCAGGGCGCCGAATAAGAGCAGCGGAACAAGCTCAATGCCTCTGATCCAGGTGAGATACGCGCCGATGGGAACGGCGAGGGCGAACGCGCCGAGCGCCAGCATCCGGACCTGCCGGGGAGTCATGCGTCCCTGAGGGAGGATGCCGCTGCCGCCCGAGAAGGGCGTACGTGTCGTTCTGAGATCGAGTCCGCTTTCAAAATCTTCGTGGTCGTTGCGCGTGTTCACGCTGACGTGAAGCAGCAGAAGGCCGGTTGCGGCCAGGAGCGTATGACCCCAGTGAAACTCGCCGCTCGTCGCGGCGATCGCGCCGCCGAGCCAGGCCAGGACCACGCTCAGCATCAAGAAACGTGGCCGCGTTTCAGCGAACCAGATAGCAATCGGCATGATTTCCCTTCTTCCATCGAAACATCGAATCGCGGACGGCGGCATTTGTGTCTCTTGTCAAGTCGGGCAGGATGCGCATGGTCGTGCGTCCTTGATTGCTTTTTTCAGAACGCGTAGCGCAGTCCGAAACGGAACGATCGTGGAGGCTGGATCGCCGTCGGTGTGCGAAACCCGGCGCCGCTGACGATGTCTTCCTCGACTTCGTGGCGCGTGTTTAGAAGGTTGAACGCCTCGACCGAGAGCGCCACGCGGCGTGATCCGACGCGGAGGCCCTTCTCGATGCGCGCGTCCCAAGTCAGCGTGTACGTGAAACGGTGACCGGACGGCACGATGTAACGCCCTTGATCGTCCATGGCTTCAGAACGTCCAATCTGGCCGCGCGGCACTGCGGGGATCGCTTCCACGCCCTGCGGCAGGTTTTCCACGACAACATACCGCGCGAACGGCTGCCCGTCGTGGTAGCGCGCGACCGTGGCGATCGTCACGTCTCCAGGAGCACGGCAGCTCATGGACATCTTGATCGCGTACGCGCGATCGAAGAAGCCGCGCCCGAGAGAGTGCGTGTCGGCGTTCGGGTTGTCGTAAAGCTCTCCGATCATGCCGTGATCGTTTTCAAATATCCGGAAGCCGCGGTTGCCTCCGGACGCGTCGGTCCGATAGGCCATGGCGCCTGCGAGGATCCGAAGGCGCTCGCCGAAGCGCTTTTCCAATCGGAGCTCGATCCCTTGGTGCTCGGCGGCGTGGTCCGCCGGATTTGTCAGAACATAGCGATCCATGCCGAAGCTCTCCGGCTTCCGCGCATGGATCGGCAGGAGCTGGTCGTCCTGGGCGCCCAGCAGATCGCCGGCAGGATCCGGAATGTAGATCACGTCGTACGCCGAAGGCGGCGCTCCGACGTTCACCGACTCGATGAGATCCGTCTCGCGCCGATCAAAGCCCGTCAGTCGGAACGTCCAGCCTCGCCCCGGCCGCGCCTCGACTCCCGCGACGATCTCGCGCGTGCGCGGCGGCTTGAGCCGCGGATCGATCGTCGCGGTCTCTCCGTCCGACGATCCCGGGCCAACGCGAGCAACGAGCACGCCGCGCTCGGCGGCGTCGTAGAGACGGTCGCCGTTCCGATCGTTCCAGAGATAGACCGAGCCTTGCGCGCCCGCCGGATCGCCGAAAGCCAGTGCATCAAGAAGCAGGCGATGCCGATATCGCGCATAGCCGCCGAGAAGCGAGATGCGCCCGAAATCCGCGAGCCGTAGACGCGCCGAGACGCGCGGCGAGATCGCGCTCCACGCGATACCCTGCGGCGCTCCAAGCGCAGCGCCGTTCGTTGCGTCCAGACGCGCGCCGGCTTCCACGAACAGGCGGTCGCGGAAGATCAAACGATCGGCGGCGTACACGCCGAGGTCGAAAGTGCTCCGCCGCGAGACGGGTCCAGCATAACCGTAGTCCCATACGCGCGCCGGCAGACCGTTCACCAACTCGGCCGTCACTCCGCTCGAATCGGGACGATCGGCCGCCGCCGACCCGCCCGCCGTCACGCCGAAACGCAGCGCGTGCCACACGCCCAGCACGCGTGATGCTCCCAAACCCAAGCTGGATCCGGCGCTCCATGCGCCGCGGCGGCTGCGACCCGGGAGCACCAGCTCCGTCACGGGACCGTCCAGCAAGCGGTCGATCGGCCGATCGGCGACGCGTCCTTCCGTCCGCGCCCGGAACAGACCTTCTTGGAATCCAGCGAACGCCGACCATGTTCGCCGCTCGCCCACGCGCTCCCAGCGTAGCTGCGCGCCGATGAAGTGGTCGCGCTCGGCAACCGACGAGTCCGAGAAGCGCGCCCGGCCGGAAAAGGGCTTTTCCAGAGCTTGAATGGACGTCACGAGACGCAGGATGCTCCGCTCACTGGCCTGGTAGGCCAGATGGCCGAAGAAGGAGGCGAGTTGCGTCTTCAGCTCTTCAGGACGGTCGCGCTCGAAACGCCGTACGCGCGCCGCGCGGCCCGATATCAATACTCGCAAGCGCTTATGGATCGGGCCGCTCACCAAGAAGCTCGTGTCCGCCAGCGAACCAAAACGTGCGATCGAGGGCGCGTCGCCGGCTCTCGGTTTCGACTGCGCTCCCGACGACGTCCAGTACGCTTGAGCCTGACCGCGCCACTCTCGAGAAGGCGCGCGCGGCGTGAGCGCCATCGTCACGCCCGGCGCGGCGTACTCGACCGGCGCGAGCGCGGACGTCACGTCGATCGCGTCGAGCGTATCGACGCCGGGATAGGCCAGCGGCGTTCCGCCTCGCAAGCCGTCCGTGATGTCGAGCCCGTCGAGCACGATGTTGTTCTGCGTCCACGAGGCGCCGCGCATCGAGAAGCGCCCTGGCTCGCCGAGATACAGGCCGGCGCCGTCGATACGATCCACGATTGCGGCGGGCTCGGCTGTTTCGAGAAGGGACCAGATGCTTCCTGAATCGGGCATGATTGTCTGCAAGGCGTTATCGAACCGGCCTCGGACGTCCCAGAAACAGCGCCCGCCGAAACGTCCGGCCAATACGATGACGTCGTCCCCATACTGATCAATATTCGCATGCACGATGATCAGCTCGCCTGCCACGACGAGCCGCCGTTTCTCCCATGTACTGAAGTCTTGGCAAGAAACGCGCAGTCTTGTCCAGCCCACGGGCACATTGGCCAACACCGCGATCCCCTTCGAATCCGACCGAGCGGTCACTAATGAATGGCCGGCCCGCGCTTCATCCATCGCCGCAACCGTGGCCCCGGGCGCCACCGCGCCTGTCGGATCAGTCACGCGCACGACGACGGTCGCGCCGCCGGCCTCGGCGCGGCAAGGCGTGGTCCATGCCAACACAAGCAACAGACCGACCCAGGCGGCGGCCATATGCCGTAAGAACCGCCAGTGCGTCAATGCGCGCCCGCCAAGATCCAGATCGGTCGAAGCGGTCATTGATGGATCCTTCGTTTGCCTATTCGATATCGGCTCGCTCAGGACGATCGAGGCCCATCGCGGCCGGGCGGGTCGCTTCGGGCGCTGACCTTCAAACCGCTCTCGCAATGGCGAGTTGTGTGTCGGTGGCGGTAAAAAACGCAGTGAGTGAGAGATCTTTGCCAATGTCTTCCTTTCATTCGATTCTGACAGACCGCGACAGCATTATATCCGTCGAGCCCGCGCTCACGGCCGCAACCCGTATTCAGTCCGATATGAGCGCCTTGCATCGGGCAGCCGACCGGCAAGCAACCCTTACGCTATTAAGAATCCACCCCCGCCCGGCTGTTCAATTGGCGATCCAGAGCGAGCCGTTCCCGTCCGGGCAGGGTCCTTATTATGGCGGCATGGATGGAAACGCCGCTCGTCGAGAAGACGACGCCTTCATGCAATCTACAGGATCGATATGGCTTACTATTCATTCAGGTCGAGTCGATTCGCTCGAAGCCGGGGCGATACTCGTCATTATGAGACTGTTGGTCGTCGAGGACGAGCCGGATCTGCTGGAGAGCCTGGTGCAGGCTCTGCGGGAGGACGGGTACGCCGTGGACGGCGCTTCAGACGGAGAAGACGGACTCTTCAAGGCCGAGAACGCGGACTACGATGCGATCGTCCTCGACGTCATGCTGCCGCTGATCGACGGGTGGGAGCTGCTCGGCCGACTTCGGCCGACCAAGAAAACGCCGGTTCTGATGCTGACCGCCCGCGGCGCCGTCAGAGACCGCGTCCAGGGTCTCGATTCCGGAGCGGACGACTACCTCGTGAAGCCCTTTGATCTGTCGGAGTTGCTGGCGCGGATCCGCGCGCTTATTCGGCGCTCCGCCAGCGAGGTTCGATCCCGAATGGAAATCGGGGACGTCGTCATCGACATGGCCGGGAGAACGGTCTCTCGCGGCGGCCAGGAAATCAAGCTGACGCCTCGTGAGTACTCGATGGTCGAGTTTCTCGCTCTTCACCGCGGGACGGTGGTTTCGCGCACGACGCTCTATGAGCATCTCTTCGACGAGAACGAAGACAGTCTCTCGAACCTGCTCGACGTGCACGTTT
Organism: Vicinamibacteria bacterium; assembly: GCA_016934575.1. GTDB lineage: Bacteria > Acidobacteriota > Vicinamibacteria > Fen-336 > Fen-336 > JAFGSN01. Next base: position 6,980 of record JAFGSN010000123.1, read on the forward strand.
CAAACATTCGCAAAAAGCTGGGCTGCGGATTCATCAGCACTCGTCGCGGTCACGGCTACTGTATCGAGCGGCGGACATGATTCTGGGTTCCATCCGCTGGCGGCTACAGGTCTGGCACGGCGTCATTCTCGTGCTGGTTCTCGCGGGCTTCGGCGCGACCGCGTATCAGGTCGCATGGCAGGGTCAGTTGCGAAGAATTGATCAGGATCTCGAGCGCCATCTGGTCGGCGTTTTCCGGCCGCGGACGCGCACGGGTCTTCCGGACCGAGTTCTGCCTGACCCGCGGGCGCTTCGATCCCGACTGACGGACGCCATACGGCGCGCGGAAAGCGGTTTTCAAGCCGCGAATAGCGCATACTACTTCGCGATGTGGGACGGCGAGGGGAGCCTGACGGCGTCTTCTTCTTCTCTGCCTGACGACGTCCCCGCGCCTCAACACGAAGCGTCGCGTTGGCGTGATCGACCGCCGCCCGGCAAGCCCGACTTCATCGGCGAGCCTCCTGTCTTTGGAGCAGGGCGGCTGTTCGCGTTTCGTTCGAGGTCGCGCGGCGGCCTGCGCGAGGTTTACCAGTGTTTTCCCGACGGCGTCCGTCTGCTCATCGGTCGTTCCATCGAGTCGGAAAGGGCGACAATGCGCCGCCTGGCGTACGGTCTGTCGGCGGCAGGCGGAGGCGTTCTGTTGTTCGGCCTTCTGGGAGGGTTCTGGCTGGCGAATCGCGCCATTCGTCCCATCGACGACATCAGCTCCACCGCCGCCAGGATCGCGGCGGGTGATCTGTCGCAGCGCATCAGCGTCGCCGGCGCCGAGAACGAGCTGGGCCGCCTGGCCGGCGTCCTCAACGCGACGTTCGCGCGACTCGATGCGGCGTTTTCGCAGCAGGCCAAGTTTACGTCGGACGCTTCCCATGAGCTGCGCACGCCGTTGGCGGTGATCCTGGCGCAGACCCAGACGGCGCTCTCCAGGGAACGCGACGCGAGCGAGTATCGACGGGCGCTCGAAGCCTGCGAACGCGCCGCGCGGCACATGCGCGGCCTCACCGACTCGCTACTCGATTTGGCATGCCTGGACGCGGGCGAGGAGCCGATGCGGCTCGATCGTTTCGATCTCGCGGCCGTGGGGCGGGAATGCCTGGAGATGGTGCGGCCCTTGGGAGAGGCGCGCGGTCTCGTCCTGCGGTCGGATCTTCCGGCGACGCCGTGTGCGGGGGACTCCAAGCGTATAGCGCAGGTGATGATGAATCTCCTGACGAACGCCATAGACTTCAACCGGCCGGGAGGGGAAGTGGAGATTCGTGTTCATGGCGAGAGAAACCGGGCGACGTTCACCGTGGCGGATACGGGCGCGGGCATAGACGAGGCCGATCTCCCGCACATCTTCGAGCGGTTCTATCGCGTCGATCGTTCCCGCTCGGGCGCCCAAGGTCGCACGGGGCTTGGACTGGCCATCTGCAAGGCCATTGTCGACGCGCATGGCGGGACCATCTCGGCCGAAAGCAAACGGGATGCGGGCAGCCGATTCACGGTGAAGCTTCCACTCAAGGGATGACGTGATCATGTATGCCGTTGCCGTTGGCGGCGCGCATCCGCCGCGCGATCATGCTCCTTCTGCCACGCGGCGATGGTAAAAGAGCGAAGAGACCTCGGCGGAAGTGCTTCAGGAGCTTCTCAGTCGCGCGATGGAAAACTCTGGACGCGACCCTGGCGCTGCATCGAATCGGCAATTCCGGGTAGTACGCCATCTTGCAGGCGCAGGTCTACGCAGCCGTTCCGGGTCGAAGCGGAACAGCCGGGGCGCTCTTCAACCTGTCCTGCCTCGCTGGCGAGCTCGTGCCCATATCGCTTGGAGTGATTGCGGAGCGGTACGGCCTGTCGGTGAGCATGTGGCTACTCCTTCTCGGGCCGCTCGCTCTGCTCGCGGGTATTCACTCGCGCAGCGCCGGCAGCGAACGCGCGCGAAGCCCCGCTCGAAGATGCCGCAGTCCAAGTAGCGGAAGACGGCCTGCTCCACGAACGAGTGACAGAACCCATAACGCTGCTCGAAGACGTCTTTCCAAAGGCTCTTGACTCGTTCGTAGAGAGACTCCAGCAAGGTATAGAGCGCCGTTGAGCTGGGATATCGAGGACGATAGACGCCGCAACACCTCTACATTCGTCGTGCGCCAGGGCAAGGGCAAGAAGGACCGCCTGGTTCCGATCGGCGAGCGCGCGCTTGTTTGGATTGACGTGATCGAAGTGCGGCCGTCACTCGTCGTCGAGCCGGACGAGGGTTTCCTCTTCTTGACTCACCTGGGCGAGAGTTTCACGCCCAACCGCCTGACGCAGCTCGTGCGCGAGTACGTGGACAAGGCCGCCATCGGGAAGCGCGGCGCGTGCTATCTCTTCCGGCACACGATGGCCACGCTCATGCTCGAAGGCGGCGCCGACGTGCGCTTCATCCAGGAGATGCTCGGCCAC
>JAFGSN010000124.1 GCA_016934575.1 Vicinamibacteria bacterium
CTGCTACCGGCGCGAAGCCAATGGCGGGACTCGAAGAAGCCTCAATCAAGATAATGCGTTGTTGCCGCGAAGCGGCTTAGTCCAATATGGGATTTTGAGCCCTTCCGCGCGTGTCTGTCAAGGGGTATTTTCTTTGATTGATGGAGAGATAGGCTGCGGGGCTCATGTTTTACCTTAAGGATCGTCCTTGAGAACCGTTCGAGAGGTGTCTAGAATTTTTGAACTGATGAGTCGTCTCCGGTCTGATCTCAGGCCCATGGAGGAAAAGCTTTATGCCAGGCGCGCGAGTTCTCGTGATCGATGATCGTGAGGACGAGCGTATCGCGATTGCCTCCATGCTGCGTGAAGCCGGTTATCTCGTCGAGGCGGTTGGGGGGTCGCGAGCGATCGAGGCTGTCGAACGGCATTCCCCTGAGCTGATCCTTCTCGAGATGGGAATGCAAAACATGGACGGCTGGACGATCGTTGAGCGTCTCCGGACGATGGAGGACGTGCCGCCGATCGTTCTCTTGAGCGAACGTGGGGAGAGCGCGCGCAGGGGTCCGCTGCGGAGCTGCGTGGTTGCCTTTCTCGTCCGGCCGATCCGGACGGCGGATCTTCTTGGTGTTTGCGAGCGAGTCCTGGGTCTTCTGGCTCGCGCGGAGATCTTCAGCGTCGAGCGTCGTCACGAGCCCCGGAGACGCCTTGTCGCGCGTATCGAAATGCCGTTATATGGGTCCCGTTCGGCCATGAGTGGATTTCTCGTGGATTACAGCCGTCGTGGCTGCCAGATCGAATCCATCGAGCCAGGCCTCAAACCGACGCCTGGCGATCCCATACGTGTGCATGTCGAGGTTTTCGGCGAGACTCTGACGCTCGATGGCCGCGTCAAGTGGCGCCGCGTGACGCCCAGGGGGGTCGTGGTCGGAGTCGAACGCTCGATCCTAAATGACACGTCAGAACATCAAATTTTCGAATATCTTCGCGGGAATTAATGGACGCCATGTGCTCTTCGCTCCGAGCCTGCGGAATACTGCTATAATTCTCCGGCTCCGGCGATTCCGCTTTGCCACATGCCCACTCCCCGTCTTGTTGGAAAGATCGCGGCCGTCACCGGGGGAGGGCGCGGCCTTGGTCGCGCTCTGGTGCGGGCGCTGGCAGAGGAGGGGGCCGATGTCGCTTTCTGCTATCGCGAGAGCCGGAGCGAGGCGGAAAAAGAGGCGCGCACGTTGCTTGAGCGCGGGAGTCGTGTCTTGGTCGTGCCTGCCGATGCTCGGATTCCGGGAGAGATGGCCGCATTCGTTGATGAGGCCGCGGCGAGTCTCGGCGGATTGGACATACTAGTCAACAATATCGGCGTCTTTCGGGAAGCCTCGATCGAGGAACTGACCGAAGAGGCCCTGGACGAGGCTTTCGACGTGAACGTAAAAGCGGCGGTCATGGCGTCACGCGCGGCGGTCGTCCACATGCTGGAACGAGCCGGCGGTTCGATTGTGAACATCGCCAGCCTCGGCGGGCTGCGACCATGGAAGAACTATCTTCCGTACTGCGCCTCCAAGGCCGCGCTGATCATGGCCACGCGCTGCCTGGCTCTGGCTCTGGCGCCGAGGATCCGAGTGAACGCCATCGCGCCCGGCATTCTCGACTTGCCTGGAGCGGAGGAAGACCTCGCGCGTCGCACGCCGTTACGTCGCTTCGGCACTCACGCGGAAATCGTCAAGGCCGCGCTCTTTCTGATCATTGATGCGGAGTACACGACGGGAGACGTGCTTTGCGCGGATGGAGGGCGTGCCTGGGCATGAACCGACGCCAATACGCGGCGAAAAATAAAAACGTAAACAGAAAAAACGCTATGAAAGGAGCGATTTGATTTGAATATGACGTCCGAGAGGTTAGAAGACAAGCCCTGGAAACGTGACCTGGCTCGGCATTCGGCCCAGAGGCGGCAGCATGTCTTGAGCGATCTCGATGAGGCGATCAAGAAAGCGCCCTCCTTCGAGGAGGCGCTGACCCTGACGGCCGAGATTCTCAAAAAGAAGTTCGCGCGATTCTCGGGAGTGACCATTTATGTGGCCGACGGAGAAGATCTGGTCGTCCATGTTTCGTTCGAAAGACCCGGCGGACCGGAACGGGTGTGGTCCGGCGGAGGCCCGCTGGCCGCAGCAGCTCAAGGAAACCATCCATCGATCGTAAGCGATGTAGCGGGAGAGACTGCCTGGGCGGGCGTCGGACTCTCCAAAGGTAGCGTGATGGTCGCTCCTGTTCGCACCGAGGCGGGATTGTGGGCCATTGTTGAAATCTATAGCGAGTTGCGGGACGCATTCTCCTCACAGGACGTGCGTTTCATGGAGGGGGTCGTTGCGGCGCTCGCGCGTAAAACGCCGGCAGTTGCGCCGACGGAATAGCCGTACTTACGACGCGCGCATCGAACAAGCCTGGCGTGCGACCGGATGAATCAGGAATCCGTGGTCAGAAAAGGGCTATGGGGACCTTCCACGGTACGACGAGGAACGACGACCTCGAGCGCGCGAGGCTCAACGCGGATTTCGAGATGTGAATGTGCCGCTTCCGGCTCGCCGTCTCGATGATGTGGGACGGGTTCGGAGCTGTCAAGAACGGCGCTGCTCCCGCTCCATGAGCGATAGCTTCCGAAGCCCTCGATTGTGCCCAGAAAGAGCCGGTGCACGTTGGCCAGGGCTTGCGCGTGCGAGACTCGTGCGATGTGCACGGCCTCGATCACGCCGTCATCAAGATAGGCGCGTGGCGCGATGATCGCTCCGCCACCGTATTGACGGCCGTTGGCGAAAGCGACGATGAATGTCGGTCCTTCAATCGTCTCGCCGGCCACCTCGAGCCTGCGATATCTCTCTCCATATTCAAAGGCATGCTTGAGGCAGAACACGACGTACGGCAGGATGCCACGCCGTCCGCCGTTCACGCCCCATTGCTGAAAGGTTTCCGCCACGACGGCGTCGAATCCGGCGCCGGCAACGTTGAGAAAGGGGCGTTCATTGACGAGCCCGACGTCCATTCTCTTGCGAACCCCCGTCTCGATCTGGACCAGGGCGCGCTCCGGATTGCGTGACAGGCCCAGCGTTCTCGCCAAACCGTTTCCCGAACCGGCCGGAACCAGACCGAGCGCTGTCTCGCTTCCGAGCACGCCCCAGGCGACCTCGTTGGCCGTTCCGTCGCCGCCCACAGCCAGGATCATCGAATCGCCGCGCTCCGCGGCCTCTTGCGCCAACTCACGGGCATGACCCGTTCCGCGCGTCGTCGCGATTTCGATGTGGTTCCAGTGATGCCGTCGTCGCTCAATCGCCGTGAGGGCGCGTGAAGCCGCCAGTCCGGCCCTCGGATTGAGGATGGCCCGAATTCTCACATTAGCTCCTCATATATGCGCAACGTCTCATCGATCATTCGCGCGTCCGTGAATCGTCGTTCGTATCGCCGGCGCGCCGCGCGGCCGAACTCCTCGCATCTTTCCGGCCGGACGAGCAACTCAGTAAGCGCGTTGGCCAGGACATCCGGCCGCCGCGCCGCAACGACACGACCCGTCACGCCGTCGAGAACGGCTTCTGGGATTCCGCCCGCCTCGGTGGCCACGACGGGCAGCCCGAACGCCATCGCGTCCAGCACGCTCGTTCCCAGCCCCTCCATGTGCGAGGAAAGACAGAAGATGGAAAAACGCGGCCAGAAGCAATCGACATCCGCTCGGAATCCCGCCAGGATGAAGCGTCCCACCAGCCCCAACTCGAGGATTCGCCGCTCGAGATGTGATCGTCGCTCGCCTTCCCCCAGAACGACGAAACGGGCGTGGGGAACCTGTTTCAGTACCCTGGCGGCCGCCTCCAAGAGTGTATCGTGATCTTTGTGGTCCGTGAGCGCGGCCACGTTGCCCACTACGGGAGCTCCGTCAGGGACGCCTAGTTCACGGAGCGCCTCGTCTCCGCCGGGCAAGGCTGGGCGGCCGGGCACGCCCTCGTACACCACGCGAATCCGCTTTTCAGGCACCCCGTTGCGTTTCAGGACGTCGGCGATCGCGTGGCTAACGGCGATCACGCGCGCGCTTGACGAGAATTTCCAGCGGGATAATGCGGACCGGAAGGGGAAATCGACGCGACGCGTGGCGATGATCCGTTTGAAGCCGGTGAGACGGGCGGCCCAAGCCGTCGCCGCCAGCGACGGCGGGTCGTGCGCCTGCACGATGTCGGGGCGCAGGTTACGGAGGTTTCTGATCAGGTCGAGGATCGCCCCAGGCGCGAGCTCGCCATGAAAGGGGGCCGGCTTCACGAACAATCCGGCGGCGCGCGCTCTCTCGAATAGAGCGCCGTCGCTCCGGCAGACGAGCGTCACGTCATGGCCGCGGGCCGTCATGCCCGCGGCGGTGATCAGCGCTTGGTTCTGTCCACCGCGCCAGGATTTCGAGCCGTCGACGTGCAGAATCCTCATTCTTCGGACTCATGTCGCCGCGCGTGCTCCCACAGCTTCGCAAACTTCAGGAAAGTGTAATGAGCGTTGAGCAGTGAGATGATGAGTCCCGCCGTGCCCAGCTTGAAGCCGCCACGTATGGCGTAATTACGAGCGAAACTCCATGCCGGCGCGACGAGGAGATCGGCGAGGCGGGAGCGACGGCCGGCCTCCCGGGCGCCCGCCGTCCACAAGGTCGTGTAACGCTCGATGCGCCTGAGATGATCGCTGATATCGCTATAGGGGTAATGCTCGATCTCGTGACGTAATCGGCCCACCGCGCCGTCGACAAGAACCGATTCGTGGATTCGGCCGCCCCGCCAGCGCCCTTTGCGGCGATCGAAGAGACGGAGCTGGGGATCGGGATACCAGTCGGTCCCGCGGATGAAGCGTCCGAGATGCCAGGTGACGCGCGGAATCCTATAGCCGGAGCGGTTGAAACCGTGCTCGGCCAGACTCAGGATCTCGTCGCGCAGGGGGGAAGTGATTCTCTCGTCCGCGTCAAGGGCCAGGATCCATTCATTGCGCGCGATGCTGACGGCGAGGTTGCGTTGCGCGACGAAGCCCGGCCACGGCGAGTTCACCACGACATGCGCGCCCATCGCGGCGGCGATCTCACGAGTGCGATCGGTGGATCCGGCGTCCATTACCAGAATCTCGTCGCAGAAAGCCACGCTTTCAAGCGCATCCCGAACGCGCGCTTCTTCGTTGAGCGTGATCAGCACGGCCGAGATACGCGCCACGGTCGCAGTATAGCCTTCCTTTATACGTCTGCGAACCATGAAAGCGGGCAGGCGCGTGATCTTGACCCGGCCTGCGCTTGGCGCGTAGTCTTTGACCGGCAGGTCTCTGGACGCAGCTTGTCGCCGGTACTGGCGGTTCGTCCGATACGCCGACCTCGTCGGCGGCGTCTGGATTCGCGGAATTCGAGGTGCCTGGATCAGGTGTTCCACTATCAATTGATGATCGCTTATGACGGCACGGACTTTGCCGGCTTTCAATTCCAGTCTTCGGACGTTCGCACCGTGCAAGGCGTTCTGGAGAGCGCCTTGTCGTGCCTTGATCGGGGCCATGCGCCGCGTGTCAAGGGCGCCGGACGAACAGACGCCGGCGTGCACGCGTCGGGACAGGTGGTCTCCTTCGCGCTGAGTCGCGAGTGGGCCGCCTTCGATCTGAAAAAAGCGTTGAACGCCATGCTGCCGGCGGACATGCGCGCGCTCGATGCGTCACGAGCAAAACCCGGATTTGACGCGTGTCGGGACGCCGTCGCCAAGCTGTACCGTTATGTCCTTGATATGGGAGCGATACAGATGCCGTCGCGGCGGAGGTTCTGCGCGCACGTCGTCGGGCCGCTCGACGAGAAATGCGTGCGTGACGCTGCGGCGCTTTTTCTCGGTCGTCAGGACTTTGCGTCGCTGGCTTCATCCGGCGGTTCGACGCGCACGACGGTCCGTCACGTGCGGAGCTGTGATGTGCGATTCGAGCCGATCGAGGCTCTACAGGCGGGCCGGTCGATGATCGTGGACGTGGAGGCGGACGGCTTCTTGCGTAAGATGGCGCGCAGCCTCGTGGGCGGTATCATCGCCGCGGGACTAGGGCGGCGATCGCCGGAGGATCTCCGCCTGGCCCTGGCGCGCGCGGATCGAAAGGCATGGCCGTCTCCGGCGCCGGCCCGTGGCCTGACGCTCGTCCGTGTCGATTATTCTCCGTTGAAAGACGAAAACCGATCGCTACGATAGAATGGCGTTGCGCCGACGATGGGAATTCAAGAGCTTCTCGACGTCATACCACGCGGCTCGGAGGAGCGCGCGCTCGCGCGCTCGATCGACGATTCGCGCCTGCCCCGGCACGTGGCCATCATCATGGACGGCAACGGCCGTTGGGCGCGTCTTCGCCGCAAGCGCCGTGTCGAGGGTCACCGCGCCGCCATCACCGCGGTGCGCGAGGCGATCGAGACCTCGGCGCGGTTGGGCGTCGAGATCCTCACGCTCTATGCATTCTCGGTCGAGAACTGGAAGCGCCCCAAAAGCGAGGTACGGACGCTCATGGGGCTCCTTAAACGTTACATACGCGCCGAGCTCGACGCGCTCGTGAAAAACGGCATACGCGTGCGCGTTCTTGGAAGGTTGCATGAGCTGCCGGCGGACGTTCGGAAAGAGTTGGAGCGGGCGATCGCGCGCACGACGAAGTGCACGGGCCTGATCTTCAACATCGCTCTTAATTACGGCGGACGCACGGAGATCGTGGACGCCGTGCAGAGCATCATCCGGGAAGCCCTGGATTCGCGAAGAACTTTTCCGATCGACGAGCAAACGATCGCGGCGCATCTCTACACGGCCGGCCAGCCGGACCCTGATTTGCTCATACGGACGAGCGGCGAGATGCGGGTGAGCAACTTCCTCCTCTGGCAGATCGCCTATTCGGAAATCTGGATCACCGACGTTCTGTGGCCCGATTTTCGCAGGCGGCATCTGCTCCAGGCCGTAGCCGATTACCAGAAGCGTGAGCGGCGCTACGGCGGGATTACCGCGAGTTGAAACCCGGGTTCGGACGCGATCTCGCGCTTCGTCTTGCGACGGCGGGCATCGTGCTGCCCCTTCTTGTGCTTGCTTTGTTCCGGGGGCCTTCATCTCTGATGGTGGCCGTCATCGGCGCCGCCGTATTGGCGGGAATGTGGGAGTACCGCCGCCTCATCAAGCGAAAAGGCTTTGATCCTTTCGGCGGGATTGCGGCGCTTATGACGGCTGCGTTGTTCGTCGACGCGGCTTATCCCGCGCTCTGCATCCCGCCCGCGTGGCCGCTCGTCATGGCGGCCGCCCTCATTGCGCTTTTCTTGCGAAAGGCCGACTTTGTCGACAAGGTGCCCGCCATGGCGCTTTCCCTCTTCGGCGCCTTCTATCTCGGCGCGCTTGGCGGCACGCTCGCCGCGCTGCGTGTCATCGATCCGGAGGAGGACGGACCATGGCGGCTGGCGTTGCTGCTTGCGACGGTCATGGTGGCGGACACGGCCGCATATTTCATCGGACGGGCGTTTGGACGCACGAAGCTGGCTCCGTCCGTTTCGCCCGGCAAGACCGTCGAAGGGGGCCTGGGCGGTCTCGCCGGCGGGGGCTTGGCGTGCCTCGTTTTCGTTCAACTGTCGCCGCTTTCGATCGCTCCCGCGACGGCCGTGCTTCTCGGGATCGGTGTTGCTTTGACAGGAGCGGCGGGCGACCTCGCGGAGAGCCTGCTCAAGCGCTGGGCCGGCGTCAAGGACTCGGGCGGCCTGTTCCCGGGTCATGGCGGCGTCCTCGATCGGCTCGACAGCTTGCTCTTGGGCGCGCCCGTGCTCTACTATTATTTTCTCTGCTGTCGCTGATGCGGCCCCAAGCGGGGCCGTTTTGACGTGACCGCTCGCTTGAGAATCTCCAATGAAGGGCCTCTCCATTCTCGGGTCAACGGGCTCCGTCGGCGCCAACGTGCTTCGGATCGTCGACGCTTTTCGAGACCGCTTCGAAGTGATCGGCCTGGCCGCCGGGTCGAACGTCGAGCGGTTAGCCGAGCAGATCGCACGTTATCGTCCAAGGATCGTCTCGGTGGCGACCCGCGACGCGCGTGAGCGCCTCGCGCGCCTCGTCGATCTCGCAAGCACTCCGGTCGTCGTCGGCGAGAACGGAATGGCGGAGGTGTCGACGCATTCGGCGTCACGGCTGGTCGTGGCCTCCGTCGTCGGAGCCGCCGGCCTGGTGCCGACCTATCGCGCCGTCGAGGCGGGCAAGGACATTGCTCTCGCCAACAAGGAGACGCTCGTGATGGCGGGCGAGCTGATGGTGACCCAGGCCGCCGCGCGCGGCTGCCGTCTGCTGCCAATCGACAGCGAGCACTGCGCGCTGCACCAGTGCCTGGACGGACGCGCGCCTGACTCCGTGCGGCGTCTCGTGTTGACGGCTTCCGGCGGCCCGTTCCGCACGCACCAGCGCGAAAGACTCGCGCGCGCGACGCCCGAGGAAGCGCTCAACCATCCCACGTGGAGCATGGGCCGGAAGATCACGATCGATTCCGCGACGCTCATGAACAAGGGCCTTGAGGTCATCGAGGCGCGCTGGCTCTTCGGCGTCCCTGCCGAACGTTTGAGCGTGGTGATCCATCCGCAGTCGATCGTCCATTCCATGGTCGAGTTCATCGACGGCACGATACTGGCGCAGCTCGGCGTGACCGACATGCGCCTTCCGATCCAGTATGCGTTGTCCTACCCCGAGCGGTGGGAAGCCGCGATACCCGGGCTCGATTTCACAAGGGCCATGCGGCTGGATTTCGACGTTCCGGATCACGAACGTTTCCCCTGCCTATCTCTGGCGTATCGGGCCTTGCATCGCGGAGGTTCGCTGGCGGCCGTGCTCAACGCCGCCAACGAGGAGGCCGTCGCCTGCTTTCTCGACGGCGGTCTTTCCTTTCCTGGAATCGCCGAGACGATCGCCGCGGTCATGGACGATCATTCGTCCGGAGGACTCGGCGATCTGGCGGACGTCTTGGATGCCGATCGCTGGGCGCGACGGCGGGCGCGCGAGCGGATGAAACAAATAACCGCAACGAGGATCTATACGTGATGAATCAATTCTCCAGCCTCCCCACGACCATCGGCGCGTTCATCGTCGTTTTGGGGCTCATCATTTTCGTGCATGAGCTCGGCCATTTTCTATCGGCCAAGGCCTTCGGCATGCGCGTTTTCATCTTCTCTTTCGGTTTCGGCCGGCGGCTCCTGGGCTTCAAGTGGGGTGAGACGGACTACCGTCTCTCGCTTATACCGCTCGGCGGTTATGTGAAGCTCGAGGGCGAGCCCGACGATTTGTTGAGCGAAAAAGCCGACGGCGAAGACTTCATGAAGCGGCCGCGCTGGCAGAGGCTCCTCATGTATCTCGCTGGGCCCGCGATGAACGCCGTTTTAACCGTGGCGGTCTTGTGGGTGCTGTACATGGTGGGATTCGGCGAACCGTCCAGCCTGTTCGACAAACCCGTGATCGGCGGCATAGACCCCGAACAGCCGGCGGCGGTGGCGGGTTTGCAGCCGGGCGATGAGATCGTCGCCATCGACGGAAAGAAAGCCGTGTCATGGCAGGACGTCATCTATCAGACCTCGCTCTCGCCCGGACGCGAGATCGAGTACCGCATCCGCCGGGACGGGCGGGAAAGGATATACAAGATCCAGCCCGAAACGAGCGAACGCGCGGAACTCGGGACAATCGGAGTGTCGCCGCTTGTCCGCATCCAGGCGTTGAATCGCGACTCCCCGGCGGAAAAAGCCGGGTTGTTGTTGAACGACGGGATCCTGAGCGTCGATGATCGGCCCGTTCTCAACGCCCAGGGCGTGTCGGATGCGATCCAGAAAGCGGAGTCGCGCGTGGTGACGCTCCGCATCTATCGAGACGATCGCATGCTCGGCGTCTCGGTCACGCCGCGCATGGATGGCGGACGCCGCTTGATCGGCGTTTCCGTGGGCGAACGCCTCGTCATGCGCAAGCACGGTCCGGCGGGCGCTTTCGGCGCGGCGTTGCGTAGAACATGGGAGTGGACGAGTCAGATCATCGACGTTCTCCGGCGCCTCGTGACGGGGCGCCTGTCCGTCAAGACGATGTCGGGCCCGATCGGAATCGCCAAGGAATCGGGCGCCAGGGCCAAGGACGGCCCTATTCCGTTCTTCGGTTTTCTCGCATACATCAGTCTGAACATCGGCATCCTCAATCTCGTCCCTCTCGTGCCGCTGGACGGCGGTCACATCTTCCTTCTGCTCGTCGAATCCATCGCCCGCCGCGACCTGAGTCTCAAGGTGAAGATCTGGATCGCCAACGTCGGTGTTGTTCTTCTTCTCGCTCTGATGCTCCTGGTGATTTTCTACGCCGATCTTTCGCGTCTCGGACTGTTTCGCAACCTGTTCAAGTAGGCGGAGCATGCCGCTCGCGCGATCCATTCATCCGCAGGGCGCGGATCTGCCGTTGCTCGCAACGCCTTTTCTATTGGTGAGGGCGGAGCTTGCCGCTGCCCACTGCATTCTCGACGGTTACAACCAGTTCATGAGCCCGGTGCAAAGCAGGTTGTTCGCGTCGGGATGACAGGGCCGCATGCGGACCGAATAGCCGATCATGCCGGTGAGATCGCAGGGAATGGCGCCCGAGTATCGATAGATACCGCCATCCAGGGCGGATTCCATGCGCATGGCGATGGCCTGGCCGGCGGTGATCCGGCGCTGGGCGTCGAGCGATCCGAAATAAAGCTCCACGTATACGTCTTCGGGTGATATGGGCCCAAGACGCACGACCGCGCGCACCTCGAAACCCTCGCCCACGCGGCGGATTCCATGGCTCTGAGCTTCCGCCTTTTCGATGCGGACGCCGCCCCATTGCTGGCGGATGAACGTTTTCCATTCCGCAAGCTTACGGGCGCGCTGGAGCCGCTCCGCGGTCAGGCTCTCGAAGCAGTGAGCCGACGGCAGATAGAAACGTTCGCCGTATTCCCAGAGCATGCGGTTGGAGCTGAATGTCGGCGTGAGTTTCATGGACTTTTTGATCCTGGCGATCCAGGGACGCGGCAGGCCGTCGATGCCTCGTTGATAGAAGAGCGGCACGATGTCTTTCTCGAGCAGGTCGTAGATCGAGTTCGACTCGACGTAGTCCTGATAGGAGTGATCCTGGTAGTCCTCTCCCTTGCCGATGGCCCAGCCCACTTCCGGCTGATACGCTTCGCTCCACCAGCCGTCGAGAATGCTCAAGTTGAGGCCGCCGTTCGGCAGCACCTTCATGCCGCTGGTGCCGCTCGCTTCGAGGCCGCGGCGCGGCGTGTTGAGCCAGATGTCGACGCCCTGAACGAGATAGCGCGCCACGACGATGTCATAGTCCTCGAGAAAGACGGCGTGGCGGCGCATGTCGTCGCGTTGACAGAAGGAGACGATCGCCTTGAGCATCTCCTTGCCGGGTGTGTCCTTGGGATGCGCCTTGCCGGCGAAGATGATCTGCACCGGACGTTTCGGGTCGGTGAGAATGCGTATCAGACGCTCGACGTCGGTCAGTATGAGATCGGCGCGTTTGTACGTGGCGAAGCGCCGGGCGAAGCCGATCGTCAGGGAATGCGTGTTGAGCACGCCGCGGGCCTTCTGGACGTCGCGCGCCGAAGCGCCGCGTTGTTCCATCTGGCGCATGAGCCTCTGGCGCGCGAAAGCCACCAGCCGCTCGCGACGGCGCTCGTGCGTCGACCACAACTCCTCGTCGGGGATCGTGTCGACGCCCTCCCAGGTCGCTGGCTGGCCCGGACGCCGCCACCACTCCGGCCCCAGGTATCGGTCGAAGAGCTCCGCCATCTCGCGCGAGACGCAGCTCCGCGTGTGCGCGCCGTTCGTCACGTGGGTCACGGGAATCTCGCTCTCGGGGATCGCGGGAAAGAGCGGCTGGAAGAGCGAGCGCGCCACCTCTCCGTGCAGGCGACTGACGCCGTTGGCGAAGGCGGAAGTGCCAATGGCGAGAGTCGCCATGTTGAACGGGCCTGAAGGGTCGTTCGGGGGGCGCCCCAGCGCCAGCAGATCGTCGCGCGAGACTCCAACCTCATGCATGTAAGCGCTGAAGTACTTGTCCATGAGATCTTCCGAAAAGACGTCGAATCCCGCGGGAACCGGCGTGTGGCTCGTGAACACGTTGCCGGCGCGGGCCGCTTCAAGCGCTTCGTGGAAACGCACGCCGTGCTCCTTGATCAGCATGCGCATGCGTTCAAGGGACAGAAAAGCCGAATGCCCCTCGTTCATGTGGCAGACCGCGGGAGCGTATCCCAGCGCCACAAGCGCCTTCATCCCGCCCATGCCGAGCACGATTTCCTGACGTATGCGATTTTCTTGATCGCCGCCGTAAAGCTGGTCCGTGATGTCCTGGAGATCCGGAGGATTTTCGGGAAGGTTCGTGTCCAGCAGAAGCAGCGGCAGCCGGCCGACCTCGGCCCGCCAGATCTTCACGAACAGTCGTTGTCCGGCGAGGTCCAGCTCAACGCGCGCGGGCGCGCCCTTGTCGTCGAGAGCCGGCTGGACGGGCAGGTTGTAAAAATCGTTCGTCGGATAGGATTCTTGTTGCCAGCCGTCCGAGGCGAGGTACTGACGGAAATATCCCTGTTGATAGAGAAGGCCCACGCCCACGAGCGGGAAGCCGAGATCGCTGGCGCTTTTCAAATGATGGCCGGACAGCACGCCCAGGCCTCCCGAGTAGTTCGCCAGACACTCGGTCAGACCGAACTCCGCGGAGAAATACGCTATGAGGGGGCGCTCCATATGCCGTTGATCCCACCACGTCGTCTCGTGCAGGTACTCCTTGAAACGCTCGTACGTGCGTGAATAGAACGCCATGAACCCGTCGTCCTTGGCCGCGGCGTTCAGCCGATCCTGTGAGATGAGCCCGAGCATGAGCACGGGGTTCTGATAAGTCTGGGACCACAGGTCTCGGTCCAGCCTTGAGAAGACGATGCGGATCTCGTCGTCCCACGACCAGAGCAGGTTGTAAGCCATCTCGCGCAGGCCGAGGAGCTTTTCCGGAAGGGCGGGAACCACCTGGAAAGATGAGATCTGCATTGGGCGCCTCCTCGAACAAGACGACACGGCATGGACGATCGATGCCCATAGGTTTCCTCAAAGCGGGGCGTTTGGCAAGCACGGACTCGCCGTCGCGGCCCGACGATGACGCTGGCGCTGGAGGGATCGTACGTGCGATCTGGCCGTTTCTGTGTTGCGGCAGAGGGAGTAGCTTACCGCGAGCAGGTAATCAAGGCATGGCGTCAGAGGGGCGTTCTTTGACAAGGCTCGATTGTGTCGTCTCGCTTCATCGCATCGCTCAACGCCCGCCAATGATATCGAGAGCGGCGCGCGGATCTCATGGTCCTTCCGGTTGATGAGATACTGCGCCTCCGCCTCAATGGCGCTATTGCAGATCTCCTTCGCTTCGCCGATTCTGCCCGTTTGACAAAGCGCATCGGCCATCACGACGGAGACTTGGACGCGCGAGAAGCCGGCTTCCAACGCTTTTCTCAACTCGACAACCGGCGCTTCGTATGGACCTGCAAGATATTCGACGATCAGATCAGGACGGGTTGAACGTGACGTCAACGGTTGCGTGTCGCGTCGACTGGGGGCATGATAACTATCTTCGACGAGGCGTCGGCGCATATACGTACGCCCCTCATTCGAAACGATCGCCGGCTCGGCGTCGGAAGGTTCAAGCGGATGAACGATCCGGTCTCTCGCTTCCTGCGATTATACGCGCGCGCCTCGAAGGAGGAATCCTCCGATCATACGGTGGCGGCCCTGGCCACCGCCTCCGATTCCGGCCATCCCGCGGTGCGCATGGTCCTTCTCAAGAACGTGAGCGAACGGGGCTTCGTTTTCTATACGAATTACTCCAGTCGGAAGGCGCGCGATCTGGCGGTCAATCCCCGTGCCGCGCTCTGTTTTCATTGGCCCAGGCTCGCCGTTCAGGTTCGTGTCGAAGGACAGGCTGAGCGTGTAAGCGATGAGGAGTCGGACGCGTATTTCGCGAGCCGGCCGCGTTTGAGCCGACTCGCGGCCTGGGCGTCGTTGCAGAGCGCTCCATTGCCCGGCCGGCATTGGCTTCTGGCGCGCTTCTTACGCTTCTCGCTGCGCTACGCCGGCAGATCCGTGCCACGACCGCCGTTCTGGGGGGGATATCGCGTCGTTCCACAAAAAGTCGAGTTCTGGTACAACCAGCCCCATCGCCTGCATGACCGTATCCTCTACTTGAGAGAAGACGAAGGTTGGCGTAGTCAAAGGCTATTTCCCTAGCATTTCGCGCTTGACATCCGTAAGGTGCTCATGAAGCGCTTCCTGCCACGGCCGTGGCGCGTAACCCAGCGCGCTTTCGATCCGCTGCGTGGCCAGGACGGCACGTTTCGGCCGTGGTGCCGGCCGAGGGTATTCCGCCGAGGGAATGGGCAGAACCGCGGTCGTTCGAACCGGGATTTCAAGCGCGCGGCACAGATCCAGAATCAACGTTGCGTATTCGTGCCAGTTCGTAACGCCGCTGTTGGCGAAGTGATAAAGGCCGGCCGCCGGCGTCGGTCGGTTGACGACAGGACGGAGCCCGACAAGGGCCAGCGACGCCCGGGACAGGTCTCTCGCGAAAGTCGGTCGGCCGAACTGGTCGTCGACGATGCGAAGCGTTTCGCGCTCGGACATCAACCGGAGCATCGTCGAGACGAAGCTCGACCTTCCTTCGCCGAACAGCCATGAGGTGCGCACGATGAAGAGTCGCAACGGCGACGCGGTTCGCTCCCGCGCCA
>JAFGSN010000019.1 GCA_016934575.1 Vicinamibacteria bacterium
ACCACGTTGGATTCCGGCTTGCGCGGCTCATTCGTCACCCCGGCGAATGCCGGGGTCCAGCCGGGGTCCAGTCATACACAACACGTTAGATTCCGGCCTGCGCGGCTCATTCGTCACCCCCGGCGAGTGCCGGAGTCCAGCAATACGATCAACTCCAACTTCCACACCCGCTTCCACTCCTTGATCAGAGTCCGATGTGACAAGACCGATACAGCGCATGGCCCTTTGGGTTAGAATCCAGTCAGATGATTGATCGACTGCGCGCCGTTCTGGAGACGGACAAGCGCGTTAGGTTCGCCATCCTGTTCGGTTCGGCCTCCCGTGGCGAGGCTCACGCGACGAGCGACCTCGACGTCGCCGTCAGTCTCGCGTCAGGATTTCGCCCGAGCATCGAGTATCTTGGCGACCTCGTTTCACGGCTCGAGACAACCACGAAACGGACGATCGATCTCGTTTGCTTGAACGACGCTCCGCCGGCGCTTGCCTTCAGGATCTTCCGCGACGGCATGGTCATCGTCGATCGCGACCGCGCGGCGCTTGCGGCGCGCCGGGCGAGCGCCATTCTCGAATATCTGGATTTCCGCCCCGTCGAAGAGGAATGCGCACGGGGCGTTCTGGCGGCGGCCCATGGTCGATAGCGTCGTTCTCGCGAAAAAAATCGCGGCCGTCCGTGACGCAATCGAGCGCATTCGAGCAGTACTACCCGCCGATCACGATGTTTTCCTGCGCGACCGCACGACGCGCGAGGTCGTCGTTCTCAACCTCTTTGTAGCTCTTCAAGAATGCCTGTCCATGGCCACGCATTGGTTGTCAGACGCCGGCTGGGACGTGCCGCAGAGTTATCGCGACATTTTCTTGTCCCTTGCCGATCACGGCGTGATGAATCAGGATCTCGCCCTGCGACTCGCTTCGGCCTCAGGCCTGAGAAACCTTGTCGCCCACCAGTACGGCGCGCTCGACTGGACGCGCATCCATGAGATGGCCGCGACTCGACTGGACGACCTGCTGGCCTTTGCGTCGACATTGGCCGCCAAATGCGAGAAAAGCGAAGGCGGATGACTCGCTATCAAGCCGGACGCGCATCGCTTGGGCACTTGGCGGAAGAGATGATGTCGTTATAAAGACATCGCTCTGAACCGCTTAAGGATTCAATTCGTTTCGTTTAGTGTGGCACGATCTGGACGCCGCCTTTGACGTAAGCGGCGTCCAGAATTCGATTTCACCACTGACAGCCGTAGGCTGTCATCGCTTGCCTGGCCGTCTCCTGTGCTTGCTTGCACGCCATCGCCAGGCCTTCCTTGCCTTGAGTCGTGGCGGCGGCCTTCTTCCAACCGGCACGCGTCTGGTCAAGGGCCTGCACAAGACTCGTCCGCACGGCCTCGGGCGCCTTGTCTTCGATGCATGCCTGGTATTTGTCGAGGTATTCGTCGCACTCCGGCACGCCGATCTCACCAGCGCTCGCGGCGCTGTTGACTGATTCACGCGTGTCTGCCGGCTTGTTTCCGCCGCAAGCCGTCACAACCGAGCACAATAGAATCGCCAGACCGATCCGTCCCATTGCCGTCATGTCATTCTCCTTGTATCCCGCGCCGCTCTTGTTATGACCGAACAAGAATGGCCGGACCGTGACCATTGTTCAACCTTGACGTTCATTGAAGGCGCCCGCGCCAAAAGAGCGGCCCGGCTCGGCCTTCTCTCGCATTAGACTCGAATCGAGCATGAATGTTCCAAGACTCTCGTCATTCTCGTCTCGAAACAATCGTGATCTCGCGGCGCCATCCGCGATCCCAACAGCGTCAACCCGCCCAATCACGATCTCGTCCCCGCACAACTGATCAAAGCGGCAATGGATGCGCGGCGCGCCACTTTCCCGGCCGTCACCCGCCTATTTGCCATGTCGTGGCGCCGGGCGTCGAACGCGCCAACTCGAGACCGGTTGCACGATCGGATGGCGACTTTGGATGTGCCCGTCCTCGTGGCGCAGGCAACAGCCGATTCCGCCAGGACACGTATCCATTTGGTCGACCGAGTCGGACAGGGCGCGACGCTTTTCATTCCGAGGAAACGTGTGCCGAAAGCGTTGAGCTCGCCCTTGCCATTGAGCGTGAAGCGTTCGGGGATACGAACGGCAAACGCTATTGCAGGAATACCTTTGCGCCCGCGGAGCGAACGACAAACCATACGACGCCCAGAAGGGCCATGACTCCGCACTTCTCACCGTAGCCCGAGGGCCGTCCTCGCAGGACGACATACATGATCAGCCCGACGATCGGAATGATCGCGAAAAGCATTCCGAGTAACTTTCCGATCTTTACAAGAAAGCCCTCGCCCTTGCTGCTCTTCACAGTGAAGACAATCGCCATCATGAATATTGCGCAGAACAGCAGAAGCATCAGCAGAGACCAAACCTGTGCCACGAATCACCTCCCATGAAAAGACCTTTTAGAACGCATGCGCCAACTGGTTCACCGCCACAGCGGCTTGTGTTCTCTTCAGTAGACCTTAGACTCTGGATCCTTACGGATGTTCCCGCTACCACTCCGATGCGACGTGAAATTTCGCGTATCAGAAGGTGCGACGCCATGCGTTAGAGCATACGTCGGATCGGTTGACACCGCGTGCCTTGCGTCGTCAATAATTGTTGCCTGCACTGGTTCCGCCATGGTAACGGTTGCTGCCCTGGATGCCAGCGGTCAGAATGTCAGAAATGAGGCGGTAGGTGCCGGGTGCGTCGATCGCGACCGGCAGGACCGGTGATGGGCGTGCACGATCCCCCTCCGCCGCCCGCCCAAACCGAGGCTGCGAATCCCAACATGATCGGCATCATCACCGGACACAGAACGGCATGTCTCGCGCGCATACCTAGCGCCTCCCCTGCGAATCGCGCAGAACCTGCCACGCTCGACCCGCAACGGGCTCGGCAGGACCGCGGAATGCGGCAGTTGATCGCAAGCAACGCCAGCGCCATATATATAATCAGACTCATGATCGAGCGAGCGGCGATTTTGCTTTTCGTTCTCCTCAACGGATCCCTTCCGGCACGGGCAAGCTCGGCCTCGGAAGCCGACGACCTATACAAGCGGGCGACTGCCTTCGTCGAGCAGAACCGGCTCAAGGATGCGATTCCATTGCTCGAGCAGGCGGCCACGATCGACGCGGCTCAAGGCGCCGGCCGTCACGAGAGCCTGGCCCGAGACTGGATCTCCATCGGCCTGTGCCTCAACGGACTCGGACAAAAGGACAAGGCAGTCGCGCGACTCCGGCAAGCCGTGGAGATCTTTGCCGCCCTTGACGCGCCCGCCGAGCAGGTCGGCATCCTCCAGAGCCTCGGACTTCTTGAGTTTTCACGCTCTCGTTACCAGGAGGCAAAGGCGCGCTTCGAGAAAGCGCTCGCCTTGGCGCGTACGCGCGACGTGCAGGATCCAATCCCGTCGCTTCTGAACAACCTCGGGCTCGTCGATCAAGCGTGGGGGCGTTTCGGAGAAGCGATCGGCCGTTACCGGCTCGCTCACGAGGAATACGCGCGAAGAGGAGACGCTCTAAACTCGGCCATGTGCGCCGGCAATATAGCCAACGTCTACCTCATGTGGGGCCATTATCCGGAAGCCGAGGCGAGCTACAAGGAAACCCTGTCCATCTTCAAGCGGCTTGGCGACGACATGGCGGCCATCCACTCAGCCATCAACCTCGGTATCACATACAACTCCTGGGGAAGATACGACCAGGGGCGCGCGCATCTCGAAGACGCTCTCGCTGAAGCACGCCGTCGGGGATGGGGGCTGAACGAGGCATGGGCGCTGGCCAATCTGGGAAAGGCGTACTATGCTGCGGGACATTTTGACAAGGCCGAGTCTTCATATTCGAAGGCATTGAGGACGTTCCGCGAAGCGGACGACTTGCGGAACGTCGCCGCCACGACGGGCGACCTGGGCATGGTCTATGACGCCTGGGGCCGGCATGACCTGGCTTTACGGTCGTTCGAACAATTACTCGACATAGCCGAGAAGATAGAGAGTCCCATCCAGATCCTGGATGCCTTGAGACTCATCGGGACCCTGCATTTGAAGGAGAGACGTTTCGAGGCAGGCATCGCCGACTTGCGACGCGGCCTGGAACTGGCTGATCGCCTCGATATGCGGGGCGTCAAACCAACCCTCCTCAACTCCATCGGCGCGGCGTTTTTCCTCTGGCGGAAATACGATGAGGCCGAGAAGGCGTATCACGAGGCTCTCGCAATCAGCGAGCGTCTCGGGAAAAAAGACGAGACGGCGCGGATTCTCATCCACCTCGGCGGGATCAGCCAGGTCAAGGGTGACCACAAGAACGCCCGAAAACTGTACCTGCGTGGATTGGCGCTCACTCGCTCCGCGGGCACCAAGGCGGACGAAGTGACGGCGTTGAACAATCTCGGCGCTCTGGCGCTCAGTTGCGGCGATTACAGGAAGGCGGAGCGCCGCTTCCTCGATGCGATCGACGTCAAGGAGCAGCTCCGGCTGACAGCCACGGGAAAGGACCGCAGGGATTTCCTCGCCGCGTGGATCTCGTCCTATCGCTGGCTGGTCCTGCTGTATTTCCTCGACGACAGGCCTGCCGCGCTCTTTAACGCCAGCGAGCGGATCAAGGCTCGTCTTCTCGCCGAGCAGATCGGCGCGCGAACGGCCGCGAACGACAACGCGTTTCGCGGTATCGACGCGGTCCGAAAAAAGCTCGGGGACAAGACCGCGATCGTGAGCTTCGCCAACGTCGATTGGAAGCATCCCCTCGCAGACCGGGAGTTTCCTATCGCCGTCCTGGCCACGCGCGAGACTCTACATGTTTATACGTTCGATGTGCAGGACTTCGTGAGGCGCGTCCATCTCGAGCTTGGCGAGGTCGTTGAAGAAACCCACCCAGACGTCCGCGGTTTTAAAATCACGCGCAACGAGACGGAGAAGGGCCTGAGCGACGTGCTTATGGCCTATAGCCGGCTGCTCTCCGAGCCCGCTTCCTCCGCGCGCCAGCATGATGCGCGCGAACGGCTTGCGCGCGAGCTCTATCGGCTGCTGCTCGGACCCGCCGATGAAGCGCTGGCCGCCAAAGAAGAGCTGATTGTCATTCCCGACGGCAGTCTGGGAACGATTCCCTTCGAGACGCTACGCTTGCCGGACGGCCGGCGGCTCGTCGAACGCCATCATGTCACCTATGTCCCTTCCCTGGGCGTGAAACAGCTCCTCGAACAAAGGCGCTACGGTTTGAGACCGCGTCCGCTTCTCGCCATGGGCGGACCGTCACTCACGAGACGCGCCGAACCGCGCGTGGTCGAGGTTTCGACGCGGCAACTGGACGCGCTGCGGTCCGAGGCGCGCCGGCATATCGAGACGAACGCAAGCGCGCGCGAGGCATATACGGCTCTCGGCCTCGACTCGTGGTCGGATCTTCCCGGCACGCGCGCGGAGGTCGAGTCGATCGGCCGCATCGTGCCGGACAGCGACGTGCTCACTGGAACGGACGTTTCGGAAAGAAAAATCAAGGACCTATCACGACAAGGCGTTCTACGAAGCCATCGAGTCCTGCACTTCGCGACGCACGCGCTCTTGATCCCCGACGCCCCGGAGCTGTCCGCTCTCGTGTTCTCGGAAGCACAGGACGGCCAGGGGGAGGAGGACGGTTACCTGAACGCCAAGGAGATCACGGAGCTGGACATCGCGGCGGATTTCGTCAATCTCTCTGCGTGCGAGACGGGCCTGGGCACGATCTACGGCGGCGAAGGCGTCGTCGGGCTGACACATGCCTTTCTTGAGGCCGGGGCCAACGGCATGTCCGTCTCTTTCTGGCAAGTGGCGGACGCCTCGACCAAGGAGCTCATGGTCGGCCTTTATCAACTAGTCCAGGAGCGCGGTCTGAGCCACGCTCGCGCGCTGACAGAGGTAAAACGCGCATTCCTACATGGCGGGCAGTATCAGGATCCCTTCTTCTGGGCGCCTTTCGTCTACTATGGCAACTAAATTCGCTCCTTGCCGGCGTTCATCGTGGGCTTGCCGCGCCCAACCTTGAGCGCGATCACCGCGCTCAAGGCCTGGGTTCCCACAGCGAGTCTTCCGGATACTCGCCTACGGCCTTGCGAAAAAACTCACGCAAGAACTCCTCCCGGCTCATGCTGCTTGCCTTCCACTCGCTGGCCAGCTTCGCCGCGACCAGCGCGAACTGGTCCGCGCCGTCGATCTTCCATTGTCCGTTTTCACTGATCATTCGAAGTCCAGCCGCCCTTTTCCATTTGCCGTCAACCTGGTAGAAGAGCGACACGTCGTCGCTCACCCGGCGCATCTGCCAAGGATGCGTGTCGATGATGTTTTTCAGCATCTGGAGCGGTTTCTTGGAGTTATAACCTTTCGTATAACTCAAGCTCACGTACCGCTTGCCCGTCATCTGGCGCAACTCCGCGGCGCTGAAACGTTTTCGGATCCAAAGGACAGTAAACTGTTTATGGAGATCCTGACGTTCCATCGTCGACTTGTCGGCGGTTCGAGCCAGTTGCATGACTGCATCCCATGCCTTGAACGTTGGGCTGGATATGTAACTGACGACCGTCTCGCCTTCGCTTGCCAAGGCGGCCGTCACATAGCGCGACAGCGCTTCCTTCGCTTCCGGGATTTCTTGCCCGAAGACCGCGCCGGCGCAAAGAACCACGACCATCAAGCTTGAGGCGCTCAGAAATCGCTTGCGCACGACTCGCTTCCTCGTCCGATTCGCCAAGCTTACCCCCACGAAACCTTTTCCATTGAGAGTCAACCATGTACCGCGCCCCAAGCTTGCACGGCAGAACCAGCGGAAGCGCTGAAAGAGCCGCGACCAACAGCGCCTGCCTATTCCTTCGATCACTGGAACCTCCATCATTCACGAAACGCCCCGAAGAGCAGATCCACATAAGCCTCGCAGCCGCCCGCCCGGCGGAAAAAAATTCGCGGGGCGAAACACAGAGTGGCTGGCCGGGATCGACCAAGGCGGAACGGAGCACCTCGCGCAGTCGCCGACGACCGGCCATCGAATCTCCGCTGGATTGTCCGCGATATCACGTTCTCCCGTGGCTATCAATCCGTTTC
Source organism: Vicinamibacteria bacterium (assembly GCA_016934575.1). GTDB lineage: Bacteria > Acidobacteriota > Vicinamibacteria > Fen-336 > Fen-336 > JAFGSN01. The sequence continues at coordinate 7,080 of JAFGSN010000019.1, forward strand.
ACCGCCGTCGAGCCAATAAGACCGCCGGATTCCCGGTAAGTTCCGGGATTCCATCCTCAAGCGCATGGATCCGCTTCTTGCGCTCAGAACCACAGTGGTGAATCCGTGGAGGAACGTGACAGCGGACGATCCGACACGCAAGCACGGCCGGCGCGAGTCGTCACCAAAGGAATCTCGAATCCGATTCCCGGCATGAAGTGGCGATCATCTAGCGCCGGCGCTCGTCACCGCCTTCAGAATCGCGATCGCGACCTCTTTGCCGCGCGTTCCGATCTCGCCCGCCGGACCGACGCATGAGGGACAGCCGTCCACGCATGGGCAGGCTTCGATGAGCCGCAGGCTCTCGCCCAACAAACGTTCGTGCAGACGATAGAGCGGCTCGGACAGACCGATGCCGCCGGGGTAGTTGTCGTAAATGAAGACGTTGGGCTCGTAGTCCTCGCCCGGCGGCGGTTCCTGCGCCGCGCCCGGCAAACGGCGCAAGCCTTTTTC
>JAFGSN010000125.1 GCA_016934575.1 Vicinamibacteria bacterium
TCATCGCTTCTCGCCGGCCTCTCCCAAGAGCAACGAACGGCCGTCACCTGCTCGGAGGGCCCGGTTTTGATCCTGGCTGGCGCCGGAAGCGGCAAGACGCGCGTGATCACTTATCGCATCGCGCATCTCGTTCTCGAACGCGGGATTTCATCCGAGCGCATATTGGCTATGACGTTCACGAACAAGGCGGCCGACGAGATGCGCTCGCGCGTCACGGCGCTTCTTGGAGACGACCGGCTTCGCGCATGGATCTCGACTTTTCACGGCTTCTGCGTGCGTCTTCTGCGCCAGGACGGCGCGCACATCGGCGTCCGGCGAGATTTCGGCATCTATGACGAGAGCGACCAGCGGGCGGTCGTGAGAGAAGCGCTGCGGTTGCTGGATTTGCCGGAAGAACGCTTCCCCCTCCGCGCCGTGCTTTCTCGGCTTACGGCCGCGAAGAGTCGTGGCGCAAGTCTCGAAGACGGCTCGGGCGGGATGCCTTTGGCGCAGATCGCCGCGAGCTATCAGGAGATACTGGGTCGGACGGGCGCCCTGGACTTCGATGATTTGCTGATCAAGGCCGTCGAGCTTCTCGAGTCCTGCAACGACGTTCGAGATCGCTGGCAACGGCGTTTTGAATACGTCCTCGTTGATGAGTACCAGGACACCAACCGTCTGCAGCATGAGATGCTTCGTCGTCTCGTCAGGCCCGGGGGCAACCTGACCGTGGTCGGAGACGAAGACCAATCCATATATTCCTGGCGCGGCGCGGATCTAGGCAATATTCTCGGATTCGAGCGAGATTTTGGCGGCGCTCGCGTCTTGCGGCTTGAAGATAATTATCGTTCATCGCAAGCCATTCTGGACGCAGCCGCGGGCCTCGTCCGTCACAATCGCATGCGCAAGGAGAAATCCCTTAAGGCCCTCAGGCCCTTGGGAGAGCCCGTTGTTCTGTACTCCGCGAAAAACGACTACGAGGAGGCGCGCTGGATCGTGTCGCACGCGGCCCGTCTGCGAGGGAAAGGCTCCGTGGCCGTTCTTTATCGATTGAACGCCCAGAGCCGTCTCGTCGAGGAAGAGTTGATTCGTCACGGTCTCCCATATTTCGTCTTGGGCGGAGTGGGTTTTTACGAGCGGCGTGAAGTCAAGGACGTTCTCGCATATGCGCGGCTGGCGCTGACGCCGCAGGACCCGATAGCTTTCCGCCGCGTCCTCAACGTTCCTCCCCGCGGCATCGGAAGGCTGACATTGAACGCGATAGAAGACCTTGCCGCCGCAACCGGCGTCTGCCTTTTGGACGCTGCGCGTCAACTGGTCGCCGCCGGCGAGCTCCCGTCGCGCACGACCTCGAGCATCTCCCGCTTTTTGGAGATCATCGAATTAGTGCGGTCTTGGAACGGCCTGTCCATCCGCCGCTTTCTCGAACGAATTATCGAGACGACGGGATACGATGAGGAGCTCGCACGCGAGAAACGCGAGGATGATCGCCGTGCAAACGTCGAAGAGCTCCTCAATGCAGCGGCCGATTACCAGACACGCGAGACCATGCCATCGCTCGCCGGATTCCTCGATCAGGCGTCGTTATTGTCCGCGGCCGATAAAAAGACTCAGGATGACCGTATATGCCTCATGACATTACACGCCGCCAAGGGTCTCGAGTTCTCCACGGTTTTTCTGTCCGGTCTCGAGGAAGGCGTGCTCCCGCATTCGAAGAGCCTCAAGCTCTCCGATTCCGCCATAGAGGAAGAGCGCCGATTATGTTACGTCGGCATGACTCGAGCGCGTGATCGATTGCTGCTTTCCTGGGCGCGCATGAGAAGCATCTTCGGTCGTCGATCGGACACGACTCCCAGCCGTTTCCTCAATGAGATACCTGCCCGCGCATCCGATGATTCCAGGCACCGGCAATGGAGCGCCCCACGCGCCGAAATCATCCCGCGATCCACGACCGAAGGTCTCCGCCCTGGAGAGCGCGTACGCCATCCGGTTTTTGGCGTCGGCACGATCTTGCGAACGGACGGCGACGGACACGAAGCCAAGATCACCGTAAGCTTCGCGTCCGTCGGAATGAAACGGCTCCTGACGCGTTTTGCGGGCCTCGAGAGATCCTAGCTCTTCGGATCCAAGCCGGTGATGACCCAGCGGCTGATCACGCGGCGATCCCCGGCGTCAACCGGCTTGTACTGGCGAAGAACCATGCTGTAATCCTGCGGCTGTCCTTCAATCGTGAGCTGCAGATCGATGGTCTTCGTTGTCCGAGTCATCGCCGACTCGAGGTCCTTGATATCGCCTAGAGAACGCCTGACGTTGGCTTGTTCGAAATCGACGGCGTCTTTGGCGTCCTTGAGTTCCCTCTTAAGCTGACGCTCTTTCTGGACATAGCCGTCCCAGACACTCGATATCGAGCGCAGCTTCGGCGGAACGGCGCCCTTTTTCTTCGCGATATCTCTCAGCTCATCAACGGCCGCCTGGTGATCGAAATAGTAGTCCTGATATTCCTTCTTGTTCGCGGAAATCCATTTTTCGATTTCCTTCACGTTCGCGACGAGGCCGGGAAGCGGAGCCTCGTCCTCGACGGCTTCGCCAGCTTGAACGATCTTCCATGAATCGACCTTCTGGTCGAATCCCACCGTGGCGAAGCTGCCGAGGGTATCGTTGTCTTCCCCGTTGATCGCTCTAAAATACTTGTCGACGACGGTCTTTTCGGCCGGACCGCAGGCCGCGACCGCCACCAAGCCGGCAAGGACCAGCAGCATCCGATTATGCAACCTCATTCCGTCCTCCTTTCACGGCCGCCTACTATCAGACATACATGACCGGAAGTCTCGGTTCATGGAGTACGCTTTCGTCAAGTCGTCTCTTCGCTTTCGGAACCCCGACCATTCGATCCCGAAAGCGACTCGTCCCCATTCTCTTCTCGTTCCGCCAAACGCGCCATGGAGACGACCTGATCTCCCTCCTCAAGCTGGATGAGACGAACTCCCTGTGTGCTCCGTCCCAATGTCGCTATCTCGGCCGTTTCCAACCGGATGATCATACCCTTTCCCGAGATCAGCATCACCCCCTCGTCGCCCTGAACGAAAATAACCCCGACCACTTGTCCGTTGCGCGTCGTGGCGCGAACGTTAATGATCCCACGCCCGCCGCGACTCTGGAGGCGATACTCCGGCATTACCGTCCGCTTGCCGTAACCATTCGACGTCACGCTCAACACGGTCCCTCCGGCATCCACCACGGCCAAGGCGACAACCTTGTCGTGTTCTCCAAGATCGATCCCGTTGACGCCATATGCGCCACGGCCCGTTGGACGCACGTCGCCCTCGGCGAAGCGAATCGCCTTCCCGTCGCGTGTCGCCAGGAAAATCTCGTCCCCGCCGGAGGTCTGAACCGCGCCGATTACGGCGTCGCCCTCCTCGATACCCATGGCGATGATGCCGGCCGAGCGCGGATTCGCGAACGCATCGAGCCGTGTCTTCTTCACCGTGCCGCGCCGCGTCGCCAAGAAGACGAACCGATCCTGGCTGAAATCCCTGACCGAGCAGAAGGCCGCGATTTTGTCTCCCTGCTGAAGTTGAACGAGATTGGCGACGGCCTTGCCCCGGCCCTGAGGACCGACCTCGGGAATCTCGTGGACCTTCAGCCAATGCACACGGCCGCGTTCGGTGAAGATCAGAATATAGGAATGCGTCGACGCGATGAAGAGCGTGTCGACAAAGTCCTCGTCGCGCGTTCGCATGCCCATGCGGCCGCGTCCACCGCGACGCTGGCTGCGATAGGTGGCGATCGACGTTCGCTTCACGTATCCGCCGTGAGTGATCGAGATGGCGACGTTCTCCTCGGTGATCATGTCCTCGACGGTGATCGTCTCGACCGCGTCAAGAATTTCCGTGCGCCGTTCTGTCCCGAATTCATCCGCGAGTCGGCGCAGCTCTTCGATGATGGCGGCGTCGATTAGAGCCGGCGAGGAGAGCAACTCGCTCAAACGAAGAATGGCCGCCCGCACCTCCGCGAGCTCGTCAAGGATTTTCTGGCGCTCCATCCCCGTCAGCCTTTGTAGCTGAAGTTTGAGGATTTCCTCGGCCTGCGTCTCGCTCAATCCAAACTGATCCACAAGGCCGGCCCTGGCGATCCCGGGGTTGGCCGAGGAACGAATGAGAGCAATCACGCGATCGAGATGGTCGAGCGCGATCACGTACCCTTCGAGCACGTGCGCGCGCGCCTGCGCCCGTTTGAGCTCATGGCTGGTTCGACGACGCACAACTTCCCGCCGGAATGAGATGAAAAGCTCGCAGGCATCGAGCAGGCTGAGCGTGCGGGGTCGCTTGTCGACGATCGCCAGCAGATTGACTCCGAAGGTTTCCTGAAGCTGCGTATGTTTATAGAGATAATTAAGAATGGCGTTGGCGTCTTCGCCCTTGCGAACATCGATGACGATCCGCATGCCTTCGCGATCGCTCTCGTCGCGAACATCCGTGATGCCGTCGACTTTCTTCTCGCGAACGAGCTCGGCGACACGCTCGATCAGGCGCGACTTGTTGACCTGGTAAGGGATCTCAGAAACGACGATGGCCTGCTTTTCACTCTTGCGCGTTTCGATAACGGAGCGCGCGCGCATGAGAATCGATCCGCGACCGGTACGATATGCCTGTTGAATGCTTGCGCGTCCGCACGCGAAACCGGCCGTTGGAAAATCCGGCCCGGGAACTCTTTCAAGAACGCCCTCTAGGCGTTGTTCGGCCGAAAGCCCCTGGTTTTCGAGCAGAAACACGAGCGACGCTACGATCTCGCCAAGATTGTGGGGCGGGATGTTCGTCGCCATTCCAACCGCGATACCCGAAGATCCGTTGACAAGCAGATTCGGCAAGATCGTCGGAAGCACCGTTGGCTCGATCGCCGTGTCGTCGAAGTTCGGCTGGAAATCGACCGTGTCCTTGTCGATATCCGACATCATCGAGGCCCCGAGCCGCGTGAGCCGAGCCTCGGTGTAGCGCATCGCAGCGGGCGGATCTCCGTCAATGGAGCCGAAGTTCCCCTGTCCATCGACGAGCGGGGCGCGCATGTTGAAATCCTGGGCCATCCGAACGAGCGTGTCATAGATGGCCGCATCGCCATGCGGGTGATAGTTGCCCATCACCTCGCCGACGATCTTGGCGCATTTACGATAAGGCCGTCCGGGCACAAGTCCCATCTGGGCCATGCCGTAAAGCACGCGGCGATTCGCGGGCTTGAGTCCGTCTCTGACGTCCGGTAGAGCGCGACCGATGATGACGGACATGGCGTAGTCCATGTAGGACTGGCGCATTTCGTCCGCAATGTTCGTCGGTATCTTGATGTGCGCCGTGACGTTCGATGTCATGGTAACTCTCGGCGCTCGCTAGACGTCCAGATTTCTGACATTCAACGCGTTTTCCTCGATGAACTGCCTGCGCGGCTCAACGGCATCGCCCATGAGCGTCGTGAAAATGTTTTCGGCGACCTCCTCGTCCTCGAGAGTGACCTGAAGAAGCGTGCGCGTCTCGGGGTTCATGGTCGTCTCCCAGAGCTCCGAGGCGTTCATCTCTCCCAATCCCTTATAGCGCTGGACATTCAAACCCTTGCGGCCCTCGGCGAGAACGTAGGTCAGCAATTCATCCAGAGAAGCAACGGCGCTCTCACAGCCGTCGATCACGATGAACGGCGGCTGATCGAACTCACGAACCTGACCGTAGCAATTATACAGGGCCTTGTACTCGGGAGACTCGATGAAATCTTCGCCGATACGTATCTCCCGCGACTGACCGTTACGGACGTGCTGGTGCACGATTTCAAAATTGCCGTGCTCCTCGTCTCGCTCAAGAAGAATATCAGCGCCCTTGTCTCTCAGCGGCTGTATCGTCTTCAACAACGTCTCTTTTTCCTGGAGCGTATCCGGATCCTTGATCGAGTTCCGAAGCAGCAGATCCGTCAAGAAACGAGGAATTCCCTTGCGCTCCACGACATTCACCAACTGGCGAAAGCCGACGAGTCTGCCGAACAGCATTCTCAGTTGCGCGGAGTCGAGCTCCGCTCCCGTTGAAAGCCGCACACGCCGGTTTTCAACGGATCGGTCGAGCAGGAATGCATTAAACGCCTGATCGTCCTTGAGATAACGCTCTTTCTTTCCCGCCTTCGTTTTGTACAGCGGGGGTTGAGCGATATAGAGATGGCCGCGCTCGATGAGCGCCTTCATCTGCCGATAAAAAAACGTAAGAAGGAGGGTACGGATATGGCTGCCGTCAACGTCGGCGTCACACATCAGAATGATGCGGTGATAGCGCAGCTTGGAGACGTCGAAGTCGTCGGAGCCAACGCCCGTCCCAAGAGCGGCGATGATGTTGCGTATCTCTTCGAACGAGAGCGTTTTATCAAGACGCGCCTTTTCGACGTTCAAGATCTTGCCGCGCAGCGGCAAGATGGCTTGGAACCGTCGATCGCGGCCCTGCTTGGCGGAGCCTCCGGCCGAATCTCCCTCGACCAGATAGAGCTCGCATAGCTCGGGATTCCTCTCTTGGCATTCGGCGAGCTTCCCCGGAAGACCGGCGGCGTCAAGCGCGCCCTTGCGGCGAGTGAGGTCTCTGGCCTTGCGCGCCGCCTCGCGCGCGCGCGCCGCATCAAGCACCTTGAGCGCGATTCTGCGCGCGATCGGGGGGTTCTCCTCGAGAAAGCTGCTCAAGCGCTCGTTCAGACAGCTCTCGACGATTCCTTTGACCTCGGAATTGCCGAGCTTCGCCTTGGTCTGTCCCTCGAACTGAGGTTCGGGAACCTTGACGCTAATGACGGCGCAAAGTCCCTCTCGAGCGTCATCGCCCTGGGCCGGCTCCCGTATGTCCTTGTCGAGTCCGCTCCGCGCCAGATAACCGTTCAGCGCTCTCGTCAGACCGCTTTTAAAACCAATGAGGTGTGTTCCGCCGTCATGGGTGTTGATGTTGTTGGCAAAAGAATAGATATTCTCGGCGTAACCCTCGTTCCACTGAAGGGCCATTTCAACGAGAACGTCGTCTCGCGTGCTCTCGATGAGCAATGGCTCCAGGTTCAATTTCTCTTTATTGCGACCCAGGTGCTCGACGAAAGAGGCGATTCCGCCCTCATACTGGAATTGATGGCGTTTTCCGGAGCGCTCGTCTTCGAGAGATATCGAGATACCGCGGTTAAGGAATGAAAGCTCACGCAGCCTTTGAGAAAGGGTTTCGAAGACGAATTCGGTCGATTCGAAGACCTGGTGGTCGGGACGAAACGTGATTTTCGTGCCGCGGCGATCCGTGACTCCCAACTGCTCAAGTCGTCCCTGGGGAACGCCTCGCCGATAGGACTGGCGGTAAACCTTACCGTCTCGATAGATCTCAAGGTGAAGATTCTCCGAAAGGGCGTTGACAACCGACACGCCGACGCCATGAAGGCCGCCCGACACCTTGTACGCCTTTTTATCGAACTTGCCTCCGGCGTGAAGACGCGTCATGACGACTTCGGCGGCGTCGATGCCCGGCACTGAAGGATGCTCTCCAACCGGAATTCCACGCCCGTTGTCCACGACCGTGATCGAGTTGTCGACATGGATCGTGACGCCGATATCGGAGCAATAGCCCGCAAGAGCTTCATCGACGGAGTTGTCCACGACTTCATAGACGAGGTGATGAAGACCTTCGGGTCCCGTGGAACCGATGTACATCGCCGGCCTGACCCTGACGGCTTCGAGACCATCGAGAATTCGGATCGATTCGGCTCCGTACTCTTCTTTTTCGGAGCCGCCCTGCTTTGCCTCGGTTTCGCTCATTTCAAAAAAATCCTAGAGCCTCATCGGCATGACGACGTATCGGTGATCGACGGTTTTGTCGCCTGCGGGCCTGAAGACTCCTTGGCTTTCGGCGTTCTTGAGCTCGATGCAAATACGCTCACCTCCCGAGGATCCCAAGAAATCAATCAAGTACTGCCCGTTGAATCCCACGACCACCTCGCCGCCCTCGTACTCGACCTCGACTTCCTCACGCGCCTCGCCGAGATCTGGAGATGTCGCAGAAAAGATCAGTCGGCCGTTCTCGAGCGCCACGCGCACGGCGCGCGTCCGCTCCGAGCTGAGCAGGCATACGCGTTTTAACGCGCCGATAAGGCGCTCTCGTTCGACCTCCACGATCTTGTCGCCCTTGGTCGCGACGACCGATTCGAACGCCGGGAACTGACCCTCGACGGTTTTGGATGCCATGCTTCTTCTTCCGACCTTGAACAATAGATGTTGCTCCGTCTGCCCGAAGAAGACCTCGCTCTCGCCATCCATCAAACGAACCAGCTCCTGAACCGCCTTGCGTGGCAGCAGCGTTCTTTTTTTCGCTTCCTCCGAACAGGAGGCGTCACGCCGCGCGTAAGAAAGCCGATGCCCATCGGTCGCGACCAGGGCGGCGCTGCCGTTCTCGACCACGAGCAAAGCTCCCGACAGAAAGTACCGATGGTCCTCGGCCGTCATCGCGAACAGGGTGCGATTGATGAGGTCGTTCAAGCTTTCGGCGACGAAACGAATCTCGCCGCACTGCGTCATATCCGGCATGACGGGAAAGTTGTCTCTTGAGATTCCCGCAATCTTGAATCGTGCTTGCGCGCAATGGAGGATGAGCCAAGAGTCCTCGACGACCTTCATGTGTACGTCGCTGTCGGGTAGAGAACGGACGATCTCGTAGAGCTTTTTCGCGTTCACGGTGATGCAGCCGGGCTCGCTGACTTGCGCGTTGGCGCTTGTTCTCAACGAAAGATCGAGGTCCGTCGCGGACAGTTCTATTTTCCCCGCGCTGGTTTCCAGCAGAACGTTGGAGAGAATCGGTATGGCGTTGCGTCTTTCTGCGATTCCCTGGACAAGGTAAAGCTCTTTAGCGAATTCACTACGATCAACAACAAGATCCATGTAACTTTCTCCTTAAGTGAAAGAAAGTATGATGAAGAGATCCTGTGGAAACGAGTAAAACAACATAAGCCGTTGGTTTAAAAGAAGATGCTCTGTTGATGGTTGACGAGGCGCGACGACGGCATGCTGTGCAAGAAAGACGGCGAAGGCGTATAAGCGGCGTCGAAGAAGATTCCATTACAGCGCTGTGGATCGTGATCATCGGAAGGACTCGATGAAACCCTGAAGAAGTCGATCGAAGGACGAGTCCTTGCGGCGGAGATCTTCGATCTTTCTCACTGAGTGAATGACGGTGGAGTGATGTTTGCCTCCGAACGACTTGCCGATATCGGGAAGAGACGAACGAGTGAGATTCTTGCAGAGATACATGGCGACTTGACGCGGAAAGGCGATGGAATTGGAGTTGTTTTTGGCTTTAAGATCGGAAATTCGGATCTTGTAATGGTCGGCGACATACTTCTGGATCATGTCGATCGTGACGGCGCGTTCTTCAGAGCGAAGCAGCTCGTGAAGAATCTCGCTGGCGAGGTCGAGATCGATGTCGCGTCCGGTGAGACTCGAGTAGGCGATAAGACGGATCAAGTTGCCTTCCAGCTCGCGAATGTTCGTTCGAACTTTTGACGCGATGAAGATGGCGACGTTGTCCGGCACCTGAACGCGCTCGGCGTCGGCCTTCTTGCGGAGAATGGCGACCTTGGTCTCGAGATCCGGCGGTTGGATGTCGGCGATCAGCCCCCACTCGAAGCGCGAATGAAGGCGTTCCTCGATCGTCGGGATCTGGCGCGGCGGGCAATCGCTTGAAATCACGAGCTGCTTTTGATTATTGTGAAGTGCATTGAAAATGTGAAAGAACTCCTCCTGGGTGCGATCCTTGCCGGCGATGAATTGAATGTCGTCCACGAGGAGCACGTCGACGTTCTGATAGCGGTCTCGAAAGGCATGAAGGCGATCAAAACGGATGGCGTTGATCATTTCCGAAATGAATCGGTCGGTCGAAAGATAAGAAAGACGCAAATTGTGTCGATTGCGCGAGAGGATGTAATGACCGATGGCGTGCATCAAGTGAGTCTTGCCGAGACCAACGCCGCCATAGATAAAAAGGGGGTTGTACGACTTGGAAGGCGCCTCCGCCACGGCGCGAGAAGCGGCATGAGCGAATTGGTTGGAGGATCCGACCACGAAGCTGTCGAACGTATACTTGGGATTGAGTTCAGGAAGAGGAAGCGCGGGGTTGGTCGAGGAGTCAAGGGGCGACGAATCCTGCGTACAAAGGAATTGAATAACCACATTATCGTGTCCGATTTCATGGAGAGCTTCTTTGAGAATGCCGGTATAATTCTTTGTCAGCCAGTCGCGGAACTGCGGATTCGGAACCCTGATTGAAAGAACGAAATCCTGGAAAGAAAGAAACGTCGTGGGGCGGAACCACGTCGCGAAGCTGTGCCGGTTAACCTTGCACTCGACGCGTGCGAGAAGATCGTCCCAGAGATCCAAGGTCACGCAACCCTAAACTAGTAAACCATTGATAATAAAGGCGTTGGCCGCCAAAAGACGCGAGACGCAGAAAGGCGTTGAACGAGGATGGGATTATCAACAGAGTTATCAACAGATGTGGAAAAACGAGGTTGATTGATCATGACGATCTGGGAAGACAACAGCGAAAAAGAGCAACCAAAGGCTAACACGGGCCTCGTAAGAAAACAAGACATTTGCAATTCTTCATCCAACCGAATAAGTTAATATATTCCGGCGTTATCATTCGTTTCGGTGACAAGACAAGGGGAAATCGGATAAAGTGAAGCGAACATTCCAACCAAACAACCGCAAGAGGAAAAAGACGCACGGCTTTCTTGTGAGGATGAGCACGAAGGGCGGTCGGCTTGTGATCAAGCGCCGCCGGCAGAAGGGGAGAAAGAGCCTGGCGGCATAGAAGCGGGATCGTGAGCGTCGATCATCTGCGACGAAAGGTCGATTTCGAGCGAGTATTCCAAGGCGGGCTCCGGCTAAAGGGGCCTTACTTTCTCATGGTGGCGCACGCGAATCAATCTCGATGCCACAGGGTAGGGTTCGTCGTGGGGCGCAAGATCGGTGGCGCCGTCACGAGAAACCGCACGCGGCGGCTGTTGCGGGAAGCGTTTCGAAGGACCTTCGAGGGCGGCGTCATTCGACCCCATGACATCGTGATGGTTGTTCGTCCGGAGATCAGAGGCGTCGATTATCATGACCTGGAAAAGGAATGCCGAAGAAGGCTCGGCGCTCTCTCCCGGAAAGAGAGTCGGTCCTTGTGCGTGGCTTCTGATCCTGGCTATTAGGATCTACCGCGCGACTTTCTCGATCTTTTTAGCCGGACAGTGCCGATATATACCGAGTTGCAGCGCATACGCGGAAGAGGCGATCCGGAGACATGGAGCGATGCGCGGATCATGGTTGACGATAAGAAGGCTCTTACGTTGTCATCCATTTCATGCGGGTGGATATGATCCGGTTCCATAGGGGAAGAGGGTAGATGGATCTGTTTCGACGATTGTTGCTGGCGCTTTTTCTGTCGCTTATAGTCCTGAATCTCTACTGGAGCCTTCTTCATCCGCCGAAGCCGAAACCGGGCGCGGTATTGCCGGCGGAAAAGAGCGCGACGGAGCCCGAGTCCCAAGGGGGCCAGACGCCGTCGGCGTCTGCGGACGTATTGGAATCCCCGGATACGCCGCCGCCGATCGTGCTGATCGCCGAAGACACGGAGAAGAGGATAGAGATCGAGACGCCCAACGTCATCGTTTCTTTCTCGAACCGCGGCGCGCGGCTGGTCTCGTGGAGATTGAAACGATACCCGGATGGACGCGGCAGGCCGACCGAGTTGGTGCAGATCGCACGGTCGGGCGTGCGCCCGCTCGACGTCGAAACCGGAAAACAGGAGATCGACGACAAGCTGAACGAGAGCCTGTTCCGACCCGCTAGGGATCGCGTATGGGTCGATGGGGGCCAGGTCGGCCGGCTTGAATTCGAGTACGCCGATGCTCATATCCGAGCGCACAAGCTGATCGAGATGGATGGAGACGGCTATATCGCTCGGGTGAGGATCACTGTCGAGCAGGCAGGACGTCCTATACCGACAGTTCTCCTCTGGGGTCCGGGGATTGGCGGGGACGGCGAACGATCCGGAGGCGTGGGCGGCGCTATTGAGCCGCAGGCCGTCTTCTACATCAATGGAAAAGTCGAACGCTATCCCATAAAGAAACTCAAGAGCGAGCCTCTGGAGAGGAGGGGCTGGATCTGGGCTGGCGTCGAGAGCGCTTACTTTGCATCTCTTTTCATTGACCCGGAAGGCCGTGGCGCGGGCGAGGCGATTTCAATGGGAGTTTCTCCGGAAGGCGAGAAAAGCCGCGAAGAACCAGGCTTTCGACGGCTGCTCGCCGCCGCAGAGAACGCCGTTTCTCTTTACGTCGGTCCCAAGGATTACCATATCCTCGCAGGGTATGGGAACAACCTGAAAAAGGTCGTTCCCCTCGGAGACTGGATCGGCCCGATCGTCGTGCCGCTCCTGGCGCTTCTACGCTGGGTGCATGGTCATGTGGGGAACTACGGCTGGGCTATTGTAGTCCTCACGATTCTCATCAATCTAGCGATGGCCCCCCTCCGCCACTTTGGCTTCGTCAACAGCGCAAAGATGGCGAAGTTGAGCCCGGAGATGCGTGCGATCCAAGAGCGCTATCGGAAGTATTCGGCGTTCGATCCGAAACGGCAGGAGATGCAGAAGGAGATCGGCGCGCTCTACGCGCGACACGGCATGAGCATGCAGACGCAGATGGTCGTCGGCTGCCTGCCGCTTCTCCTCACGATGCCGTTCCTCATCGCCTTCTATCGCGTTCTGCAGGTCTCGATCGATCTTCGCGGCGCGGCGTTCTTGTGGATTCCGGATCTCAGCCAAAAAGATCCGCTCTTCATTACGCCGATTTTGATGGGCGTATCGATGCTCGCTATGCAGAGCATGACACCGACGACCGTCGACGCCGCCCAGAGACGCATGATGATGATCATGCCCCTGGTGCTTGTCGTCATGTTTTTCATGGCCCCAGCGGGTCTTAATCTCTACTGGCTGTCTTCCAATATCTGCGCTATCTTGCAACAGACGGCGACCTACCGCTTCTTGCGTCGCGGGAACAGGCCGACGAGGAAGAATGCTCGGCATCCGTGAGGGATCGTATTTTTTCAGGCGCGAACATCGAAGAGGCGCTGGACGCCGCGTGTCGCGCGCTGGACGCCGCTCCTGATGAGCTGACCTATATCGTCATCGAGGAACAAAGCGCCGCCGCTTTCAGGCAAACGGAAGGCACCGCTAGAATCGCCGTGTTCGAAGGCGCGGACAGGCGGCCGGCGGATCGAACAGCAACGCTCTCTCCCGCCGCGCTCATTTCCAAGGCTTTACGCGCATTGTCCCATGCGAGCGGCGTGTCACTGACCGCTTCCGTATCCCAGAACGGGGAATTGCTCGAAGTATCTCTTTTTGTTGAAGACGATGAGTTTTTCTGGGGAGCGGAGGGGGAGGTTTTTGACGCTCTGGAGCTAATCCTTCGACGCATGATTTTCCGAGCGGGTTATCGCGGGCCGGTTCGCGTGACCAACAACAGCGTCATCGTTCGGCGCCAGGAACGGATCAAGATGCGGGCTCGAGATGCAGCCACGCGGGCGCGTGAAGAAGGAGCGCCGCTCGTCCTCTCGGGCCTCAGCTCCTTCGAGAGGAGAATCGTCCATCTGACGCTGGCTGGCGAGAAAGAAGTTCGGACGAGAAGCGAAGGAGAGGCCGGCCAGCGCCGGCTCATCATCGAACCCGTTGTTCGTGAAGAATAAGTCCGATTTCGCGCGAAATACCGCGGGCGCGCATCTTTCGGCGCTGCAGCGTCTCGATCTGCCACCCGGCGCTTTGGGCCGGCTTGAGAGCTACCTGGATCTTCTGGAGCAATGGAATCGGAGAGTCAATCTTACCGGCGCCCGGACCGCCCACGACCGAGTTGAAATACTCATCGAGAGAGCCCTGCCGGCGTTGCCTTTTATCCTTCCAGGCCGAGCGATCGACATCGGGTCGGGAAACGGTTCTCCGGGGATCGTCATCGCGATGATCAGGAACACGTCGCACTTCACGTTGCTCGAGCCCCGTTTGCGACGATGGGCCTTTCTACGGGAAGTCGTTCGCTCTCTGAAGATCGACAATGTCGACGTTCGGCGCGACCGGTATGAGGATTTCGCCGGCCCTCCGGCCACAACGGTGACGATTCGAGGGCTGGCGTTTGCCCCGGGCGCGATCGATCCGTTGTTGGCGCGGGGTGGAAGGTTGCTGTGTTTTGGCGGACGCCATGATCCGGGGGCCGGCTACGAGCCGCTCGCGATGGGCAGCGACCTTAGTGTCTGGGCCCGTTGTTCCACGTGAAACACGCCGGCGCAGGCGCGCCGGGTGCCGTGGTGTTTCACGTGGAACAGGCAGGCGCCGGCAGGTGTGTGGTATCCTGCGCTTCCTTTGGAGGGGGCATGGGACGCGTCATCGCCGTCGCCAATCAGAAGGGCGGGGTCGGGAAGACGACGACCTCGATCAATCTCGCCGCCAGCCTCGCCGCCGCCGAACGCGACGTCCTCGTGATCGACGCGGATCCCCAGGGGAACCTCACCTCCGGCCTGGGTAGAAAAAAGGCGGAACCGCGCAGAAGCCTGTATGAAGCGCTGACCGAGAGGGCGTCGGTCGAGTCCGCGCTCCTGACCACTGATATCGAGCACCTGCGGCTCGTGCCATCGGATCGAAATCTCATCGGCCTGGAGATCGAGCTCGTCGGGGAGGAGCGACGCGAATACCGCCTGCGCGAGTCCTTGGAGCCGGCGCGTCAGGGGTATGAATTCCTGTTCATCGACTGCCCGCCAAGCCTCGGCTTGCTTACGGTGAATGCGCTCTGCGCCGCGGATACGGTTCTGGTCCCGCTTCAATGCGAGTATTTCGCAATGGAGGGGCTTTCCGAGCTGATGGCGACGCTCAAACGCATCAAACGAACGCTGAATCCGGCGATCGACGTCGAGGGAGTTCTGCTGACGATGGTCGATGAACGCACCAACCTGAGTCAGCAGGTCATGTCCGAGATCCGCGAGCACTTCCGTGATCGTGTTTTTCAGACGACGATTCCTCGCAGCGTTCGTCTCGCCGAGGCGCCAAGTTTTGGCAAGCCGATCTTGCTCTATGATATCAAGTCGCGGGGCGCGCAAGCTTATCTCGAGCTTGCCAGGGAAATCATGATTCATGAAGAGAAAGGCGCTGGGCAAGGGGCTCCAGGCTCTCCTCCCGGAGCCTGAGCCGATTACGAGAAGCGGAGAGGTCCAGAAGGTCGATGTCGACCTTCTGGACCCGAATCCGTATCAACCGCGCACGACGGTTGACGCCTCCCAACTGACGGAGCTCGCGTCTTCGATCCGGGAGAGCGGAATCATCCAGCCGCTCCTCGTTCGTCCTCTCGGTACGCGTTACCAGATCGTCGCCGGGGAGCGTCGCTGGCGTGCCGCAAAGCATCTGGGATTGCCGGCGGTTCCCGTCGTCTTACGCGAGATCCCCGACGAAAGCCTTCTCGAGCTGGCGCTTGTCGAGAACATCCAGCGTAAGGAGCTGACGCCTCTCGAAGAGGCCTGGGCATTTCGCCGTCTCCAGGAGGAATTCCACATCACGCAGGAGGAAGTGGCGCGCAAGGTCGGTCGCGATCGCTCTACCGTGGCGAACATCTTGCGCCTTCTTCGTCTGCCCAAGGAAGTTCAGAATCTTCTGTCGTCGGGAAAGATCGACATGGGGCATGCCCGCGCCATTCTGGCCGTGGAGCGGGCCCAGGATCAGACGTCGCTCGCCCAGGAAGCCGCGCGACGCGGGCTCTCCGTGCGGGAGATCGAGCGGCGAGTCGCGCTTCTTCGGGCTCCAAAGAAACGCCCCAAGGCCACCAAGGACGCCAACACGCGCGCCGCGGAAGAAAAGCTACGGATGGCCCTGGGAACGCGTATTGAAATCGCTCGACGGGGGCATGGCGGACTGGTACGCATCATTTTTAAAAACGAGGCCGAGTTGAATCGCCTTTTCGAGATCCTAACGCGCGCCGGACGCGGACGGGCCTGAGCGCCCGCTCGACGATTAAACCAAGCGAGGTCAAGATGTTGAAAGTCAAGGGATTCACCACGGATGAACTGAATGGCTTTTTGGACGAGGGCACGGAAGTCTCTGGAGAGATCCGATTTCGCAACATGCTTCGAGTCGACGGATTAGTGCGAGGCCGGATCGTCTCCGAGCACACCCTCATCGTGGGCGAGACCGGCGATGTCGAGGCGGAAATCGATTGTGGCACGGCATCCATCCGTGGCAAGGTGAAGGGTAACATCCGTTGCAAGAAGAAGATCGAGCTTCTATCTGGAGCCGACGTCCGAGCCTCTCTCAACGCGCCCGCGCTGTCGATCGAGGAAGGGGCGCTTTTTCAGGGCGACTGCGAAATGAAGAACGCGTCGGTCGAGGCGAAAGACGAACCCGTCGCCGCGGAGCGCAAGGGCGTAGTGAAAAACGGGGGAAATCCCTCCCAGAAACGATAGGGCGTCCCAGGGTGAACAAACCCATGAGGGAACGGGAGCTCAGGGTCGGCAACCATCGCTGGCGTATCCTGGCGCTGCTGTCTGACACGGCGATTATCTCAGCCGGCCTTTGAGCCGTTGTCGAGCGAAGTCCTCCATGACGTCCCACACGTGGGGATGCTTCTCGGCAATGGACTGGAGCGTCGCACGCTCAAGCTCAAGCAATTCACAGGTCGTGGCGGCGACGATCGTGGCCATGCGCGGCTTTCCTGTCAGGATCGAAACTTCACCGAAAAAAGCGCCTTCCTCGAGGTCGGCGATGGGAAGCTGTCGCTGTCGCTCGGCGTCCTTGACGAAAGCGCGCACACGTCCCGACGTCAGCATGTAGAGGCTGTCGCCGCGATCTCCCTGGTGAATGATGACCTGTCGGGGCGCGAACGAGAGGAGCTTCAGCCCCTGGATCACGGCCACGAGCTCATCGACCGAGAAGTCCTTGAACAGGGGGCTCACGACGATTTGAGTTCCTCTCGCGTCATTCGACGAGAGGGGCTCCGCAACGCCTCCGGCGGGAAGGACCTCGTCGATGATCGAGAGGATCTCTTCAGCGAAGGCGTTATCGGAGAGTGGACTCCTCGATGAGGGAGCGTTTTCGAGGTCCAGTTCCGCCGCGATATCGAGGTCCGCGTCATCAAGTTGAAACTCTTCGCGTGGGGCAAAGTCGGGAAGCTCCGCCAGGGGTTCTTTCGGTGCATCGATGGGGACGAGATCGAAATCCACGACCGGAGGAGGCAGCTCTTGCGCCGTTTTCACGGAACAAACGGCGGCGGGCGTTGCGATACCGAGCCCCTCGATCCCGATCTCTAGAGCTTTCTCGGCGGGAGAGGCCCGCGGAATCTTGGCCAGGCGCTGTTTCGTTTCGATGAGCCCAGCCAGTCGGCCTTCGATGTCGTAGCGGCCAGGATCCAGCCGCTGGATTTTCTTAAGGACGGAGATCGCCTTTGCCGCGAATCCTTCTTGGGCGAACTCGTCGGCCAGGGGCAGGAGGATCGAGACCGCCTCACTGTTTTTTCCTGCCAAGGCAAGAACATCAGCGAGCTGCAAACGAAGCCGGGGATCCGGGCGGCCACTCCTGAGCCGCGCACGAATCAGCTCGATCGCCTTGCCGTATTGCTTTCTTGCGATCAGCGTGGCGATGTCATTCTGTTTCGTCGGTCCGAAGCCGAGAGCCATGGCACACCTTCGAGATTGTGGAATGCAGACTAAGGCGGCGGGCATGCCGTGTCAAGAACCGTGGTCCTTCGACGCTTGCGAGAAATGACCCGGGTTTGCTCGCCGGAAATGACCCACCCA
>JAFGSN010000126.1 GCA_016934575.1 Vicinamibacteria bacterium
GCCGCTCAACTACGTACACAGGAACATCAGTCGCAACAACCCTCGTCGCGGAGCCCTTCGCGGCCTTCTTTGATCAGCCACGGAACCATGAGAAGCGCTCCCGCGGGATCGGCCCACCACCATCCGGCAGCGGCGTTGCCGAGCAGTCCGAGAAGCAAGGTGAAGGACAGATAGGAGCAGGCCAGTGTCTCCTTCGCCTCCGCCCGCAGGGCCGCACTGCCGACCTCGCGGGCGGCGCGCAGCTTTCCCCAGGACACAAGAGGCATGACGACGAGCGACGCAACGGCGAGAATGATGCCGGCGAGACTTTCGTCAGGGGCGTCCGCGGTCCAGAGCGACCAGACGGACTGTACGCCGACATAGACGGCAAGCGCGAGAAACGTCCAGCCGATAAAATGACGCACTTGGCGTTCGGTACGCTCGACCGTATCCGCATCCGCTCCCCTCGCCTCCTTGCGCAATCTCCAGAAAAGAACCGCGGCGGCGGCGAGCTCGATGATGCTATCGAGCCCGAAGCCGACCAGGGCGATGCTGCCGGCCGCGACGCCCGACCACAAGGCGATCACCGCCTCGAGTGAGTTGTACGCCATGGTGGCGACCACGAGCCGGATCGCGGTCCGCATCCATCGTATACGCGCCGTTTTGTTTGCGGTCATACACGGACGCCGTTCACCCTGGCACTCTCCGAGCAACTCATCAGAAATCCGTAAAGAATAGAACGTAAAGGCGTAGAGTAACAAATCCGACTCGTAAAACCCAATCGTTGTTCTGCTCGCCCTGAATCTCGAGCAGATCATCAATCCAGACTCTGCGAGCGATCTCTCGTCATGACCTTTGCGGCTTGGCGCCTTTGAGTCTTGGCGTTAATTCCGTTCGACGGCGTCAAATCAGGGCTTCACTCCGTCACCCTCTTGGCGACAAGCTCTTCTTGCACGAAACCGCCGACGTCGCGCGTGAGCCGTATCTCGTCGCCGGCGATCTTGCCCTCGTATGCGACTCGCACGGTCTGACCCTGGTATGTCATGTTTTCAACGAATGAGATCCGGTCGCCGCTCACCCTGCCTTCGGCAAGATTCAGCTCTTCCTTCTCGCCGGCGCGATCCGCGACGATCTCGCCGGTAAGCGTCTCGCCTTCGACCGCGAAATCGAAGGCGTACTTCTGCACGCCGACCATGGTGTCGAACTCAGCCGTCCACTTGCCGGTCACGTCGCCGGCGACGCCTGTTCCGACCAGCATCAGAACGAAAACCGCCGCCATGACATGTTTTCGAAACCGCTTCATGTCGCCTCCTCCTTGGGGAGCCGCCGTTCCGTGAGAAAACGACGGCAGGCCGATTGTACGTCGAACGCCGTCCAGAAGCCGCGCGCGGGACAACGCCCAAGATTCCGAGTATCATTCACCCCGGTCCTGGTTCGACCCCGCGCCAGCACGCGCTCGGAACCGGCGCTCGACGCCTCATCAGCAGCGCGCGGGAGGCGCGCGCGAATCCTAAGGAGAATCCGCTGATGGCAACCGCTCTCGATCAACTCTGCGTCAATACCATTCGATCGTTGTCGATCGACGCGATCCAGCAAGCCAACTCGGGCCATCCGGGTCTTCCGCTCGGAGCGGCGCCCATGGCCTATGCGCTGTGGATGCATGTTCTCAGGCACAATCCCGCCAACCCGCTATGGCCGGACCGCGACCGATTCATTCTCTCGGCCGGCCACGGCTCGATGCTGCTGTACAGCCTTCTTTTCCTCACGGGATACGACCTGCCGCTCGACGAGATCAAGCGCTTCCGGCAATGGGACAGCAAGACTCCAGGCCACCCGGAACGCGATCCGGCGCGGGGCATCGAGATCACGACAGGCCCTCTGGGGCAGGGATTCGCTCACGGCGTCGGCGTGGCCATGGCCGAGCGCTTTCTGGCCGCGCGCTTCAATCGGCCCGGTCACGCGATCGTCGATCACCACACCTATGCCATCGCCGGCGACGGCGACCTCATGGAGGGCGTGGCGCGCGAAGCCGCCTCGCTCGCCGGCCACCTGGGCCTGGGAAAACTCATTTATCTTTACGATTCCAACGAGATTTCTCTCGCCGCATCGACCAATCTGACCTTCACGGAAGACGTGGCACAGGCGTTCGGCGGTTACGGCTGGCACGTGCTCGGCGTCGACGGCATGGACGTCGAGGCCGTGGTCCACGCGCTCGAGGCCGCGAAGTCCGTCGCCGACAAGCCGTCGCTCATCATCGCGCGCACGAAGATCGGCTTCGGCAGCCCCAAGGCCGGCACTCATGGCGTGCACGGATCGCCGCTGAACGCCGACGAGGTGCTTGCGACCAAACGCGCGCTCGGTTATCCGTCCGAAGAACCGTTTTTCGTGCCGCCGCAGGCGCTCGAACGCCTGCGCGGCGCCGTCTCGCGCGGCAAGGATCTGGAGCGCGACTGGCAAGAACGCTTTGACGCGTATGCCAAGAAGTTTCCGGATCTCGCCGCCGAATGGACGCGCATCATGGCCGGCAAGCTTCCCGAGGGCTGGGACAAGGAAATCCCATCGTTTCCGGCGGGAGGCAAGCCGATCGCCACTCGGACGGCAGGCAGCCAGGCGATCAACGCGATCGCCGCGCGCGTGCCCGAGTTGATCGGCGGCTCGGCCGACCTCAATCCCTCGACCAACACGGCGCTCAAGGGCGCGGGCGACTTTCAAAATCCCTTCTCGGCCAACGGCGACCGTCAAGGCGCGGTCGGCGGCGAGTGGGGTTTCGGCGGACACAACCTGCATTTCGGCGTGCGCGAACACGCCATGGCGGCGATCACCTCGGGCCTGTCGATTCACGGCGGAGTCGTGCCCTTTGCCGCTACGTTTCTGACCTTTTCCGACTACATGCGGCCTTCCATCCGACTCGCGGCCCTCATGGGCCTGCCGGTCGTCTACGTGTTCACGCACGACAGCATCGGCGTGGGAGAAGACGGCCCGACGCATCAACCGATCGAGCACGCTGCGGCCCTACGTTCCATTCCGAATTTGACCGTGATCCGTCCCGCGGACGCCAACGAGACGGCCTCGGCTTGGCGGCTGGCGATGACGCGCCGCGATGGGCCGGTGGCCCTGCTCCTCACGCGCCAGGCCCTGCCGATCCTGACGGGAACGGGCGACGTCGCGCGCGGCGCCTACGTCCTGGCCGACGCCGATGGAAAGCCGGACGTCATCCTCATCGCCAGCGGATCGGAAGTCTGTCTGGCGATCGAAGCGCGAGAGAAACTGGCGGCGCGGAAGGTCGGCGCTCGAGTCGTCAGCATGCCGTCCTGGGAGATGTTCGAGAGGCAATCGCCCGAATACCGGGATTCTGTCCTGCCGCCCGGCGTCACCGCGCGCCTGGTTATCGAGGCCGGCGTTCCGCTCGGCTGGCATAAGTACGCCGGTTCTGCGGGGGACGTGCTCGCGATAGAAAACCGCTTCGGCGCCTCGGCGCCGATCAAGGTCGTCATGGAGAAGCTTGGTTTCACGGCCGACAACGTGGCGGCCAGGGCGATCGCGCTGATCGAACGGCGGCGGGGGTAAGCGACTCATGGCTGACAGCGATCAGGCCGCGGAACTGAAGCGGCGCGCGGCGCATGCGGCCGTCGACCGTATCGAGAGCGGGATGACGGTCGGGCTTGGAACGGGCTCCACGGCCGTTCACGCCATCCGAGAGATCGGACGGCGCATGCGCGAGGGCGCCCTGCGAAACGTGGTCGGCATCCCGACGTCGAGAGCCGCCGAGCGCGCGGCTCTCGAGGCGGACATCCCTCTGATGACTCTCGCCGAGCGCCCGATCATCGATGTCACGATCGACGGCGCCGACGAATTCGATCCTCGGTTCAACGTCATCAAGGGCATGGGCGGGGCGCTCTTGTGGGAAAAGATCGTCGCCCAGGTCACGCGCCAGTGGATCATTGTCGCCGACGCCGGAAAGCGAGTGACGCGGCTCGGGACCCGCTCGCCGTTGCCGGTCGAGGTCGTGCGCTTCGGCTGGACCAGCCAGCGCGCGCATCTCGAGTCGCTCGGGGCGCGCGCCGAGCTGCGTCACGACGAAGAGGGACATCCCTATCTCACGGACGAAGGCCACTACATCATCCACTGCAGCTTCGACGAGGGCATTCTCGATCCGCACGCCCTGGCGCAACGTCTGCGCTCCCGCGCGGGAATCGTCGAACACGGGATGTTCCTCGGCATGGCCAGCGAGATCGTCATCGGCGCGCCGTCCGGAATCGAGGTTCTGCGCCGCGCGTGACGCCGTCGATACGGGAGAATTGCCATGATCAAGATCGCTCCGTCCATTCTCTCGGCCGACTTCACGCGCCTGGGCGAGCAGGTGCGCGAGGCCGAGGCCGGAGGCGCCGATTACATCCATGTCGACGTGATGGACGGTCATTTCGTCCCGAACATCACCGCCGGACCGCTGCTGGTTGAAGCCGTGCGGCGCGTGACCAAGCTGCCGCTCGACGTGCACCTGATGCTCTCCAACGCCGACGGCTATCTCGATCATTTCGCGCGGGCCGGCGCCAGCATCCTCACGGTTCACGCCGAGGCTTGTCCGCATCTGCACCGCACCGTTCAGGTCATCCGCGAGCTCGGCGTGCGTCCCGGAGTGACGATCAATCCGGCCACGCCGCTCGGCGCCATCGAAGAGATCGTCGAGTACGTCGATCTCGTTCTCTTGATGACGGTCAATCCGGGCTTCGGCGGACAGGTCTTCATCTCCAGCATGCTCGACAAGGTCGGGCGGCTGCGGCGCCTGCTTGACGAACGGGGACTTCGGGCCGAACTGGAGGTCGACGGCGGCGTGAGCGTCGAGACCGTGCCGTCGCTGCGGAAAGCGGGCGCGCGAGTCTTCGTCGCCGGCGCCAGCGTCTTCAATGACGATGCCTCCGTCACCGAAAATATAACGGCGTTGCGACGGGCGCTCGAAAAGGAATAGTCGAATGAGGCGTCCCCCTCTCCTCTCCAACGGCCGGGCGAGGAGCGTCACTGGACGGTTCTTGTGCTCATCCTAGGCGACGAGAACATTCCGTTCGTCGAAAAGGCTTTCGGGCCGCTGGGCGACGTACGCACGCTGAGCGGACGCGCGATGACGCCTGACGGCGTGCGCGACGCCGACATCCTTTTGGTGCGCTCGGTGACCCGCGTGGATCGCGTCCTTCTCTCCGGATCCCGGACGCGCTTCGTGGCCACGGCCACGATCGGCTTCGACCACGTCGATCGCGATTATCTGGCGTCGCGCGGCATCGGCTTCGCCGCCGCGCCGGGCTCGAACGCACGGAGCGTCGCCGAGTACGTCGTGACCGCGCTGCTCGCGCTCGAAGCGCGCGGCGTGCTGCGCGTCGCCGGCAGCACGTTGGGCGTCGTCGGCGTCGGCAACGTCGGATCGAAGGTTGACGCTCTCGCGCGGGCGCTGGGCATGCGCACTCTGCTCAACGACCCTGCGCGCGCCCGGCGCGAGGGCGCCGCCGGCTTCGTCGCGCTCGACGACGTCTGCGCGCAAGCGGACGTCATCACGTTCCACGTTCCGCTGGAGCGCGGCGGCGCTGATCCCACCTGGCATATGATCAACGCGGCGCTTCTCGGGAAAGTCAAGAACGGAGTCGTGCTCCTGAACACGTCCCGCGGCGCCGTGCACGACACCGAAGCCCTCAAGTCGGCCAAACGCTCCGGGCGGATCGGCGCGCTGGCGCTCGACGTCTTCGAGAGCGAGCCGGGGATCGACGCCCAACTGGCGCTGGCCGCGGACATCGCCACGCCGCACATCGCCGGGTACAGTTTTGACGGCAAGGTCGCCGGCACACGAATGATACATGAGGCGGCGTGTCGACATCTCCAGATCGATCCCGTCTGGCCCGACGGCATCCCTCCGCGCGAAGAACGCCGCGTCGCGCTCGCGCGGCCTTCGATTTTCGAAGCGGTTCGCGCCAGCTACGACATCGAGGGCGACGACGCGCGGTTACGCGACGCTCTCCGCGCGAACACGCCCGAATCACGAGCCGTCGGTTTCGATCGTCTCCGCAAGGAGTATCCCCGCCGCCGTGAGTTCGCAAACTGGAGAATCATTTTCGCTCCAGCCGCCGAAGCCGCGCGAGAAAAGCTGGGATTTCTTGGATTCGAGGTCGTTGAGAGCGGTCGACCGGCTCACGACATGCCGGATTCGGTCACCCAAATCCGATAGTCGCAGAACGGACGCGAACGCTCACGGCAACGTCCACGATCACGTTCCGTCACCCGACCGGCAAACGCGACAACCCGACACGGTGAACGCGGTAACCCGCCATCCGGCACGTTGAGGGCGATTGCCCGCTCCATCGCCGTCGCGCGCGATTTCATGGAATTGTCAACACGGATCGTAATCAAAGGCCATAATGGACCGCCCGCGACCAGCATCCGAAAGTTTTGATACGGTCGCCCGAAATCGGTAATTCGACATCCGCGGAACGTTCGGACACGTGACACGATCACTGAAGACACAGAGCCTGGAGGCCGTGTCAATTACGCAGCTTGTCTTGCTCGTCGAACACAAATCCATCGAGCGGCGACGGTCCCTCACCTGACGCAACAGCGGCGACGACGGATTCGTGAGCGCCGAGCACGCAAAGCGCGTACTTGAATCGCGCCCCCCGATCTCTCCAGGCGAATTTGATCGTGTACGTTCCAGCTTCGAAGCGCGGCCCTTTGGCGTCACCAGCGCTCTGCAAGCTCTCGTTGTAATAGAAGCGGCTGATCTTGTTGGCCTGGCATCCTTTGATCAGACGTTTATCGGCGTCATAAATGTAAAGGTACGCGTGCGATAGGCGAACGGACTCAGCCGATCGAACGCGAAAGCTCACGTCGACGAACTGGACGTTGATGGAACGGCCCGAACGCGAGGTCCACCCGCTATCCCGTCCGATCTGCATCGACAGGATCTCGACGGGAGCATTTTGAGCCTGCGCTCTGGCGCATGTCGGAAGCGGCATCAGCGTCGATGCCACGACGATCCATACGGCACGTCGTGGATGTCGCCGTCGCTCTGGCCCCGTAGAGCGATCCCGGTCACCGATGGCTTTCACGGGCATCGTCGCATCTCCCCATGACGTTCGTTCACGATCATGTCGACCTCAGGGCGTCGCGATCGACCTTGGTCTTGGTCTGTCGCTCGTAGTAGTCCACATAATTATCCGGCAAACCGTGATCGACGGCCTTACGCAGCCACTCGAGCGCCCGCGCCTTCTTGCCCGTTCTCGAGAAGTTGATCGCGCGATACAGCATGAGCCACTCGTCGTCGGGTTTCTTGCTCAACGCGCGCTTAAGGAAACGTTCCGCCTGGCCGTAATACTTGAAGTAAGAGTACCCGATCGCGATCTCGCGTAACGCCCTCAGCGACCGCGGATTCAGCTCATACGCCCTCTCGTAACAGGTCAGCGACTTTCGAAACGCGAACTTGCGCTGCTCGAAATACCGGGCGGCGTGGAGATAAAGACGATAGTCTCCCTGCTCGAGAGCGAGTCCCTTGTCATAGAGCTCATAGGCGTACGGAATCGCCAGGCAGCGGTCGTAGTATAGATCCGCCAGCTCGAAGTAGAGACGGTGATCCTTGGGCGATTGGTCGATGCGTGCCTTGATCTCTTGTATCTCGGCCCGCAGGCTCCCGCGCTCCTCGCGCAGCGTTTTTTCTTGCAGAGGAGCGACGTCTTCCGGCGACGCGCCGTACGCGAACGAGTATGGCGTAAGAGAAGGCAGCAAAAACGTCCCGTCGTGCCTCACTTTGACGGACTTGTAGTTGCCGATCTTGTCGATCCGCCAACGCCCGTCACCTCCGCGGAGGAGGAAGAACGGAAGGCTGGCCGCATCCCCGGGTCCGCTCTTCACGACCGCGAAGTCTCCCAGGACTTCAGCCCGCAACGACGGCGCCTTCCGAAGACGGGAGAGCTCTCGCGCCGCGTCCAGGGTGTCGAGGGGCCAGACCTCTCC
>JAFGSN010000020.1 GCA_016934575.1 Vicinamibacteria bacterium
CGATTTCTGTAGGGGCACGGCGCGCCGTGCCCAAAGAGGAAATCGATAAGGAATCATGCGAGACATCAAGAATGCCGCTACCGGTCCCTGGGGATTTCCAATGAATCTCGTCGGCGATCTTCGTTTCGCGGTTCGCATCCTCATGAAGAGCCCCGGTACCACGGCGGTATTCGTTCTGACGCTCGCGCTTGGAATCGGGCCCACTCTGGCGATCTTCGCCCTGAGCGACGCCGTTCTGTTTCGTCCGCTGCCCGTCAAGAGACCGTCGGAGCTTGTCCGTGTCCTTGCGATCGACCGGGAACGTGGAACGGTGCACGGTCAGTTTTCTCTGGCGAGTTACCGCGAGTATCGCGAACGGACGCGACCGTTCCTTCGCCTGGCCGCCCATGCCGACTGGATTTCATTCAATTTCGCCAACGGACGGAAGAATGCCGAGCGCATCACCGGAGCATTTGTCTCGGGTGACTTCTTCGAGGTCATAGGAGTGAGCGCTCTCCGGGGACGCTTGCTCACCGAAGATGACGACGCGCCCGGCCGTCAGCCGGTCGCTGTTCTGAGCGAGAGGCTGTGGCGGAGACGGTTCTTCGGCGTGGAAACGTCCGCCCTGGGTCGTGAAGTCCATGTCAATGGTCAGACGTTCACGGTCGTGGGAATCGTGCCCGAGGAGTTCTATGGCTTCAATACCGCGAGACAACCATTGATCTGGATCCCCCTGGCCAGGGCCGTCGAGGTCGATCCCGTGATGCGGACGCAGCTCGGGTTTCGATCGACGAAGTCCCTGAATCTCGCCGGACGACTCACTCCGGAAGTCACATTCGCCGAGGCTCAGTCGCGACTCGACGCGATCGGCGTGCCTCTCTCCGGCAGGCTCGATACCGCTCCCGAATCGACGCAAGTGCGCCTCGTTCCGCTCGACAACGCGCGCAACACGACGATGGCGCGCGTCGCCCGAGTGTCGATAATCGCCGTTTCGCTTGTTCTGCTCATCGCCAACCTTAACGCGGCGCTGTTGCTACTGGCGCGCGCATCAGGCCGCGGCCACGAGATGTCGATTCGTCAGGCGTTGGGCGCTGGAAGGGCGCGCCTTGCGCGACAGCTCGTCGTCGAAGGGCTGCTTCTCACCGCGCTTGCCGCTCCGAGCGGCGCGCTGCTGGCCGCATGGATGAAGAAGGCTCTCCTGGCCGCGGCTCCGGCGAATCTGCCGCTGCCGCCTGCCGGCGCGATGACTCTCATGGATTCTCGTCTCTTCATGTTCGCGGCCGTTGTCGTCGTGTTGGAGGGCGTCGTCCTCAGCATGGCGCCGCTTTGGGGTATCGGAGGAAGGCGGTCGAGCCCGGCGCAAGTGAACGCCATGACGATCGTCGGCTCGGTCCGCATGGGACGTGATCGGTCGTGGAGAACGCTGATCGTCACGCAGTTCGCCGCTTCGCTTGTGCTTCTCGCCGCAACGGGCGCGCTTCTGAAAACGTTAGCCAACTTGACGGCGGTCACGACGGGAGTCGACGCTCGGAACACGGTCGTCGCTTCGCTCGACCTCTTTCGCCAGGGCCACGATCGGGACGCTCAGCGGGAAACGGTTGTGAAGCTGACGAAACGCATCCAGGGCATTCCCGGTGTGCGTCACGCGGCGATCGCGAGCAGCGTGCCGCCGCAAGGAGCGATGACTGCGCCCCTTTCCGTCGTTTCGAGCGTGGCGGATCACTCATCGCGGGCGGTCGTGGATCTCATCATGGTCACTCCGGATTCGTTTGACGCGCTTGGCGTGCCTCTGCTCCGAGGCCGCGGCTTCAACGTGCATGACGATCGATCCGCGGCTCCCATCGGAATCGTGAATGAGACGTTTGTGCGCACGTACTGGCCTGACGCGGAGCCTATCGGAAAGGCGCTGACCGAAATCAGTCCGAAGGATAAGCGCGTCGAGATCGTTGGCGTCGCGGCCGACGTTCGTTTTCGGGGCGCGCGTAGCGCGGTGACGCCGGCGCTGTACGTGCCGTTGTCTCAATTCTACGACGCCTATCCGTACTCTCCCCTGCTATCGCTCGTCGTTCGCTCATCGGCGCCGACGCCGGAGACCGTGTCCGCGATCGTCTCGGCCGCGCGGGAAGTCGACGAGAATCTGCCCCTTTATCAGATACGAACGCTGCAAGAGCAGTTAGCGACAGCCCTGGCCGAAGAACGATTCCTCACGCGGCTGTTCGTTACACTGGGGGCTCTCGGGCTTCTTCTGGCGGCGTTCGGGCTTTTCGGCGTCATCGCTCACATGACCGCGTCGCGTACACGGGAGCTCGGCTTGCGTCTGGCCCTGGGCGCGCGGCCGGCGGCGATCTTACGATCGATCATGAGTCGTAGCGTTCGCCTGGCGGTGGTAGGAATGGTTTTCGGCTTGGGATTGGCCATATATCTACAGACGCTTCTCGCGCCGTCGCTGTTCAGGGCTCGTCTTGTCGAACCTGTCGTTCTGGCCACAGTGGCAGCGACGTTGATCATGGCGGCTCTCGTCGCCGCGTACGTTCCCGCCCGGCGCGCCGCCAAGATCGATCCCGCGGAGGCGCTGCGTCGCGAGTAGCAATCGCGAAAGACGGCGGATTTTCGTTCGCGAATTCGTGGGGGACTTTAAACCGCCCTGAAGCTTGAGTAGGTTCGGGGGCGCGGAGCGCCGTACCCTGGACAACATGGCGTTCACGATTCATAGTAGGGGCGCGGTGCGCCTCGCCCTGTCAGGCTGTCGACACGCTCGGAAAGGAACGAGTCATGCCAAACGGATCGCACAAGCTCTCCCTCAAGGAAAAAATCGGATACAGCACCGGCGACGCCGCGTCAAATATATTCTTTCAGACGTTCGTATTGTTCAGTACGATTTTCTATACGGACGTGTTCGGTCTTCCCGCCGCCTCGGTCGGCGCCATGTTCCTGATCACCAAAATCTGGGACGCCGTCAACGATCCGATCATGGGCATGATCGCGGACCGGACCGAGACTCGCTGGGGCAAATTTCGTCCATATCTGATCTGGTTTGCCTTGCCGTTCGGACTGTTCGGTGTGTTGATGTTCACGACGCCCGATCTGAGCGTCACCGGTAAGCTGATATACGCCTATATAACTTACACGCTGGCGTTGATGACATATACCGTCATCAACGTGCCGTATTCCGCGCTGATGGGCGTGATCACGCCGAACTCCCATGAACGAACCATACTCTCTTCTTTCCGTTTCATGGGGGCGTTCGCGGCGCAACTGCTGATTCAATTTTCCGTTTTGAAGCTGGTTGACGTGTTTGGAAAAGACGATCGAGCCGCTGGCTGGCAAATGGCCATGATCATTCTCTCCTTGCTGGCCGTCATTCTGCTGTTTGTCGCGTTCTCTACGACCAAAGAGCGTGTTCATCCGCCCAAGGGGCAGAAAACGTCGTTCGGGCGGGATTTGATCGATCTGTTCGGGAATGCGCCCTGGTTGTTGGTCGGCGGCGCAACGATTTTCCAGCTCATCTGGTACGCCATGCGCAATGGCGCCGTCATTTACTACTTCACGTATTTTGTGAAGGATCAGGACGTGTCTCTATTCGGCAAGGGATATGCGTGCACGTATCAGGGGATGGTTTCAGCCTTCCTGATGGCCGGGACGGTCGCGACGATCATCGGAGTCGTTCTTACGAGCCGTATCAGTCGAATCTTCGGCAAGGGAGCTACGTATGCTGGCGCTTTGGGGATCATCGGCGTTTCGACCGGAATGTTTTTCGTCTTGAAGCCCGAGAATGTCGTCACGATGTTCGTGCTGCAGATCGTCATATCTTTCGCCGTCGGACCCATGTCCGTGCTGCAGTGGGCGATATACACGGATACCGCGGATTATTCGGAATGGAAGAGAGGACGGCGCGCAACGGCGCTCGTCATGTCGGCCTCGTTGTTCGCGCTCAAGTTGGGGATCGCCGTGGGCGCCTCGGCCATGGCATGGATTCTGGGGGCTTATGGATATCGGCCGAACCAGGAGCAGTCGGAGGCCGGCCTGCTTGGAATCCGCATGGTCATGAGCGTTTATCCGGCGATATTCGCTTTGATCGGAGCGGCGATCATGATTTGGTATCCGCTCGGCAAGCCAATGATGCAGAGAATCGAAACCGAGCTGATCGCTCGGCGTCAGGCGTAGGAATTGCGAGTCGACGGCGCCGCCGCTGACGCGCGCCAGGATGGACATCGTGATGCGGCCTGGAATGACCGGGAGGAGATTTGACGGCCTCCCGTACATTGGAGTAGCCTGTGTCGGCGTAATACGGAAGGGATCGGGTTGACATGGGGCGTATGCCAGGCGACTTCATCAACCGTATGTCGCGGACGTCGGCGGATGTAAGAATAATCCTCCACGACTCATCGATAGCATTCGATTCAATCGCCATCCTCATTGCAGTATCTTCGGCTGCGGAAATATAGATGTAGATAGATCATGTCGATCATGGAACGGCAGGCGGCAATGCGGGTCTGAGCCCGGATTAGGGAAAGGAACGATTCATGCAGAATGGAACGCACAAGCTCTCGATCGGAGAAAGAATCGGTTTTGCCACGGGTGACGCCGCTTCCAACATCTTCTTCCAGACGTTCATACTGTTCATCACGATATTTTATACGGACGTGTACGGTCTGCCCGCCGCGGCCGTCGGCACGATGTTCTTGGTCACGAAAATATGGGACGCCGTCAATGACCCGATCATGGGCATGATCGCGGATCGTACCAATACCCGCTGGGGAAAGTTCCGGCCCTATCTGTTCTGGTTTTCCATACCGTTTGGAATACTCGGCGTGTTGACGTTCACGACGCCCAATCTGGGACTGACCGGGAGACTGATATACGCCTACATCATGTATACGCTTCTGATGATGATGTATACGATCGTCAACGTCCCTTATTCGGCGTTGCACGGCGTGATCACGCCGAGTTCGCATGAAAGAACCGTTCTTTCCTCTTACCGGTTCATCGCGGCATTTCTCGCCCAGTTGCTGGTTCAGTACTCCGTATTGCGGCTGGTCGGCATCTTCGGCAAAGACAAACCAGCCGACGGCTGGCAGATGGCCATGCTCATTCTTTCCTCGCTGGCAGTCGCCCTGCTTTTCGTCACGTTCTTCACGACCAAGGAGCGCGTTTATCCTCCCAAGGGACAGAAGACCGCGTTCAAACAGGACCTGATCGACCTGTTCAATAACAGAGCGTGGGTGTTGATCGGCGCCGCAACGATCTTCCAGCTCATTTACATCGTCATGCGCAATGGCGCGATCATTTATTACTTCACGTACTATGTGAGAGACCAGCAGGTGACTTTGTTCGGAAGCAGCCACAGTTACTCCTGGCAGGCGTTGACCTCGACGTTCATGATGGCGGGGACCGTTTTGACGATTCTCGGAGTCGTTCTGACGAGTCGGATCAGCAGGACTTTGGGAAAATCAGCGACATACGTCTTCTTTCTGGCTCTGGCGGGCGTATCGACCGGTTTATTCTTCTTCTTGAAGCCCGGAGACATTGTCGCCATGTTTATCCTGCAGCTCATCACTTCTTTTTCGGTCGGGCCCGTTTCCGTTTTGCAATGGGCGATTTACACGGATGCGGCGGATTACTCCGAGTGGAAGCGAGGACGTCGCGCCACGGGTCTGGTCATGGCCGCATCGTTGTTCGCGCTCAAGCTGGGAATAGCGCTGGGAGTCTCCGGACTCGCATGGATTCTGGGAGCGTATGGATATCAGGCAAATCAGGAGCAGACGGAAACAGGGTTGGTCGGCATACGAATGCTCATGAGCGTCTACCCGGCCATTTTCGCTTTGCTCGGAACCAGCTTCATGTTCTTCTATCCGTTGAACAAGAAGATGATGACCCAGGTCGAGACAGAGCTGATCGAGCGCCGAAGACAAGCGGAAGCCGTCTAATCCAATTCCGTGGTTGCTTGCTGGGGCACGGCATGCCGTGCCGAGGGGTGTAATCTCGCGGGAATCGTGCAGGCGCTCGCGATTCCCGGCGAATTACCAGTGGATTCGTGTGCAGACGAAGACGCAAGAGAGCCGGCTAACGAAAAGCAGTAAGAACGACAAGGCGTAACAACTTTGGGCGAATGCGCGATAATCACGTTGACTTGCACCAATGTCGTCCGGACCCGAGTATTCGACCCTGACGGCCATGGTCGACCGAGGTCGGTTCGCGAGGCGCGTGAACGGACCGGCCGGACGCTGTATGAGGAGATGACGATGACCGCCGTTCCGCGTGTGTTGGTGGCCGACGACCAGCCGGACGTTCTCGAGGCAATGCGCCTGCTCCTCAAAAGCGAAGGCTACGAGGCGAAGACGGCCGGGTCGCCTTCCGAGGTTATGGACGCGCTTGATAAGAGGGAGTTCGACGCCGTGTTGATCGACCTCAACTACGCGCGCGACACGACTTCGGGCGCAGAAGGAATCGAGCTTCTGGCGCGCCTGATCCGGGCGGACGAGACGCTGCCCGTGATCGTGATGACCGCCTGGGCCACGATCGACCTGGCCGTCGAGGCAATGCGTCTCGGCGCGCGCGATTTCGTTCAGAAGCCTTGGGACAACACGCGCCTGCTTGCCACGCTGCGGACGCAGATCGATCTACGCCGCGCCATCAAGCGCGGCGAGCGGCTGGAGGCCGAGAACCTGGCGCTGCGCGAGGCCGCCCAGGGAGATCTCGTCGCGAGCTCGGCCGTCATGCGGCCGGTGATCGAGATGATCGAGCGCATCGGGCCGTCGGACGCCAACGTGCTCGTGACCGGCGAGAACGGCACGGGCAAGGGGACCGTCACGCAGCGATTGCACGCCGTGTCGGCCCGAGCGGACAAGCCGTTCGTCGTCGTCAACGTCGGCGGTCTTTCGGAGAGCGTTTTTGAAAGCGAGCTGTTCGGCCACGTCAAGGGGGCTTTCACGGACGCCAAGACCGATCGCATCGGCCGCTTCGAGACGGCGGACGGAGGCACGCTCTTTCTGGACGAGATCGCCAATCTCTCGCTCAACTTGCAGGCCAAGCTTCTGCGGGTCGTAGAGACGGGCGAGTTCGAGCCGGTCGGTTCGTCCCGTACGCGACGCGCCGGCGTGCGCCTGTTATCCGCGACCAACGCGGACGTCGCTTCGGAAGTCGCCGCCGGACGCTTCCGGCAAGACCTGCTTTTCCGGCTGAACACGATCGAGATTCACATACCCCCGCTGCGTGAGCGCCGCGAGGACGTCATGCCGCTGGCCGAGCGCTTTCTCGCGCGCCATAAAGAGCGGTATCGCAAACGGCTGCTCGACTTTGATCCGGAGGCGCGCGCGAGTCTCATGCGCCACGCTTTCCCGGGGAACATCAGAGAGCTGGATCATGCGGTCGAACGCGGCGTGCTCATGTCGAAGGGCGAGACGATCCGCGCGGCGGATCTCGCGCTGCGATCCGCGGGCGAGCCGCGTGATCGGCTGGAAGAGATGAGCATCGAGGAGGTCGAGCAGTTGCTCATCCGGAAGGCGCTGGCGCGAAACGACGGCAACGTCAGTCGCGCCGCGGACGCGCTGGGCCTTTCGCGCAGCGCGCTGTATCGCCGTCTGCAAAAACACGGGATGTGAGAAGAAAACGACAATGAATTGCGAAGCATGCGGTCCGCCGGCGCGGGCACGGTCGGCAGAGCAGCGATTCGTTTCCACGGTTTTGCTATCCGGCTGCCGTGTGCGGATTCAAAATGGCGACGGGAGCGTCTGATCGATGCGACTATTCGTGAGTCTCGATTTCGAGAAGCGTCTCGTGGTCTTCGTGGCGCTGGCGCTGCTACCGGCGACCCTCGTGGCCGTTCTGCTGCTGTATTTCGACGCGCATCCCGTAGGTCTTCGGCTGGCGCTAGCCGGCGCGCTGTTGATCTCTCTCGTCTGGGGCGTCAGGGCGATTCACCGGCGCGTCACGCGTCCGCTCCAGACGCTCGCCAATCTGCTGTCCGCTTATCGCGAGGGAGACTTTTCCGCGCGTGCCCATGCGATCGAGGGAGGAGACGCGCTCAGTCAGGCCATGCAAGAGTTGAACGCCCTGGGCGATACGCTGCGTCATCAACGGCTCTCCGTGGAAGAAGCGACAGCGTTTCTGCGCCGCGTCATGGAAGCCGTGGACGTCGTCATGCTGACATTTGACGAGGAGCGCCGCGTTCGGCTCGTCAACCGCTCGGCGGAGCATGCGCTCGGCCGGCCGGCCGAGCGCATCATCGGCAGGACCGCGGAAGAGCTGGGACTCATGGAAACCCTCGGCGGGGCGGTGCCGCGCGTCGTCGAACTGACTTTGCCGGGAGGACGCGAGCGCTGGGAAGTGCGCCGCGGCGTCATCCGGCAGGGCGGCGTGGCGCATTCGCTCGTTGTTCTCACGAACCTTGGACGCGTGTTGCGCGACGAAGAGCGACAGGCATGGCAGAGGCTCATCCGTGTGCTGACGCACGAGTTGAATAACTCGCTCGCGCCCATCAAGTCTGTGGCCGGAAGCTTGGAGTCGCTTCTGTCGCGGGAACCGCGATCCGACGATTGGCGAGACGACATGCGCCGGGGGCTGGCCGTGATCGCCGCGCGCGCCGGCGCGCTCACGCGCTTCACCGAGGCTTACTCGAGGCTGGCGCGCCTGCCGAAGCCGCGCAAGCGCGCCGTGGGCTTGACGGATCTCGTCGATCGCGTCGCGCGCCTGGAGACGCGCGTGAGCGTCAAGCGGTTGGATGGCCCGGAACTCGAGCTGGATGCGGATCCCGATCAACTCGAGCAGGCTTTGATCAATGTCTTGCGCAACGCGGCCGAGGCGGCGCTCGAGACCGGGGGCGCCGTGCGGCTTGGCTGGACGCATTCGGCCAGGGCGCGCTTCGTCGAGATCGCCGTCGAGGACGACGGACCGGGGCTCAAGGGAACGGAGAATCTCTTCGTGCCCTTCTTCACGACCAAACCGCAAGGATCGGGGATCGGTCTCGTGCTCAGCCGGCAGATCGTCGAAGGTCACGGCGGCGCTCTGACGCTGGAGAATCGCCAGGATGGCAGGGGATGCCTGGCGATCGCTCGATTGCCCGTGAAAATGGCGCACGGCGCGTGATGTGTCCTTCCAGGAAGCACCGCTGCTCCGCGAGCCCTGGCGAGCCTGCCTGTCGGCAGGCAGGGCTTATCGCGAAGGTCTATCACGTCGATTCGCTGATGCGTCCCAAATGCGGAGGGAAGCTAGCTCCTTGCCGAGCAGACCGTCGAAGGAAATGACTGTCGGTAAGAACCAAGTAGTAGAGGGCTCCAGTGCGATACGTATGTCTGGACCCCGGCTTTCGCCGGTGTGACGAAGGATCCACTGTGTTTTTCTGTCATTCCGGCGCAAGCCGGAATCCAGCGCGGTTGGTGATTCTGACCTCTGGCTGTCACCGGAGTGATTAAACTAAAGTGTTGGCTATCGATCGTGCGAATACGCGCTTTTTCTTGACGGATCAGAGCGATGCCTACGGAGTGCTCGCGCGGATACGCAGCCGCATGGCGTCGAAGTCGAGCGTGAGCGCGCCGGATCTGAAGAACTGGTGCGAGATCAATCCGCCGATGTGGAAGCCCAGGTCCCACTCGAGCTGCGGCGGGAACGGACCGAGCGCGCCGTTGATTTGCGTTTGGCGCATGTCGCCGAGGCTGAGCTCGTCGACGACAAAGGGCACGACCTTGACCGCGCCGCCGCCGCCGGTTCCGGTGGCGGCCTGATCTTTCTTGAGAGCGATCGCGGCCGCCTTGACCGTCGATTGAGGACAGGTAAATCCTGCGCCTGCCAGGCCGGTATCGACAAAAAACAGCATTCGTGGGCCGCGATTAGCCGCGCCCCAAGCCACGATGAAATGGTCATCCGCCATCCAGAAAGGGATGTCGATCTCGCCCGAGGCGGTCTTTTCATCCGGCTGGTCGTCAATGGCGGCCGTTACACGACGTTTGAGCTCGAGCTGGCCGTTCTCATAGTCGATTGTGCCGAGGAAGTGATAGAGCAGCACCGTGCCGATGACTCCGTCGATGCGCTCCTCTCCCAGCATTGGACCGATCCCTGTGAGATCCATGACGACGACTGGTACGTTGCGCACGGCGAATTCGCCAAGCTGTAAAGACTCGATGCGTCCGTGCTCGAGGGCCGCCTTCTTGCCGCCGCTAAAGTAAGAGCGCTCGGACCCGAAACGCGTCACCACCGTCTTGTCGGCGAAAGCGCGGTCCAGGATCAGCTCGCCGCCACCGGTGTCGATGAGGAAACGTGCCGACTCACTGGCGTTGACGCGCACGGCGATGACAGGTAGGGGATCAGTTCTGAGAAAGGGCAGACGCGTGCTCGAGGAGGCGCCGTCGATCTGGTAAGGCTGCCGGCCGGCAAAGCTGGCCAGCTTGCGGGCCTTGCTCGTCTGCCCTGCCTTCTTGAAGAGCGGCGCGGCGCGCGTGAAGTCGTCGCGGCGGTAAAATACCTCGGCCAGGAGCGTCGATCCTTCTTTAATGCCGGGCTTGATCTCGATCGCTGCTTGCAGTCGGCGCTCGGCTTCGTCGAGGTCGTTGCGCAGCAGGGCGAGATAACCCAGAGCCAGAAGCGTACCTGCATCGCCGGGTTTTGCGGTGGTGCGCGCAGTGAACGCCTTTTCAGCCTCTGCGAATCGCCCGGCTCGTAGCAAACCATCTGCGTCCTGCGGATCCGGTTTGGAGGCGGCCCATGCGGCATGAGCGCCAAAGGCCGGCCACACGATGGCCAGCAGACCGCGCAACAGGTTTTGTTGGATTCTCATGGGTTTCATTTCTCAGTTCTCCTTGTCCGATGACGCCTCGATCTCCGAGGGCGCGGCTTGCGTGTCGACGAGATCGAACGCCGTCGCCAGCACAGTCAAGAGGGGCACGACCTGCCGAGGGGCGATTTCGTAATGGCTGCGCCGTGCCTGGGTGACGATGCCTGCTGCGAGCAGTTCCTTGAGGTGGTGATAGAGCTGTCCCGGCGACGAGACGCCAAGGACCGCCTGGAGCTCTTGACTCGTGCGCGCCTTTTCAAGCAATGAGCGCAGGAGGACGAGACGAGCAGAGTGGGCCAGGGCGGTAAGGACCTGTGCCAAGCGATCCGGATCGAGATCGACGACGTCGGGGAGCGGATGCTCCCGGACCCAGAGACATTCCCGCTCGCCGAGAACGGCCGCGCCGCCGTAGGCGATCGCGCCCTGCATGCCCTTGGCGCGGTAGCGACCTTTCTTGCGCCCGCGCAGGTGCTCGATCAGTGCGAGCGGCGCGCTTGTAGCGCCGTGCGGCGGTCTGGGACGGCATCGCGGCTGTTCCTCGAGACGCTCGATGCGATGGGCCAGCTTGGCCACCTTCTCGTCGAGCGCTCTCATCCGTGCTTTATATTCATCCATGACGGCTCCGGGTGCCGCGTAAGCACCTAATATCTAGAATACTAGACTAATAGAAATACCGAGGGGTGTCAAGAGCCTGTCTGGAGGTCGGCGGACAAGAAAGGCAGGAAGTAGTCTACGCTTGGGAACCACGGAAAGGCCGGAACGAGACGCCGAACACGTCCACGCGACATCTTCGAGGGTTGGAGAGAGGGTTGTTGGGCGGATTCCCGTCCGTTATCCTCGTTTCGGCCGTTCTTCACTCCGGGATAATTCACCTTGCCACGCAGCCTGCGGAAGGAAGTGACTATCGGTCGGCGGATAAGGCGGAATAAAGAGCCATAGATCGGTCAGCTCGGGCCGCAGATAAATGTCGATGTGAAACGTGTGCATACAGATTCCTTTCGGTCACACTGTCAGCGGAAACAGCCGCCGGTAAAACGCGTCCGAGCGTATCGCGCCGCTGTGCAGCGCGTCCAGGTTTTGCGGGATGACGTACCCGTAGGTCTCCGCTTCGTAAAAGTAGACGCCGGTTTCCAGCAGTTCGAGGTAGCGCGAGAGAAAAGCGTGAAAGTTGGTCGCGAGCACGATGAACTCGCATTCAGTAATGTCCATAATGACCTGCCCGGCGACGCCGGCCGGTCCGGGCGTGAAATCGAGCCACAG
>JAFGSN010000127.1 GCA_016934575.1 Vicinamibacteria bacterium
GCGTGCGCGTTCTTTGGGCGGAGAACAACTCCTGGATCGAGATCGTCCTGCATGAGGGAAGGAATCGCATCGATGGAGCGGATCAGTTCGGATTCAGGACGCGTCCCAGGAACAGCACCGCACCGGTGGCTCGGTCTCGGATGAGATAGATGAACGGACGATCGACGCGCAGAAGAACAGGCATGCCGGGATCCGCCGAGGTGGCGCTGATGACGACCGCCGTGGCGGCGGCCGCCTCGGTCCCGGTTTCGTTCACTTTAATGAAAGCCTGGTGAAGAATATCGTGAATCTGTAGATCACCCACGCCGTTCATTCCCGAGAAATCCGCCTGATCCGTGAAGGCGACACCCATGCCGAGATGAGAGAGCTTTTCTTTCAGGCTGAACGTCAAACCCTTGAGTTCCCAGCGTGGCAAGCCGAGAGCCACGACTCTTTTCGAGAGTGATGCCGAGATTTCCAAAAGCCGATCAGCGTTGAGTTGCGTTTCGAAAGACGTGAAGCTCCCCGTGTCCGGCACGAGGATGAGCATGGACAGCTCCTGACCGTCATAAGGCAGCTCAACGGCCTGATATCCCGGCCCGGCGGCATAGGGGAAGGATTCAACTTGATGCATCATCGGGGCCGAGACGCTATTCCCGTCCAGGAGGATAAACGGCTCGGTCCGGGTGTCCCCGGCCTCGAACTGATCGGCCCAGGCTGCGTTGAAGTAGACTGCGTTTACCAGAACGAGTCGCGTGAGAGAGCCCAGCGTGCCTTCCGGGATGAGATTCTCTATGCGTTCTTCCGTCTGCTCTTCGACCCAGGCATTGATCGTTTGTCGCGCGCCTTCGGCGTCACTCACGAAGTCCATGAGGTGCACTACTGCTCCGTAGCTTACGGCCAGAACGTCTAGAAACGGAGCCAGGAACGAGACATCCTTCTGAGCCCAGAGCGAGTTCACGCTACGTAGCCGGAATTCCTTTCCGTCGCTGCCCTGGGCGCCGTGACCGCGGCTTGCGAGCGCCAGATCGAGAGCGTTGAACGTCGAGTGCAGACGTTCTTGCGGCAGATCGAAATGGAGCGCCTGCGCCATGGACTGCGCGGTCTGGCCGCGCGCGCCAGCCCAGGTCATGGCAAGCGCGACGGAGATGCTGTGCGGCGAGAAGAAGACGTTGTCAGGCGCGGATGCCAGCTCGTGATAGAGATCCAAGGCGAAAGCCGTATTGGCTCTGACCTGGGCTGCAAGATCATCGGTCGGTACTGCGGGATTCATGTCCCTCGAAAGACTCGAGGACACGATTTCATGATCCGCCAGGTTGGTCGAGCAGGCGGGTGATATGACGGAAGCGAGTACTGTAAGGGCGAAACAGACGAAAGGCGGCATCACCATTCTCATAATCGTTCTCCTGGCCATACGCGGAAGCATGCAAGCTCCGTTCCATCGTTCTTGCGCGATAGTTACTAACTAATCTAATATTGGTAGTAGATGGATGGCATCATGTTGGGGTGAAAAATCCTTTTCGCTTCGCTTAATTGTTATCGCGGGATGCGATTCGACGCAATAGCTCATGCGTTCCGGAGGATTGGCGCGGGAATTGACCGGGGAATGGCAAATAGCTAAAAGCTAGACCTGAACTTTATGTCTGGTCGGGCGCCAGCGCGATGCGTCAGCCGTGCTTGCTTACAGGTCGATGGCGTAGACGAGACTGGACTTGGGCTGGCGCCGCAAACGTTCCGCGATGAGCGCGTGTCGCTCGGCGCCGCCGTCGACAAACCTGCGCAGCAGATCCTCGGCCGCCGTGCGGTCGCCGCGCGCCTTGATTCCCGCGACGAGCCGCATGAGCTTCTCCGCCGCCGCGGGCATGCGTTCGAGATGCAGAGCGAAGCAGCCAGCGTCCTGGCCGTTGGCCGCTTTGGACTCGGCGTCCCAGGTCACGGCGCCCTCGTCGAGCAGGAACACGAGCTGTACGGCGGCGAGCTGGCTGTACGGCTTGGGCCGCGTCCTGTCATTGCCCTCGTACATGCCGCTGGCGATGTGGCCGAAGGCCCAGACGACGTCGTTAACGTACGCCTGGCGCGCGAGCGTTTCGTCGGCGACGCCGCGTCCGCGCAGGAGATCGATGAGCCACAGAGCGCCGGTCTGCGCCTTGAGCTCCTCGAGAGTGGACGCAAGTGGGCCGCCGAAGATCTGACGGTCCGTCTTGCCGCCTACCTTGTATTCGCTTGAAGGGCCGAGGTTGTGCATCGCCTCATGGAGGATGATGTTGAGCAGACCGGGCGCGGGCAGCTCCGAGTAGTTCTGAAGGCTCGCGGCATCCAAAAGGGATTCGGCGCCCTGGCGCCTGGTCGTGCGGCTGTCCAGGTCGTTGAAGAGATTGGTCATGACCACCGTTCGGCCGCGTCCCTCGTTCGCCACCGGGCCCCAGTTGGGCAGACTCTGGCCGATGGTGCCTCCGATGGGATGACGATCGTCGCCGGCGTTGATCACGATGTCGATGAAGTCGGGCAGGTGGAAGGTCACGCGACGCTCGGCATACGGCGCGCCGGCCAGAGCCGCGACATCATGTTCCATCCGCTGTTGCAGCGGCGTGAGCTTCTCCTGCCATGAGAGCGATTCAGGATTGATACGGGCGAACGTCAGATGAAAACCGCCCTTGAGCCGGCAGGGATCGCGGTAAACTTCGTCCGGCGCCACGCGCAAATACCATCGGGAGTTCTGAGCGTTCATCTTGGCCCAGGCTTCGTCCGCGGCGAACCAGGAGTTTGTCTCGAAGCCCTGCGCGGCGGCGTCCAGATAAGCCTTGAGAGACGCTTCTTTCTCGTCTTTGATGTCTCGCGCGGCGGCGTGCAGCTCGGCGGCGATCGCCGCCGTCTGCTTGCGATAGGCTTCGGTGACGGATATGGCGGCGAGGCGGCCGTCCAATTCGCGCACGACGGTGAAGGGATCCATCAGCGTCGCGGCATCGGCGTGTTCCTGGAGCGCGGCACAGAATCCCGGATCAGACTGCAGACTGTTGGGATAGCCGCCATAGAGCGCCCTGGGCGCGCCGGGAACGGCCGAGCAGTTCGGATTCGCCTCGGTCTTGGGAGCGACACAGGCCGGCGTCCAGTTGCGACGCAACAGGCTTTGACTGGAGGGATCATCAACGGGGACGCGGTCCGAGTAGAGCGCGGCGCCGGTTTGGATAGCGTAGAGATCGTCGACGAGCGACGCAAGCGCGAGCATATGGCGTACGAGGACCCTGTCTTCGGACGAGAGTTGTCGGAGATCGCTGCGAACGAGAGACGGGCGTCCCTGATCGAGATCGGCGATGACCAGTTGGCGGCGCGCCTGCTCGCCCGGCGCGAGGGCCGGCGGCAGCGACGGCTCGCCGGACCATGCGGCGATTTCCGCGTAGGCCTTTTCAAATGCCGGCGTGAAACGCCCATCCTCCACCCAACGCGGCGTCTCGGGATAAAAGAGCAGGGCGGCGACTTCGTCGGGATCGACGGCGCCGTTGGCGTTGGAGTCGGCGACCCAGTAGACGGGCAGATTGAGGCGGACCGCCGCCCGGTTGAAGGCCGAACGCTCGACACGATTGAGGAGCGGCGCGGCCGGAGCGGCGAGCGCCAGGCTGGACATGAGGACGGGCAGGGCAATCATCATGGGCATGTTCACCTCCGCCGGGGAGTGTGGCAGATGCGGGGCGCTCTGTCATCATGCTTTGACAAGTCGGATTGGTCGGCCGAGAAAATCTCGAAAATACTCCAATAAATTTCCGGAGACTCGTTGTTCGTCAGGCGCTAATCTCAGTTCATGAGGAGCGAACATGTCTTGTCAAGAAGCTCGCTGTTCGACGCCGACATCACGGGGTGAGGGGAGGGAGTGATGGCATATGAAGCGGAGGGAAGACAGATCGCGGCCGATGTCGCCAATCAATACGGAAAGCTACGCGAGGTCCGGCTGGAATCGAAGTCTCCATGTCGCATCGTATTGAAATGCGATCGTGGCGAGGTGGTTCTTCCCGGCAATTTCATCTTTCAATTCGGATACTCGGGATCCGGTCCGGACTGCTTGCATGCTTTTCTGCAGGCGTCGGGATTCAACGTCGCGAAAGCTCGAGTCGAGCAGGCCAAGCCGGGAGACATCCTGCGCCCCTGAGCGGCCAGGGCGTCATGCCGCGGTTTTCGAGCCGTCAGCCGCTCAGGCGCGTGCGGAACGCTCACGCCCCATGAAGCTCCACAAGTCCGCGTGAAGTCTCTTCCGCAGGGCGTCATCGGCATGGATGACGTTTTCCCATCGGCGCATTTCCGCGCGCAGGCCGCGGCTGTCTCGGCCGATCGCCCGCTGCGCATCCTCCCGTCTGCCGTCCATCAACATTTGATGAAGGTCCCGGTATTCTTCGTAGGATCGGACCCGCGGCGCGCCTTCGGGGATCGCCGCCGGCTTTCCGGCGTCGACGAATGTGCGTTCGAACACATTCGCCACGTGCTCCGACGCCTCGAACGTGACATGGGCGCGATCCGCCTGCAGCGCGACCGATCGCCTCGAGTTGAGCACGATTTCGTAGGCGGGGAAGTAGTCCACGTTGGAGTGCCGGGCTTTCCATTCTTCGGCCACGGCGCGAAGCGCGGCCTTGGCCGCTGAATTCCGGACGACCACGTCCTCGTGACCGAACGTGGCCATAAGCGCGACGGGAGACACGGTGACGATGATCCGGAAGCGCGGTTCGCAGCGCTTCATGAGGCCGTCGTACAACGCCTCGAGGGCTTCCAGGTTTTCCTGGAACGTGGTCGCCATCGCCTTGAATCGTTTCGGTTCCTTTTCCACGGCCTCCAATGCCGGGCGCACGTTCAGGTGGCATCGCAGCGCCTCGTCATACCAGGTCTCGGTGAGTCCCAGCGTCACGACGAGCACGTCGCACTTCCGCCAACGCCGAAAAATCGTGTTCACCGCTTCGCGCCTCTCGATCGTTCGTCGCAGGGACGCCCGCTTGTGAATC
Source organism: Vicinamibacteria bacterium (assembly GCA_016934575.1). Lineage (GTDB taxonomy): Bacteria > Acidobacteriota > Vicinamibacteria > Fen-336 > Fen-336 > JAFGSN01. The sequence goes on from JAFGSN010000127.1 coordinate 4,962, forward strand.
GGATGCACGTGCGGGTCCTGGTAGAGGTCGTTCCCCACCTTGAGAAGCGTGTCCTCGATCGGCGGAGCGCCGGCATCATCAAGCCAGATGAACTGTTGCAGGATCGAGAACACGTTGTACTTGTTGCAGATTCCGTTCGGCCGACGTCCGCCTGATTTACGCTCGGATGCGAACGCCCTGAAGGCGGCGAGCGAGTGACTCCTGACGTCATAAGCGCGCGGCAGCAGCCGCTCCTCCAGCGCTCGGGCGAAGCACGATCCGACCGCGAAGATCGACTCGTCGTCCCGCATTTTGAATTTCGCTTCGACGTGAGGCTCGAAAAAGTCTTGCCTCAGCCGAGCGCCGGCAGACACGGCTTCCGGATGCGCCCGGCCGCCGAGCGCTCCAATCGTCTCATCCGACCATACGGCATGAGACTGAGACCTCAGGTTTCGCAGCGCTTGTGCGCCGTCATATTCCCAGATCGGCATGAGCGCTCCCGAGTCGCATTCAAACCCAGCTTTCTCCGTTCCACTTCGTCTTCCGCGAGATGTGGACGTTGCGCTCGAACTGTCGCGTTTTCTCGGCAATGGAGCGATAGGCCGGAGCATGCCACATATGGGTCGCCACGGCGTGAATCCGCTCTCTTTTCACGCCCGCCGCCGTCATTCGGTCGATGAAGTCGGAGTCCTCATGGCCCCAGTCCACGAGGAAGGGATTGTAGCCGCCGACTCCATCGAAATCCTCCCGACGGAACATCTGGAAATAGCCGATTCGCGGCGCGTCCTGAGGCGCGAACAACGGCTGACCGTCGCTACGCAGTTTCACGATCAGCGGATACGCGTGGATACGCCGATAAGGAGGCTCGCCGAACATCCCGGCGGCCAGCTCGTAGAGCGCGTTGTCGAACAGGATGTCGGTCTCCGTGCTCGTGATGAGCGGGGTTTTCGCCAGCGCGCAACAGAGATTTCGCCCCTTGCCGCGCGACCATCCGGACGGGTCGCGGAATTCATAAACGACGCGCGGGATCGGCGTCGAGCGGCGGAAGGCGTCGACGACGGCGCGAGTAGCGGGCGCATTCTCGCTGCAGTCCACGACGACCACGGCCTCGGGCAGTCGTGTCTGCTTGTTCAGGGACCGCAAGCTTCGAGCCAGCAGGTCCGGGCGATCCTTGCTGGTGATGCCGTGTGTCACCGGCACGAGATCAGTCATGGGCCAGCCTCCATGTGTCCCCATTGTCATAAAGATATTCGAGACACGATGCTCGCAAGCGCGTAGAGCCCGAGATCGAGTCGGTTTTGCTCATGGAACTCGCTCATGGCCTGGAGAGTGACGTCGATCTCAGGGACTTCTTCATTGACTCGCCGGCGCTCGACGGCCAGCGGCGCATCCGCCTCGATCGAGAGACGCGCCATGAAGTCTTGCAGACGAGAAAGAACGCCAACCGTCACGAAATCACGGGCGAGGTGTTTCGCCGCACGGTTTCCTCCGAACTCCGTCGCGTCGCCGCCGGAGAGCATGTAGGTGAAGACGTTCGGCGCGCAATGATAACCGGTGGCATCACGCGCCCACGCGCGCCGGTTGAAGCGCTCGAAGTCCATGCCCTGGACCTCCTCGTGCTGGGGCAGCGCCCGTGATCGCGTCGTGCGGATGTGCCGGAACTGAGAGACCATTCGTTGGAGGGGTTCGCGGAAGACCGTGACGTAACGCGGCGCAACCTCCAGATGCTCATGCAAGCCGTAAAGATAATGCCCGCAGATGAAGCCGGCCTTTCGCAGCATTGACCGGCGGCCGGCGGCCCAGGCGCATTTCTCTTTCATCGACAGGAAGGCGCCGTTCGCGTCACGCTCGGGGACGACGACCACGGCGTCTTCGCCGAGCGCGGCCCTCAGCGAGGTCACGACCGACGTGCCTCCGGTCTTGGGCACGTGTAGGAAAAAGATGGGCGGCATGAAACAGCCTCCGGGTGCACGGGAGAGACGGCCATCAATTTGACGAGGATCCACGGCGCTTCACGGAACGATCGCCAGTCGAGCGACGATTGATCGATCTCATGCTGGAATCCGATCTCGACGAAATCGAGCCGGCAGCAATACCTCTTCATTTCGGTCTGGAACATGTGACCGGTCGAGAGGAAGCGGTCCAGGGGGATCTGCTCGAGGACCGTGCGGCGGAAGGCGTAAAATCCGCCGGTGCCGTCACGCATGCGAAGCCCGAGCAGAAGCCGGCCGCTCAAGGCGCCCGTGCGACTCAGCAGCCGCCGTATCCAGGCGCCCTTGTAGCCCGCGTCGCGGCCGTACCGGGTGCCGAAAACGACGGGCGCCCGATCCAGACCGTCGAAAAGCGCCGGCAACTTGTCGTATGGATGGCCGATGTCGGCTTCCGCGATCAGGTCGCAGCCCATCCGCAGGGCGGCGGCATACCCTGCGAGATAGGCGCGCGCCAGGGATGTCGTCCGGTCGAGCCTGATCACTCGCAACCATTCGAAGCCGGGAGCCTCCGACAGATCTCGGAGATGCTCGTAAGTGCCGTCGCGACAGAAGTCGTTAAACGCGGTCAACCACACCAATCCGAACGGGTCGTAGCGCGCCGCCACCGTTCGCATGCGTTCGACGGCCTGGTCGATCTGCTGGCGTTCGTTGCCGACTGGAGTGACGACCGCGCGTTTCCTGGAACGAAGATCGATCGCGGAAGCGCGCCGCGCCTCCCGTGTCGGATCGAACCGCCGCGTCGTCGCCCGCGTCACTTGGTTCACCTGCGAATCTCCAAGAGACGGAGAAGATGCTAGCATCCGCGACTTGCGGAAGTCTTGAAGAAGTTCTTCAGATTCGCGAGAATTCTCCCGATTCGATTTCGAAGGGACTGCAACATGCCGCGCCGCTGTTACCGCTTCTCCGGCTTCATGCTTGACATGGATCGGGGACGTTTGGTCCGCGGCGGAGCTTCCGTTCCGCTGGAAGGCGTGCCGCTCGCGGTCCTTCATGCGCTCGTCTCGCGACCGGGGCGAGTTCTGTCGAAGCAGGAGCTGCTGAACCGAGTATGGGGAACCGCCGCGGTGGAGGAGAGCGCCCTGACCACGGCGATCCACAAGGCGCGACGGGCGCTGGGCGGCGAGCGGGGATTGATTCGAACGGTCCATGGGCAAGGATACGAGCTCGCGGCGAAGGTGCTGGCCCCGGTGACCGCCGGCGACCCGCTGGCGGAAAAGCTTCGCGCGCTCCATTGGATTGCTTACGAGCCGGTGGGCTACGATCCCGTCATTGGGCGCTATCCGTCCTTGAGCTCGATACGAGAGGACATGCGCGTTCTCCGGCGCGGCGGCCTCAACGGCTTGATCACTTTCCGCGCGGAGGGAACGCTGGCCGAGATTCCCATGCTCGCGCGCGAGGCGGGCTTCGAGGGCGTCATCATGGGCCTTCGAACCGACCAGGAGCGGCTGGTTTCATTGGCGGAAACCAGCGCCGCGAATGTGGACTCATTCTGTCTGGGTCACAATGAGCCGCCGTCAGCGGCGGTCGTCGACATCATGGGGGCCGTTCGCGATGCCACGAACAAACCAGTCACATCGACCTGGTATCTGGACGGCTCGAACGACCCGGCCTATGAAGCGATCACGTCCGCTTGCGACTGGCTTTTCCCGGACGTCGGCGCGCCGTGGCGCGAGCGGCATCATGGGGTTGATCGACAGATCGAGGACCTCGAGGCAAAGATACATAGGGCGGCTGCGCTGGCCCGCGCGCACGACACGGTGGTCATGCTTAAGATGGTCAGTTTTCCCTCGGGCGGCATCGCGGGCTACAGCGCCGCCGAGCAGCTCGGCTTTTTCTCCAGGCTTCTCGGCTACTATCGCTCGCCCGGTTATCCCTATCGCGCATCCGTCTTCCTCTCATTCTTCTCGGCGTTCGATATCGAATGGAAAACGCGGCAAGCAGGGTACAGCCCGTGCGAGCGGCACATCGGGTTTTACGGCCTGGATCGCCGGCCCAAAGAGGCGGCGGCGAGCTTCTCCGGGACGCTCGTCTACTCGCGCCGCGATCACTAGTCGGGAGGTCGCATGACAGCAGCAGTCAGTTGCGCCGGATACTTCTCATACCTGATCGGGCTCTTGCTCTGGTCGGTTGGCGCGGCGTGCTTCCTCAGGAACAGACTTTCGGGCGGCCTGTCGTCGCTCCTCGCCATATGGCTGCTCTATACGGTTCCTTTCATGCTGATCGTCGCGTCCCCGGCGATCGACGGCTGGCTGAGGGCCACGCCCACGTCGAACTGGCGCGCGAGCGTCAAGACGGCGGATGTCGCCATCATTCTTGGCTTCGGATACGAGAAGGATCCATCCGGCGCGATGCTCCCCGGAGCGACCAACGTCAAGCTGCTGGACTGGACCTTGAAGAAAACGGATGCTCGGACGTTGATCGTGCAGGAGGGAGTCTGGACGGCTTGCTGCTCCAGCAAGGATCGGGAATGTCACATAGGCGGAAGGACTCTCGAGAGAATGCACGCGCACACGAACGAATACGTGAACACTCTGGACGCGGCATTCTGCGCAATGGAGGTTTTGAATCGTCTTGGTCGCAAACGCGCGATTCTGGTCGCGCACCCGCTCCAACTGGCGAGAGCCGCGGGAAATTTCGACCTGGTCAATCGTGAGCGTTTTGCCGGACGATACAGCTTCATCGTTCCGGAGATCGCGATCAAGACCGCTCGCGATCCAGACGGCATTCCGTTCGCGCCTCGTTCGGCGCATGTTCAGACGCGTTACGCGTTCTTGTGGCGTGTCGCCGAAATATTCCTCTCGCGTCCGCGCGATCACTTCAGCCGAATGCCCGACCGGTGCAAGGTCGCGCTCGCGAATCGATGATCATGACGACGCGCTCGATCTTCGAAGGATGTCCGGCAATCGCGTTCATCACGGCTTTCGCAATCCATGCCGTTGCATCGGAAGGTCAAGGACGCCGGCATGATGTGGCGAATCGGAGCCGTCGTCCGCCTCAGATGACGGTTCCGTCGGGTATGACGGCGCCCTTCGGCACGACCACGATCCCATCGCGGATAAAGTAGCCCTCGCCGTCGCGGTCTTTCTCCACCCCTTGTTTGCGGTGGATGCGCACGCCGCGGCCGATGCGCGTGTTCTTGTCGATGATGGCGCCCTCGATGAGGCACCCGGCGCCGATGCCGATCGGCGGCTGTCCGTCCGTTTCCGCGGCGCGCATTTCCTCCAGCGTTTCGTAGAAGTCCGCGCCGAGCAGCAGGCTGTCGCGCACCGTCGTGTCGCGGCCGATGCGCGCGCGTATGCCGACGATCGAGCGTTCGATCTCGGCGCCGATCAGGATCGCGCCTTCGGAGAGCAGGCTGTTACGGACGACGCAGTTCTCGATCTTGCTCGCGGGCAGAAAGCGCGGATGCGTGTAGATGGGCCGCAGGGCGTTGTGGAAATCGAACGGCGGCAGGGGAATGCAGAGCGCCATGTTGGCGTCGAAGTACGAGCCGATCGTGCCCACGTCCTCCCAGTAGCCGCGGAAGACGTGCGCGTTCACTCGCATCGTCGGCATGACGTGCGGGATGACGTGGCGGCCGAAGTCCACGAGAGAAGGATCCTGCAACGCGCGTTCGAGCGCGGCGCGCCTAAAGACGTAGATGCCCATCGACGCGAGGTAGGCCGGCCCCGTGCCGGGCAAGAGCGAATCGAGGCCCTGGAGACGGTCGGGGACCGGCTTCTCCTCGAAGTGGACGATGCGTCCTTGCGCGTCGGTCTTGAGGATGCCGAAGCTGAGCGTCTGCTCCGCGGGGACGGGCTTGACCGCGACAGTGGCGTCGGCCATGTGCGTGCGGTGCGCCGCGATCAGGCGCTGGAAATCCATCTGGTAGAGCTGATCGCCCGAGAGAATGAGCACGTCCCTGCACGTGTGATCGCGCAGGTGGCGCAGGCTTTGACGAACGGCGTCGGCCGTGCCTTGGTACCAGTCGGGATTGTCTTGAGTCTGCTCGGCGGCGAGAATGGAGATAAAGCCGAAGGAAAAGACGTCGAAGTTGTACGTTTGCGAGATGTGCCGATTCAGGCTCTGTGAGTTGAACTGCGTCAAGACGAAAATACGCTTGACGTCGGAGTGAATGCAATTGCTGATCGGGATGTCGATCAGGCGGTACTTGCCCGCGACCGGGACGGCGGGTTTGGAACGTAGCATCGTCAGCGGAAACAAACGTGTTCCGCGCCCGCCGCCGAGTATGATCGAGATGACGTCCCGCATGGCGAGGATTCTGCCCGCCGGTTGTCGGAGAGTCAAGCGCGCAGGAACGGAATCTGAAGGATACGAACAAAAAGCGACGCCCCCGGGCGCCGAAGCCGGGTGATACGCGTCGATCGACCGTCACTGGCGTGGGATCTTCTGGTCTCCGGCCGCGTCGCTTGGAGAGCCGCGATCAAATCTGCTAGTCTCGACGCCGTGGATCGGAACCAGCCGGAGCTGACGGACATGAAAAAGACCGCAGTGGCGGAGTCGCGTTCCGTGGCGTACGATCGGCCCAGCTTCATCCGTCGCGGCGGCGCCGGCGCCTGGCACGTGCTGTCCGGCGCGATCTTCCTGGCGCGGCATGCTTCCTGCTGGCCGTACGTTCTGGCGCCGGCCGTGTTCTCCGTTTTTTTCCTCGCCGCCGGTCTATTCGCCGGCGTGTTCATGCTCAACTCGATCGAAGGACGTTTCCTGCCGGACAGCGCCCGTCCTGGGGAGTGGACCATGCTCGCGTTTCGCTTTGGGCTCTGGCTGACGACGCTGGCCGCGGCGACGCTCGCCGGTCTGGCCGTGGTGCTTTTTCTCTCCGCGCCGATCATGAACCGGCTCTCGTGTCGCGTCGAGCAGCGCGTGCGCGGAACGGCCGTCGCGAAAGCTCCCTCGCTGGCGTGGGAGATCGTGAGCTCCTTTCGCGGTTCGCTCTATTTTCTGGGCGCCGCGCCGCTCGTGCTCCTCGTCGGCCTCATCCCCATCCTGGGGCCGCCGCTCGCGGCGCTCTGGGGCTCTTTCGCCCTGGCGTTTCAGCAGACCGATCCGATCCTCGCGCGCCGCGGGCTCGCCTTGAAAGGCCGGGGCCATTGGCATCGGGAGTGGCGATGGGAGTCCGTCGGATTCGGCGCGGGAGGGCTTCTGATGCTTCCGCTTCTGAACATCCTCATCGCGCCGATACTGACCGTCGGAGCCACGCTGCTCGTGCTCGAGATCGAGGACGGGCTCGTTCCCTAGAAATAGCACCTCATTCTCAATTCCACTCTGAAGTCGTTCGGTCTCTCCCCGTAATCGCTGCCATTACGACCTACCAGAGCCGCCGCCCTCAAACGCAACTCCAGATTCGTGATGCCGGCATACAGGAGTTCCGGCGTGATCGATAAGCTCTTGTCGTTGAGATTCATCATGCCGGCGACGGCAGGAGTGAAATAGAGAATGTTCCAGGGTTCCTTCTGGGTAATGCGAAGGTAGAGATAGTCCGTCATGGGATTGACCCTGCCGTAGTTGCCTTCGGAGAAATCCGCGGCTTTGTCGAGAAGGGAAGAATCTCCGGTCGCGAGAAAAAGGTCATGGCCCTTGTCGATGAGCATGTAATAGTCGTTCATCTCATGACGGTTGAGTCCCGTGCCATTTCGATAATACTCGCAGATGATCGTGGCATCCCATGGCGTGAGGTACCGAATTCCCAGCAAATAGCTCGTCGCATTGGATTGCGACTCGGATACGTTGCCGAAGACGTCGATCGCCTTCGTGACATGATGGCCGATCAAGGCGACTTCTCCGTGTATCTCGAAATTGGGCTGGATGTTTCTCGAAAAGTCGATCCCGAAGCGACTTGTCCGGCTCCCGCCCGCGAATCCGATGAGGTCGATGTCCGTGTCAAAAAGAAGAAAGTAGATTTTTCCCGCAAAGTTGACGCGCCCGGCTTTCCCGAAGTCGTCGTTGACGTGCGCGAAAACCGGGAAGACGACCGGAGTGACGGCGACCGTTTTCAAGGGACCGCCGCAACTCATGATCAAATCCGCGGAAGCCGCGTAAAACCCTTCCAGGGCCAGGTCGGGATCGCCGGGGTCTTTGGGTCTGCCGACGAAAGCCACGGGATTGAACGCGTAACCCTTGCCCCAGAGCAGGGTCTGCTTGCCGACCTTGAAGTGGAGGGAGTCCGATGATCTGAGAAGGACATATCCCTCGTGGATCATCCTTTCGGCCTCACCGTGTTCCCAGCCGAGATGGGAGTATCGCAAATCGGCGTTGGTCCGGACGAAGAGCCGGGCCGGCCCTATTTCATAGCTTCCCTCAAGCTGGAGCTTGCCGTTGTAATCTTCGAGGAGCGTTCTTTGCTCGTGATCGAAATAGCGCAACTTGTAGAAAGCGGCGTTTACGTCCTGCAAGGAAACGCTCGGCCTGAGCTCGGCATATCCCCCGATATCGTAAGGTTTCTTTTCAATCTCCGCGAGATCGAACTTGTATTCTTCAGGAAAGGAAGAGGATGCGAGAAGAACGACGATCAACGACAAGCAGGCGGATCGATGGACGTCCACGATACATGCTCCGCGCCGACGCAGACGTGGATGTTCGAGTCGAGAATTCCCATGAGAGGTTTTGCGATCAAAAGGGAGCATAGGAGATGCGGCATGGATCTATTTTCTCAAGGATTCTATATTGGGCATGAAGGTCAAGGTGAAAACCTCGTCTTTGAAATCTCTTTTCTTGATGTTGGCGAAAATCATGATCGACTTGTAGCCCTGGTAAAGAGGGCTGTCCGTCTCCATGACCGAGGGCCTGACGATTCCTCCGCCGAAGTCCTTGATTTCCTTGAAATGAAGCGTCTTGATCAGCATGTCGGCTTCGGTGCGGCATTCGATTTTCGTGGGTATCTTGCCGCTTTTGTCAACCGACATCTTCAGTCGATCGTAGGCGACCGATTTTGTCCTAGCTTTAAGATGAAGCAGGTGTTCATTGCCCGCGTCCTCGACTTGTTCGACGTCATACTCCTCCGAGTAGTCGAGCTGCATGATGTCCGAATTGTTGAATACGCCTCCGATGACGGATTGAAGGCTCGTGATGCGGATGGGCTTTCCGACGTTGGGAATGTAAAGCCACATGTTGTCTCCCAGCCTCAAGGTGGTTCTTCCCTTGTCGCTTGCCGGAGCAAGAAAGACGGCGGCGATTTTGTCCCTGCCTTTTTTGGCCGAGAAGAGGGTGTACTCCTTTTTCTTTCCGTCCGGATCGACGTTGAAAATCTTTCGGTACATCTCATAGGAGTCGGGATTGAGATTCCGGTCGATTTGCTTCAAGAGCTGGGCGCCGTCAACGGCAAAAGACGGGGAGGCCAGAAAAAAGAGAATGAAGAGACAGGCCGGCTTGGACATCCTTGTCACCTTCTTAAACATGCCGAAGAGCGTTTATGGGATCCATCTTGGAGGCCTTGAGGGCGGGCTGGAGGCTGGCGACGACCGAGATGAGAATGACGATGACCGAGATCGTCAGCATGTCCATCCAATCAATATTAGCCGAAAGGACGAGGCCCGTTTGTCTGCCAAAGTTGAAGCTGATCTTGGAGGCATTGAGGACGGCAATGATGAAGTATCCCAGAATGTTTCCCGTCACGACGCCCAGAAACCCAAGAGACAAACCTTCAAGAACGAAGAGGGAGAGAATCTTGCCGGGCAGAGTTCCGATGGCGGCGATGGTTCCGATTTCCCGGATTCTTTCATAAACGGCCATGATCATCACGTTCATGATGCTGATCAGAACGACGGCGATCAGCATGAGCTTGATAAAAAACGTCATGATGTCAATCAGTCTGGCGATATTGTAGAAAGGAGAGAGACTTTCCCAGTTATGGACCTCGAAGAGCGGTTTTCCCTGATTGTTCCGCTCTCCGGCAAGAAGCGCGGAGAGATCTTCGGTGAAGGCATGGAGGCGTCCGAAATCCTTGAGTCGGATGGCGATCTCGCTCACCTCCATCTCGCTCATTCTCAGAACATCCATCGCATCTTCGATATGAATGTAACCGTCACGGCCGCCGGGACCCGTTACGCTTTCGAGGACGCCAGAGACGCCGAATTGTTTGCCATTGACGGAGCCGTCCTGGTTGGTGGCAACGATGACCACCGTGTCGCCGACGCTCAGCTTCATGCTTTTGGCCATGAGCTCGGGGACCCAGATTTCCCCTTTGTTGAGGGTTCCGTCGTCGGCGCCATCCGTGACTCTCGATGCAAGGAGCGGAACGGTTTTTAGCTCAAGGTCGGGATAGACTCCATTGAGCCTGATGTTGGTCGTTTCCACGAAGGTGCTGAACATCCCTCCAAACTTAATCCTCGGAGAATACGATTCGACCTCGGGTCGTTGACTCAAAATCTTTTCCAGCTTCCTGTAAGACGGCGTCTTCAGGTTCAAATTGAGCGGGAGATTGTCGATGGCGGCCAGATAGCCCTTCCTGTGAACCTGCAGATGCCCCAACATCGAATCGGTCATCTGTCCGATCATCATGCTCTTGAAAGAGCCCGTTACGGAGACAAACAGAAGAACAAAAACAACTCCGAGCGAGATAAGAGATGCCGTGAGCAGGGTTCTTCGCTTGTACCTCAGAAGATTTCTGACGGCGATCTTGAATAGATTAAGCATTCTCTTTGCCTGCCTTGACCTGTTTGCCCGTCAATTCTCCGTCTTCCAGGCTGTAAATGATCTCCGCCTCGCCGACGATCTTCTGATCATGAGTGGAGAAGATGAAGGTGGTTTCAAGCTCATCTCTCAGCTTTTTCATGAAACTCAGAACGAGAAAGGCCGTTTTATGATCGAGATTCGCCGTCGGCTCGTCCGCCAATACAAGTTTGGGATTGGCGACCAGGGCTCTTGCAATGGCCACCCTTTGTTTCTGGCCGCCGGAAAGCTGGTCGGGATACTTGTCCTTTTGATCGACCATCCCGACCGCCTCCAGCATGGCGAAAATTCGTTCTCTTCTTTGGCCTCCGGGAACATTCTGGACCATGAGCAGAGGGTACTCGACGTTTTCATGAACCGTAAGAACAGGAATGAGATTGAAATCCTGAAAGATGAATCCGAGATTGTTGCCGCGAAACGAAGCGCTCTGTCTCATGCTCAGATGCAGGACATCGACTCCGGCCACTTCCAACTTGCCCTCCGTTGGCTTGTCGAGGCACCCGATGAGATTGAGAAGAGTCGTTTTCCCGCTTCCCGACGGTCCGACAAAGGAGACGAAAGAGGAGGGTTCGATCTCAAAGCTCACCGCATTCAATGCTCTGGTGGCAACCGCCCCGGACGTGACGTCCTCTTTTGAGCGGGCGGTCACGGCGCCGTAAATCTTCGTGATGTTTTCCGCCCTGACCAGTGCCATCATCTTCACCCTTTCGGCGACGGAAAGAAGCGGTGCGGAAGACAACTTCCCGGCCAGGCAACGATCTCGAAGGCGGCGTGAGATTCGCGGCGCCCAGCCATGACATCGATGTCAAAAGAACATTACTTCCTTGAAGACGACCGGTCAAGCGACACAGACAATCATCGCTCTTTCAAGGTTTTTTCATCTTTCTTGCGCCCGGGACTGGCCTCGAAGACCATGATGGAAGCCAATGCAAGACAACCGGCGCTGATGAAGCCGTGACGTATCATATCGAGCATGGCGATGGGAAGGGCGATCGTCATCGAAACGGAACATGGGCGGGCGATCGAGAAAAAGACAGCTCGCTCGACGGACCGGCGCGTTCGAAGGACAGCGAGACGAAGGTCGGGCGTCTCGTCAAAACGGCCGCGATCGGGGAATGCGCTGGGATGAACGATCGAGATTCGTTTCATGATCGTGTTCGCCTGGAAGCCGCGCGTTATGGGAAAGATGCGTGGATCTTCGTGCGCGAGCTGCTCCAGAACGCGCGTGACGCCGACGCGACGCGCGTGGAGATCGAAGTCGAGGCGCGGGGCGACGGGCGAGCGCGAATCGGTTTTCTCGACGACGGTTTCGGGATGAGCTTAGGTCATGCGCGCCGCTTTCTTTTCACGCTTTACGCGTCGAGCAAGCATGATGATCGCGACGCGGGCCGTTTCGGCGTCGGCTTCTGGTCGGTGTTGCGCTTCAAGCCGGAACGTATTGTCGTACGTTCATGGCCCGCGCACGACGAATCGTGGGAGATCGAGCTCGACGGAGCGTTGCGGAACGCGACGCGACGCGTTCCGCCGCGGAGAGAGACGAGCGGAACGGAGATACTTCTCGATCGCGCGATGGACTCGTCGGAGCTGGAGCGGCGCGTGTTTGACGCGGGCCGGGTGAACGCTCGTTTCTTGACGCAACGACGCAATCCGCGCCGTTCGCTCGCGGTGCGAGTCAACGGACGGACTCTCAACGAGCCCTTTGATTTGCCGCCTCCGAGCCTCGGCTTCGAGGATCGGAATCGTCGCGGCGTGGTGTCGCTGGGGAGTTCACCCCGCGTCGAGCTGCACGCGCACGGCCTCCTCGTTCGCATGGCTTACGCTCTCGACGATTTGCTTTCGCGCGACGAAGGGAAAGAGATCGGACACGGTTGGCCGCAACAGGGCACGGACGGCATGGCGCCGCAGGCGATTCTAGACGATTCTCGGCTCGATCTGCTGCTGGCGCGGGGAGACGCACGGAACGAGCGCGAAGTGGCGCGTCTGGTGAAGCGCGCGCGGAGCTCCTTGCGGCGTCTCGTTCGCCGCCAGATTGATCGCGTTCGCCCGCGCTCTCTCAGGCAACGCGCCGGCGACGCCGTCGGAGCTCTGAGAAGCTGGAGCGACCTCGTCCTGATGCTGTCTTCCGTGACGCTGGCTCTTGGCATCTTCGCGGGCGCCTTCCTGTGGTCGCGTTCCCAGGCGCCGCGCCGATCGGTAGAAACGACGACCGCGGCCGGCTCGGCGCCGGAAGCCGAGCGCGCTCGCCAGACGACGCCTCATCGAGATCTCGGCGCGTTGTATGCGGGTCCCCGATCCGGCGTGTCGGAAACAGGCGATTTCGAGCTGGCGTTGCGTTATCGTCCCGCCGAATCGAGTCCGTTCTTCGCGGCGCTCGTCGTCTTTGATCCGGACTCGCCGCCCGGAGCGCTGCTTCACTCCGATCTCGCCGGAGATTATCGAGGCGCGGAGTGTCGGAGAGACTGCATGGAGATCGAGGTGATGGTCGCGGCTCGCCCGGGTCCCGTGCGTCTTCCCTGTCCCGTGGGGCATCGCATCGCCAATGAGAGCGTTCGGCTGGACGGACGTCAGGTTCCGCTTCGCGCCACGCGTCACGGAGAGCCCGTCTTGGTCGTTGGACCGGGAGTCGACAGGGATGCGCGGGTCGTTTATCGCGCGGGTCCGGCCTCCGACGATGGCCCGGTCGAGGAGATAGAGGTCACCCCTCGCGTTGCGCTCGAGGAAACAGCCGCAAGTCTCTCGACGATGCCCGTCGAAGAGCGGGTCGAGGCGGCCGCGCGGTGGGTGGGCGCGCGCGTACGTTACTCGACGGAGGATGAACGCATTCGCCGTCAGGCTTCGTCCGTGCTCCGGGCGGACTCGTTTGTCGATCGCGCTCTTGCGATCGGCGCCGGCGATTGTGACGTGCAAAACGGAGTCCTGGTCGCATTGCTCCAGGACTCCGGAGTGACGGCGCGCCTGGTCATCGGATATGTGGGAAGGATGGGAAGCGCGCGCGGGCTGCACGCCTGGGCCGAATATCGGATCGGGGCGTCGTGGGCGACGCTCGATTTGACGGCTCGGGGCGATGCGGAGAGCGCGGCGGCGATCATCGAGGCGGAGCCGCCTCTGGAGGCCGCGAGCCGCGAGGACACGCCGGTCGTATCGGCCTCGTCCGACCCAGGGGCGTGGCGGTTCCATATGCCGGCGTTTCTCGGCGTTCTTGCCTCCGGCATGGTCGCCGCCGTCATACTGCTCCGGTCACGAAGAAGGGAGCGGACCGTCAGGTATGATCCCCGCTTCGGCCTCGTTTCTCTGGTGCGCGGGGCTCTCGAGCGACCGGAGGCTTTTCGCGAGACGCCGGAAGTGTTCTGGCGCCCGCTCCTGCCGATTCTGCCGCGCGGAACGGTCTCTCTGGGCGAGGCATGGTCCCTGGCGGAGCGCGGGCGGCTGTATTCCGCGCGTCGTCGTTCGGCGCTGCCGATGCGCGCCTCGCAAACGAAGAACCGCGTGCTCGACGCCGCGCATGCCGAAAGTGCGCTTGCGGCATCGGCGCTCGGCGCGACGCCTCTCGATGAATGGGACGAACGGCTGTCGCGCGGCCGTTCCTCCCCTCTGCTTGGCGACGCTTCGTCCGCGCTCTCCCGTCGAGGCGAGAGATGGCGCCTCACGGCCGTCTCGAATTCATCGCGCGACGCGCTTCCAGAAACGAGAGATGTTCGGGGCCTCACGCTCGAGACGCGCTCGTTCTGGAGCGGCGGATCGTTCGACCGGTACGTCGTCGTCGATGCGCGGGCGCCGTGGCTGATCGCCTGCGAGCGTCGACATGCGGCGCGTCCGGCCGAGGCGGTCTTCGATCTCATCGATCGGGTTCTCGATGCGCTCGGCTGTCCCGAACCGCGACGCCTGGAGCTTTTGGCGCCCCTGGCGCGGGCGGCGCTGCGGGAGAGGGCCGCGCGATGAGCGCGAGCGTTCCCGGCAATCGATTCGCGGGCGAAGAACGCGCGTTCGCCTCGGATCTTCTGCGGGTCGATTACGAGAGCGAGCGTCTTCGTATCGGCCTGGGGCAGATCGGAGGCGCCTGGCAGATCCCGCTGGAGCTGGCGAGGCGCGCATCACGGGCCGGCGCCCGCACGATCTCGGTGAGATTCGAGGGGTCGCGCCTCATCGTCGTCGACGACGGTCATGGAATGAAACGAGAGACGGCGGCGGCTCTGGCGGAATTGCTCGATCCCCTCACGCAACCGGAGGCGCGTCATCGGGCGCTCGTCAGGCTCGAGAAAAAGCGCGAGCTGGGTTTCCTGGCCCTGTCCGCGGCCGGAGCGCGACGCGTGCGGATTCACGCTTCCGGCGGGGGAACGGCGGTCGATCTGGCGTGGGAGAAAGGCGGACGGCCGCGTATCATGGAAAACGCGGCCGTCGATGAAAGGACCGTGATCGAGATCGACTCGCCCTGGAATCGCTCCGCTGTCCGGGCCGCCCTCCATGAACGATGTCGATTTGTCCCGGCGACGGTCACGATCGACGGATGCGCGGCGCCGAAAGGCTTCCGTGACGCGTTCGCGACGGCGCGCCTCCATTCGCCGCTCACCGGCGCTCTGGCGCTTGTTCCGCGTTCGCCCGCTCGTGTTTTACTGTTGCTCGACGGCGTCATCGCCGCGCGCACGACGCTGCCGGACGGTCCGTCCTGCGAGGCGGCCGTCGAGATGCGTCCCTGGATCGGCGGTCGTTGCGCTCCAGCCTCGCTACGGGAGGCGTTTCGCGAGCACGAGGAAACGATCCTGAAGCAGGCCACGGAGCTGATTCTTGGCCGGGCGCGCTCAATACGGGCGGTCGCGGAGCCCGAGCGGCGTTTGATTCGGCGAGAGCTGATGACTCTGGCGCGGCGGCGCGTGGTCCCGCGAGAAGCGCTGACCGCGACGATCCTTCCCGCCGTAACGTCCGACGGAGAGCGCTGGCTCAGCTTGCTCGATCTCGGTCGCCAGGGAAGCCTGATCGAAGCGATTTTCCCCGACCAGGATCGAGAGCGGTTCGTCCTGTCCAGCGAACCGGCGCTGATTCTCGACGCCGACGAGCGCGCGCTGCTGGGCGAGTTGCTTGACGTCGGCTTCCGGACGCCTCCCGAGCGCCCGCGCGATACGCGGCGGCTCGTCCGGCGCGTTCGCTCGGCGCTGCACGCCGTTCATGACAGCGTGAGCGCTCTGATCGGCGCGCGCGTCCTGTCCGATTCCGTGACGGCGCCTCAAGATCGTGAAGCTCTCCGCCGCCTGCGGGCCCAGCCGCCGGACTCGATCCGGGACGTCGAATTATGCGCGGGCCGCGGTCGCGCGCGACGCGTCGGCGATACGTTGCTCATCCCGCGCGGCAACGTCGTCTGGCGCGCCGGACGATCCGTCATCGTCCAGGATCCGGCCTGGCTGTATCCGCTATACGCGGCTCTTTGGGAGAGTCGCGCCGCGCCCGCCGGATCCGTACGGCGAAGGTGGCGTGAACGAGAAAGCGCGTGGCGCGCCGCCGATCGATCCGGCCAATCCTGATATGATGACAAGGCGTATCGCCGGTGAGCCGAGTCATGAAAGTCCGACACTGCCCGCAATGTCATACGGATTATCGGTCCGAGATCGTTCACTGCGCCGATTGCGGCGCGTTGCTCGAGGACCGGGACGAAGAGGCCGACGTCTTCGGATCCTCATGCGCGGCGTCGGGAGACGATCACCACGACGAACGCTCAACCGAGGGCTTTGAATCGCTGTGTCGCGCGGGCGACGTGCACGACCTCGTTCCGCTGGCCGACCGCCTCGCCTCGTGCGGCGTGAGTTTCTTCATCGACGAGATGCGCCGGGGCGCACGTTGTGCCGGATACAGGATCTCCGTACGTTCCGAAGAGCGCCAGCGCGCTCTTGACGAGCTTGCGCCACTCTTGTCGCCGGGAACGATTCCGGTCGTTCTGGAGCAGTCTTTCGTCGAGGCGGAAGGCGAGGATCTCATGACCCAGTGCCCCGCTTGCGGCGAGCCGCTGCCGGAATCCGCCTTCGCATGTCCCGAATGCGGCCTGCCGCTACGCGAGCCGGAGCCGCGATGCCCGGAATGCGCCGCGCCGATTCAGGGCGACGATCTTCGCTGCGGCAATTGCGGGAAGCTGTTCGACGCCTGAGTCGCCGCGTTGTTCGTGACGCCGTCCGCGGTCTTTCCGCCGCAAGATACTCGGAAATCGAGAAAGCGGGACATGACGTCCCGCCTTCTCTTGATTATTCCGCTCGGGTGAGACTATTTTGCTTTCGAGGCGACCGCCGTCTTGGAAGCGACTCCGAGAGGCGCCGCGTCGAGGACGTCATCCGCGGGCAGCTCGCCGACCTCGCTCGCCTCCACGATGAAGCGATGGTATACGTTGAGACCGAGTTCACGCTCGTCTTCATTGATGCCCAGATCCTTGGGGATGAACGATTGATCCAGGGCGAGCGTCAGGTCGACCCATTCCTCGCTTCCCAGATGCTCCGCATTGAAGCGGATCTTTTTCATGAACAGCTCCGAGCTTTCGATCGGCATCATCACGCCGACGTTTCCGACGGAAACCCTGAGAACCGGAGGCTTGGCGAAGGCCTTGAAGTTCGTGTCCGCCTCGAGATAGAAGATCACGTCCTTGCCCGGATTCTTGAAGGAAAGGACGGCGTCCTTTTTCGTCCAGGTGCGTTCGATGCTTGGATTGTCCTGATCGGTCTCGGGTGTGTGCCAACCTTCCTTCTGGACAAGATAAATGTTCTCGGTCTGCGGAAGCAGCTCCATTTTTTCGACACGGAACTCACGCAGACCCGCGTCGTCGCCCTTGAGCGCCACTCGTCCTCGACCGGTGCTCGCCGATTCGAGACCGACACGGACCTCCACCTCGCCCACATAGGGGTATAGAGGAACGAAGACCGTGCGCTGGTACGAATATGCCTGACCCGGTTCCCACGTCGATACGGGCACTGCGGGCATGTGATCGTCCGTGAAGAGCGTGTATCCGTGTGTGTCCACGAAGTGGACGAAGGCGCGGTAATCCTGATCGAGCTTCTTCATCGTCGGCTCGCAGGTCCAGGTGTAGGTCACCTCGATCGCGCTCCCCAGGGGCGCCCGGACTCGATTCACAGCGAATCCTGGCACGATCGCGTTGATTTCCTTGGGTTTACGCCGGCATCCCGGGATGAGTGTCGAAGCAGCGACGAGTAGGAGGACTCCGCCCTTCCACGCTTTCAGTAATCTCATGAGTGATCTCCTCAACAAATTTCGGTCCTCCGCCTGACCTCCAGACGGCCGTGAACCTGTAGAAAATACCGGATCGCCCCTTCTCATGTCAATGCGCGTCTTTGCGTGACCATGATACGGCGTCCGGCGCGGACCTCCTCGTGACGGCGTCTCCTGTATCGTGAGGATCCGGGACGCGTCCCCTCTCTCCCGCGCTTGTCCTGAAGATTCGACCGGTTCGACCTGATGGAGCCGGTTGGAGAAGGAGTACTCATGTTGGCAACCTCCCTGACGGCGGCGTTGTTCGGCGTCGAAGCCCGTATTGTGCGCGTGGAGACGGACACGGCGCAGGGTTTCCCGAGCTTCACGATGGTCGGGCTGCCCGACTCGGCCGTGAAGGAGAGCGAGAGCCGTATTCGCGCTGCTCTTCGCAATTGCGGTTATGGATTCCGATGGGATCGCAGGATCACGATCAATCTCGCCCCGGCCAGTCTGAAAAAGACAGGATCATCCTATGACCTGGCAACGGCCGTCGGCCTCCTGGCGGCCGACGGGGTCGTGCCGGCAAGCCGGCTCGCCGACGTTCTGATTGTCGGCGAACTGGCGCTCGACGGAACGGTGCGGCCGGTCATGGGCGTTCTTCCGATGATGTTGGCGGCACGGAGACATGGTTTGCCGGCGGCCATCGTGCCGCGGTCCAATCTCAGCGAGGCTTCCATCGTGAACGACGTCGCCGCATATCCCGCCGCCAGCCTGCTGGAAGCCGTCGAAATCGCCGCAGCCGCGATTCGTCCCGACCCTCCCGCGCCGCCGCCGCCGCCGATCTCTCGAAGGGACGCTTCGGACATGGCGGACGTGCGCGGCCAGACGCTCGCGCGCCGGGCGCTCGAGATCGCCGCGGCCGGCGGGCACAATCTTCTTATCATTGGACCGCCGGGCTCGGGCAAGACGATGCTCGCTCGCCGCCTGCCGGGCATCCTTCCTCCGCTCATGCGCGAGGAAGCGCTCGAGACGACGGCGATTCATTCCGTGTGGGGCGAGAGTCTCGATGCGCTCATGCGGGACCGTCCCTTTCGCAGCCCACATCACAGCGCGAGCGACGTCGCGCTCGTGGGCGGGGGGGTCGTTCCGCGTCCGGGGGAAGCCAGCTTGGCGCACAATGGCGTTCTTTTTCTCGATGAGCTGCCCGAATTTCGTCGCAGCGCGCTCGAGGCTCTACGGCAGCCCATGGAAGAGCGTTTCGTGACCATCGCTCGCGCTCGCGGCAGCCTGCGCCTTCCGGCGCGCTTTCAACTCGTGGCCGCGATGAATCCGTGCCCCTGCGGAGGGCGTGGAAACATGCGCGCGGGTTGCTCTTGCACGCATCGTCAGATTCGCGCCTATCGCAGTCGTCTTTCGGGGCCGTTGCTCGATCGCATCGATCTGCACGTCGAGGCGCCGGCGTTGCTGCCCGGCGAGATCCTCGGAGCGCCCGGTGAGGGTTCCCTGACGATCGCGCGTCGCGTTCTCGATGCGCGCGCGCGACAAGCCGCTCGCGCTTCGCAAAACGGCCGCCGGGCCCGTGCCTGGACCAACGCCGACCTCGACGGCGCTTCGTTGCGCCGGGAAGCCATGCCGGACGCCGCCGGATTGGGTTTGCTACGTCAGGCCATGGAGCGTCTCGGCATGACGGGACGCGCTCACGACCGTGTGTTACGCGTGGCGCGCACACTCGCCGACCTCGAGGGCGCCGACCGCGTGGGCGCGCCGCACGTGGCCGAGGCGATTCAGTTCCGTCCTTCGCTTGAAATGAGCGATTGAGCTTTCGTAGACGGTCCGTCGTTGACGGCGACGGCGCAACGAACACGATAGCGCGGCGAACGACATCGTAGTAGGCTGATAAGTCAAGGCAGCGATCGGCGAGCGATGAGTATCGGGGACGACAAGCCAAACACAGAGGACGAAGACCGCGAAGCGAGCGGAGAGCCGGTCTCGGAAGATCGCGACTGGCTTCTCGCTCATCTTTCCGCCGAGGAACGCCTGACGCTTTACAGGCTCGACGTGCCCGCGGGCACGCTGGCGCTCGACGCGTGTTTCGCGCATCTCGCCGGAATCGCGCCCGATCTCGTGACGGGAGTCGAGGCATATGACGCTCTCGTTCATCCAGACGATCGCGAGCGGCTGACTCGGCGTCTCGAGGGGCGCGACGTCTACGCTCTCGACTATCGCTTGCATCATGCGTCCGGACGGTGGATTCGCGTGCGCGATCGGGGAGAGGTCATAAAGCGCGACGCAGAAGGGCGTCCGTCGTCGCTACGCGGCTTTCTCCGCGAACTGGACGGCGATGACGAGGAAGAGCGTTTCTGGCGCGACACGCAGGCGCTGGCGGACTGCATCTGCACCGTGGAGGACGGTGGGGCTCCGAAGCGCTCGCCCGTATGGCGATACAGCCATGGTTCCGTCGCCCTGACCGGGTACTCGATCGACGAGCTGAACGAGTATCCCGGCGGGTGGGTGGCGTTGGCCGCGATAGAGGACCGGCCGGCGGTGGAAGAGCAACTGCGACGGCTGCTCGACGGGCGGGATCCCTTCACTTTGGAGCATTCCATCGTACGGAAAGACGGCGCGATTCGCTGGGTGAAGGCCACGCCGGTGGTTCATCGCGGCGCCGACGGCCGCTGGACGCGATGCGACGTCCTCGTCCAGGACATCACGGATCGGAAACGCGGAGAAGCCCACCAGCGCCGCATGGAGGATCTGTTGCGCGGGACGCTCGATCGTTTGCGCGAGGCCGTGCTGCTTGTCGACAACGCGGGCACGGTCATCGCCTGGAACGGCGCCATGGAAGGCATCACCGGCCTGCGGCGCGAAGCGGCTCTGGGACGTCCGTTCTGGGAAATCTGGACCGAGATCGCTCCCGAAGGCCGCCGTGACGGCGATGAATCCCAGAGGATTCGTTTGCTCATGACGAAGCTGCTCGATACTGGCGACGCGGACTGGACGAGCCGTCCTCGCAAACGGTCATATCTGGCGCAGGACGGAACGGAGAGAATCGTCGAGGACGTCATCTTTCCCATCCGCACGGAAGAGGGCTATCTCGCCGGGGCGGTCATACGCGATCTTTCCGAGGGAATCCGCGCCGAGCGCGCGGCGCGGGGCAGCGAAAGACGTTATCGCATTCTCTTTGAGAGTATCTGCGATGTCGCGTACGTCTGCGCGCTCGAGCCGAACGGAGAGCGCGGCCGTCTCCTGGACGTCAATGACGCCGCATGCAAGATCCTCGAGCGCGGTCGTGAGGATCTGCTGGAGATGACTCCGGGCGACATCGAATCGTTCGAGTCGCGCGCCGACGCCGGCTCCATGCGCGCAAGTCTCGCTCGTGGAGAAACCGTGAAGCGGCGGCTTGAATATCTGACGCGTTCCGGACTCCGCGTCCCCGTGGAGATGCGGGCGCGCCGGTGCGACTGGCAAGGACGAGCGGCGGCGCTGGTCGTGGCGCGGGTCGTGGAGAAGGACTGAGAGCATTCCGTCGAACGCGACCTGAATTCGGAGGAGGACGCCGGGCGTCCGGAGCGCCGCGCGCGGCAGGGCGCGAGCGAATGCGCTACAATACTTCGCCTGTCCGCGTCTTTTGGCCGCCGCTCGCGTTGTCCGCCATAGAAGACGCTCAACCGAAAGGATCGCTCGCGCGATTCCATGAAGAGCGAGGTGTAAAAAGCCGATGAAGCCGGTAGAACGTTGGGTGGAAGAGATCGCCGGGGAGACGAAGCCCGATCGCGTCGTGTATTGCGACGGTTCCGAAGCGGAGAATGAACGCTTCATCAAGCAGGCGTTGGACGACGGAACGCTGAGCCTCCTCGATCAGAAGCAGCACCCCGGATGCACGCTTCATCGCACTCATCAGAACGACGTCGCGCGCACCGAGCACCTCACGTTCATCTCCAGCAAGAAACAGGAAGACGCCGGACCGACGAACAATTGGATGTCTCCCGCCGACGCGCGCGCGCGCGTCTGGCCGTTGTTCCGGGGCGTCATGAAGGGCCGGACGATGTACGTCGTTCCCTATCTCCTCGGTCCCGCGGGATCGCCGTTCTGCCGCATCGGCGTAGAGGTGACCGACAGCCTGTACGTCGTGGCGAACATGCGCATCATGACGCGCATGGGACAGGCGGCGCTCGACGAGTTGGGATCGCGCGAAGACTTCGTCCCGGGGATTCACTCGACGGGCGATTTGTCTCCGGATCGCCGTTTCATCATGCACTTTCCCGAGGAACGTTCCATCTGGAGCGTCGGATCGGGATATGGCGGCAACGTGCTGCTCGGCAAGAAATGCTTCGCCCTGCGCATCGCCAGCGCGATGGGACGGGACGAAGGCTGGCTGGCGGAGCACATGCTGATCCTGGAGCTGACGCTGCC
This sequence comes from Vicinamibacteria bacterium, assembly GCA_016934575.1. Lineage (GTDB taxonomy): Bacteria > Acidobacteriota > Vicinamibacteria > Fen-336 > Fen-336 > JAFGSN01. The sequence goes on from JAFGSN010000127.1 coordinate 27,191, forward strand.
TGACGGCGACGTGCATTACGTGGCCGCCGCGTTTCCTTCGGCTTGCGGCAAGACGAATCTGGCCATGATGGTCTCGCCGCTCGAGCATCTCGGTTACAAGGTGCGCACGGTCGGCGACGATATCGCCTGGCTCCGCCCGGGATCGGACGGGCGATTGTGGGCCGTGAATCCCGAGTCCGGCTTTTTCGGCGTCTTGCCCGGCACGAGCGCGGCCACAAATCCCAACGCGGTGGAGACGTTCCGCAAGAACGCCATTCTCACGAACGTCGCGGTCACTCCCGAGGGCGTGCCATGGTGGGAGGGGAAGGACGGCGCCCGCCCGCCCGTCCTGACCGATTGGAAGGGATCGCCATGGAACGGCGAGGGCCCGGCCGCGCATCCCAACTCACGTTTCACGGCGTCGGCGCGCCAATGCCCGAGCATGTCTCCGCGCTGGGAGGATCCCCAGGGCGTGCCGCTCTCGGTCATCGTCTTCGGCGGACGCCGCGCCTCGGTGTTGCCCCTGGTCGCCCAGGCATTTGACTGGGAGAACGGCGTTTTCGCCGGCGCCACCATCGGTTCGGAAATGACCGTGGCCGCTTTCGGAAAAGTGGGAACCGTGCGGCGTGATCCGATGGCTATGCTTCCATTTTGCGGATACAACATGGCGGATTATTTCGGGCACTGGCTGCGCATGAAGGACCGGCTGTCGCGTCCGCCGCTCATGTTTCGGGCCAACTGGTTCCGCCGGGACGCGGACGGTCGATATCTCTGGCCCGGCTTCGGCCAGAACATCCGCGCCCTCATCTGGATGGTCGAACGTTTTCAAGGCAAGGCCGAGGCGCGCGAGACGCCCGTGGGATTCGTGCCCGCGCCGAAATCGCTCAATCTGGACGGCCTCGACATTCGCGACGACGCGCTCGAAACCCTGCTGAGCGTCGATCACGACGCGTGGCGCCACGAGACGGCGGACATTCGTCTCTTCTTCCAAAAGTTCGGAGATCGGCTACCGCCGGAGCTGAATCGTCAGCTCGACGAGACGGAGCGCCGTCTCGATCGAAGCGAAGGGTTTTAGATCCTTCGCTTCGATCGCTCGATAATGGCTCGGTCGAGACGGCCGATGTGATTTCCATCGGTCGGATCCTTCGCTTGCGATAGTAAAGAGCCGCAAGCTCCAAACAGTCTTCTCGTCTCCATGGTTTAGCGTCTCGCCGCCACTTTATATTAGCTCTGAACGACGTTTCGTTCAGTGCAAATGGATGTGGTTGCCAATCTATTGCCTTATTGCCGAAAACGCATACGACTCCGTGCTCGCCGAGTACATGCCCGACAATGCGTCACCGTCGTCACTCAGTTGTCCACGGAACATATCAATGTATCCGATGAGACGGAGCATCACGTCCCGCTCTTCATTCACATTGCCCATCATCGAACATTCAGGAATGCCCGGCACCAGGAGTGTTCCCGATACTGATGCTCCGGTCTGCCTGAGATTCATGGTCATGGGCAATACGAAAGCGATACTTCCACGCCAGACCCCCGTAAGGCTTTTAACGGTCACCGATCCCGTGGCCGTAACATCCTTCTTGCCGTCGCTGACCGTCACTATGACCTGGTAGGCTCCCTCGGCGGCGTACACGTGCGTCGCCGTCTCGCCTGATCCGCTCGATCCGTCGCCGAAATCCCATGTATAGGTGAGCGCGTCACCGTCGGGATCACTGGCGCCAGCCGCGCTGAACTTGACGGCCGTGGCCGCCATCAGGGCCACGGCAGGATCGACCTCCACGGATCCCGCCGTGGGCGGCTTGTTCTTGGGCAGCGCCAGGCACACGCCGGCGCCGACGGCCGCCACGCCCGCGCCGACCAGCAGCCACTTCGTCGCGCCGCCGCCCTTTTTCCCGGCGGTCTGCTGCGACTCGTCATCGGCCGTGACCTGACGGCGAGCGTCCGACTCCGGCTGCCGACGGACGAGGTCCACGTTGACGCCCTTCATCTCTCCCGGAAATATGCTGACGCGGCGTGAGTTTTCCTGGAATCCGTTCTTGGCGACGCGTATCAAATGGTCGCCGGGAGTCAATTGTTCGACCTTGAGGGGGGTTTCGCCTTGGTATCGGCCGTCGATGAACACGGCGGCTCCCGACGGCGCGCTGCCGATAGTCAGACCCGCGGCCGCCGGGCGTGAGGGGGGCGTTGCGCCGCCGGCTGACGTAACGAAGGAGCCGGGGAGGCCCGCCGAAAGCGCCGCCACGAGCAAGCCGGCTAAAACGCAAACGAGACGAGGATCCATCGGTTTTCGAACGGACATCTTGACCTCCATGCCTGAATGATCGACCCGCGGCTTTTCGAGAGACGGCACGACCGTCGTGAGCCGCGGTCAACACCGCGTTGCCGGGCGAGTGCCGCTGGCTCTGGACCACGAATCCGCGCCGAAGCACTCCCGAGAATCGGGAGAATATCGTATATGCTCGGATAAGTCCTAAGAGAGATCTAGGATTCGCGGCCGCGCTTCCTCGCGCGCGGTACGGGCGTTCACTCGTAACGCAGCGCGTCGATGGGCTCGAGACGGGCGGCTTGTCGCGCGGGATAGATGCCGAACGCCAAGCCGACGAGGACCGACACGGAGACGCCGAGCATGACCGCGATCAGCGAGATTCGTGTGTGCCAACCGGCGTACGCGGTGATTCCCAGCGACACAACCGCGCCCAGGAGAACGCCGGCCAGACCGCCGCTCAAGGTCAGGAGCAGGCTTTCGACCAGAAACTGCGCCGTGATGTCCCGCCGCCGCGCTCCGACGGTTCGGCGGATGCCGATTTCCCGCGTGCGTTCGAGCACCGAGGCGAGCATGATGTTCATGATCCCGATTCCGCCGACGATGAGCGAAAGCACGGCGACGCTGCCAACGACGACGCTGAAGGTGCGCTGCGTGCGATAACGCTGTTCAAGCAGCTCGCGTGGCACCACGACCTCGAAATCCGGCAGGCCTTTGTGGAGTCGGGAAAGGGAGTGTTCCACGACGCGTCCGATCGCGCTCACGCGCTCGCCGTCCGCCGCTTGAAGCCAGATCTCGTCGATTCTCTGATGCGGATCAAGATCGAGGGAGCGTCCCAGGAGCGTTGAAAGGGGGACGAGAGCCGCCTGATTGAGATCGCGACCCGGCAGGGCGCCCATGGCGCGCGCGTCGCTGCCGCGCTCGGCGAGGACGCCCGCCACGCGATACCAGCGGCCGTCGATCGATATGGAACGTCCGACGGGATCGCGGAATCCGAAGAGACCGCGCGCCAGGTTGGCGCCGAGAACGCACACCGCGGCCTGGTTTTTTTCGTCAATCGAGGCCAGGAATCGCCCGTCCGTCGTTGCCAGGCGCAGGACGCGTCCATATTCGGGAGACACGCCGAGCACGCGGATCATGCGCCGCTTCGACTCCGGCGCCGCCGCCGAGAGATATCGCTCCACGAGCGGGCTGACCGCTTTCGTGAGCGGGATGAGGCGGCGCAACGAATCCACGTCGCGCGCCTTGAGGCCGAACGTTTCGCCGGCTTGGCGCATTCGATCGAGGCTCAAGCCGCGATTGCGAATCATGAGATTGTGCAAGCCGAGCAGCTCCATCTGCTGAAGGGCCTCATGGCGCGCGCCCTCGCTCACGGACATCATCGCGATGACCGCGGCGATTCCGAGCACGACGCCCAGGACGCTCAGCGCCGTGCGCAACTTGTAGCGGCCGAGAGCCTCGGCGCTGATGACGAGCAGCTCGCGCGCGTCGCGGCCCGCCGCCGCGTTCAAGAGCGCGCGCCAGCGTGCGAGGAGCTCGATCAAGCGTTCACCTGATCGCCAGGGGCGCCGTCGCGCCGTCTTGACCTTCGCGCGCGGCGGCGGGCCCGCCCGCGACGCTTTCCGGCGGGGGCAGGAGCGTCACACGCTCGCCCTCACGCAGCCCGGCGACGATCTCGACGTCGATCTCGTTGGACTCACCCGCCTCCACCTGCCGCGCCTCGATTCCGAAAGTCTTGACGACGTATGCGACAAGCATTCCTTCCCTCTCGAAGACGGCGTTCACTGGGAGTAAAAGCACGTTCCGGCGCTCGCCCGCCAGGACGTCGATCCGCGCCGACATCTCCGGGCGCAGCTCGGCGCGGGTCGTAACGACGTCGACCACCAGATCGAACCGTTTTTCCTCGAAGGGCCGGTCGGCCGAGGCGCGCGCCAGAGTGCCCACGCGGCTGACCTTGCCGTCGAGCGTCAAGTCGGGGTAGGCGTCGAGTCGGATCACGGCGCTCTGTCCGGCGCGCACCTTGTGCAGAGAGGCTTCGTCCACGGACGACTCGACGATCATACGGCCGACCTCGGGGATCGTGATCAGTCCCTGGCTGCGGGTGACGCGATCGCCGGCGCGGATCTTGCGACGCGGATGCGCCGAGAGCAGCACTTCATATACGACGAGGCCAGGACGCTCGGCGAGGATTTCGCAGCCCGCGATCGCTTGTTCCAGGGTCTCCGCCCGCGCCCGCGCCTCCTCCAGGCGGGGCTCGAGCACGTCCTCGAGCGCCGCGCGCTGGGCCAGCTCGAGCTGCGCGCGCTCGCGCTCGCGCGGATACGTGCGCTCCAGATAGACGCGCGTCTTTTTTCGAGACAGGTTGAGCTCGGCTTGCGCCTGCTCCAGCTCGTAGGCGGCGCGTTCCAGCTCGTCGCGAGTGATGAATCCTTTTTCGAGCAACGGCTTCAGGCTTTCATGCTCGCTCGTGAGACGGTCGACCTTGCGTTCGGCGAGCTGAAGCTGTGCGCGCAGCTCGTCGAGGCTGAGCGAGCCCTCGCCGTCAATGAGGGATTCGAGCGCGGCCGTGGCTTCCTGCCGCTGGATCCTGGCGCCTCGCAGGTCCAGTTGCGCTTGCCGGAGATCCTGCACGATGCGACGCTTCTCGTTCTCGATATCGGTCGTGTCCAGCCGTACGAGCAGATCGCCCTCCCGCACCCGCGTGCCTTCGGGGACGAGATGAGTGATCTCCAGCTCGCGTCCGGCGAGCGGCGCGCGGTACGTGATCGAGCGGGCAGGGCGAAGCACGCCGGTTTCGATGAGCCGGATCTTCAGATCGCCGCGCCGGACCAGGGTCGTGAGATCGCGATCCACGGACGGGAGCAGAAGCCAGGCGGCGATCAGCGCCGGCATCACGGCCGCCGCCAAGACGATGAATGCGAGCCGAGGATGGGCGCGAGCGCGAGCCGCCGCCCGCCTCGTGATTCGCAGCGCCGATTCGAGGATGACGCTCGTCGCGACGCGTCCCCGCCGCGCTAGACTCGTCAACCTGCCGGTCATGAAGCGGCGTCCTCCAGCAATGCGACGTCTTTCCTCGGATCGAGGATGCCGAGCGTCTGGCGCAGGCCGAGCTGCGACACCGCGATTTCCGCCAGAAGCGCAGAGTGCCGGCTGCGGGCGTCCAGCAGAACTTCCTCGGCCTTGACCACGTCGAGGTTGTTCGACAGGCCGCGCTCGAAGCGCATGGCCGCCACTTCCGCCTCCTTGCCGGCGAACTCGAGCATCGCGCTCGAAAGATCGAGCTGTTGTTTCAGGCGGAGCTGTTGCCGCAGGACAAGGCGCACTTCGCGCATGATCTGACGCTTGAGTTGCTCGCTTGTCCGCCGCCTCCGATCGCGTTCGATCATGGCGTTATGGTACGCGATGGTCTGGGGCGTGCGATCGACGGGCATCGACAGGGTGACGAAGGTGGCGAAGTCGAAGCGATCGACTCCGAAGCTCGAAGCGAAGCTGTCGGCGACCTCGCGGCGAGTGAGCGCCAGGTTGAGATCGAGCTGCGGCAGGAGCTGATTGCGCTCGTAGCCTAGGGCGCGCTCGGACTCGGCCAGCGACTCGCGCGCGTCATCGATCTCGGGACGGCGGGCGAGCGCGACCTCGATCGCTTCGTCGAGAGGAATACTCTCGATGCGCGGCACCTTCGGAGACTCGACCGTGAACATCTCGTCCGGGCCGTAGTCGATCAAGAGGCGCAGTTGATCCGTCGCGTCTTCGACCGCGCTCAGAGCGTTGAGAAGCTGTCCCTCCGTTTGCGCGGAGAGCTGGCGCGCGCGCAGGACGTCAAGCTGGGACACCTTGCCCACCTCGAGCTTCGCCTCGGAGGCGGCCAGCAGTCTTCGCGCGCGTTCGAGCGACTTTTCCACGACATCCGCCATCTGTTGCTGAGTCGCGATACGGTAATAGGCCGCCGTCACTTCGACCATGACCTGCTGCTCGGAACGAAGCTTCTCGCGCTCCGCGCTTGCGAGGCGCGCCTCGGCGCTGCTCAAACCGCGCCGGCTCGCGACACGGCCGAAGCCGCGCAGAAGCGGCTGACTGACAGCGAGAGTCGTGTCGGTATTGTAGAAAGTGCCGAGCTGATTCTTATCGCTGGAGGTCGCCAGGGTTCCGCGCAATTCCGTGCCCGTGATGAATCTCTGCGACAGATCGAGTCTGTACGTTTGATTGCTCGTGTCGCTTTGCCCGAACGAGCCGTGGATATTGGGCACGAGCTTGGGACGGAACGCCGAGCGCGCCAGGCGCAGCGATAGATGCGCCTGCTCGACGCCGTCGTCCGCGTTGATGAGCCGATCATTCCGGAGCAGGGCGCGATCGATCGCCTGACTCAACGTGAGCAGCGGAGGACGGCTATCCGTCGTCGTTTCGGGAGCCGCCTCGTTCCGTCCATCGTGCGACGTGTCGACGATCATTTCGATTTCCGGCGTTGGAAGCGTCGTCTGGGCCCCGGCCCATGCCAAGAGCAAGCAGAACCAGGTTGTCGAGCAGGCCGCGTGCAAGAACACAGTCCTCATGAATGTCACCCTGCCGGCGCATGAGCCGCGTCCCGGATCCGTCGACCGCGCGCGGGCGTCACGGCGCGACCTTGAAAGATTGCCGCAGCTTGGCGGGCATGTGCAAACCGGAAGCGGGAGGGGATTCGCGAGCGGACGGTTTGAGCCGGGCTCAGTCTCGTCGGATCTCCTCGATCTTGCCGTCGCGTTCGGCGGCCAGACGTTCACGATCGCGCCGATAATCATTTTCGAGAGTCTCGATCTCTTCAAGAGTGCGCGCACGGTTTTTCTCGGATTGATGGAGGATCTCGCGCTCGGCCATCTTGGCCTCGTAAAATCCGCGCACCTCGGCGATTCTCACCTTCCGTTCGTCCGAGAGCGGACGGGTTTCGAGGCCTTCGTCGCGATCCTTTCGCCGCAAGCGCTCCATCGCCAGTTCGTACGCGCTCTTGGGAGCTTCATCCATCGGCACGATCAACCTCGATTCTGAGCCACAATCCCGAGAGGAGCGGAAGATTAGCACATCAATCGTCGGTTTTCACCGGCAAGGCCTCGGGCGCGAGCCA
>JAFGSN010000128.1 GCA_016934575.1 Vicinamibacteria bacterium
AAGAGTCCGTGAAAGGATTGGAGGTTGATGTGACGAGGCGAAGAAATCCACATTTCGAAATGCGACTCCTGGTGATGTCGGCGTTGGCGCTGTCCGCGTTGGGCGCGTGCGTCGGCGATTCCGATCTCGAGCAAACAACAACGTCGGATCTGACTTTAGAGCTCAATGTCATCCGTTCGCGGCACGGACTGCCCGCGGTTTTCGGCGCGATCGTGGACACGCAGGGACTCCAAGAAGCCGCCGTTGCCGGAGTTCGTCGATCCGACGAGACGACGCTTGCCACGATTGACGACAAATTCAGCGTCGCTTCCTGCGGAAAGGCGATGACGGCGACCGTTGTCGCGATTCTTGTCGAGCAAGGCTTGTTGAATTGGGACGATCGCGTTTCAGAGATCTTTCCGGAGCTGGCCGGTTCGATGGACCGGGCGTACGCCGACATGACTGTCACCCATCTTCTTGCGCATAGCGGCGGTCTGGACGACGACATACTTGTCCCACGACTTCAATCGGAGTTGCCGACGCGATTATCGGTCGTCGAACAACGCCTCTGGATCGTCGAGCAAGCGCTGAGGACGCCGACCGGAACCGTCGGTTCCTACGAGTATTCCACGGTCGGCTACGTCGTCGCCGGCGCAATAATCGAGAAAGTCACCGGGCAGCCGTGGGAAACCGTGATGACACGAAGGCTGTTCGAGCCCCTCGGCATGACGTCAACCGGTTACGATCCTCCTCCGGCCGATCAACCTGGTTGGATCTGGTGGCACGAGTGGACGAATGGACGGGCCGTTCCTGTCCCGTTGGCTCCGGACCCCGTCATGACGGTCGGGCGTCCGTCTGGGGGCGTTCATCTCTCCATGGCCGATTGGGCCAGGTTCGCCAGCGCTCATCTCCGGGGGGATCGAGGGGAATCCTCGATCGTCTCCGCGGAGACCTTCCGTCGCCTGCATACGGCCGCATCTTCCGGCGAAAGTTATGATCTAGGATATGCGCTGGGATGGCACGTCTTGTCAATCAACGGCCGGCGCGTCCTGGCTCATGGCGGGGCCGGATCTCTGCGCGCGGCGATCCAGCTTTGGCCGGATCAAAGCAGGGCGCTGCTCGTCATGACGAACTGCGGCGATCCGGCCGGACGGCAGGGCATGGACGCGTCGATTCAGCTTCTGCAGCGGCGTGTCGGACTATAGTCGTGAACTGAAAGGCGTTTGAGCATGCCGAGACACGCCCCAGCGCGATATTATCCAAAATAGACGTTGATGAGCGAGTCCTTGCAGCGCGAAGAATCGACGAATTATAGTAGCCTTGCGAAAGCGGGACCTAAACGTTGGCGGTGGCTGCTTCTCTGGACCGGCGTGGTTCTCGCGCTCGGCCTGATCCAGTCCGTCTTCAATCATCTCCAATTTCTGTCGTGGGGCAAGGAAGGAGCATTCGTCCATCCCTTCATCGGAACGATGAGCTGGGCCGTCACGGCCGGAATCCTATTTTTCGGCGTTCGCTGGCTCGTGCGGCGGCATCCGCTGCGGCGGACGGATTGGCCGCGCGGACTTCCTCTTTATCTCATCGCGCTGCTAGCGTATGGGATCACTCTGACAACTCTCATGTGGGGACTGCGCGCATCCCTGTACTGGCTGTTTGACCTCAAGCGCTACATGAGTCCGAGCCTGTCCCTGGTCTACGCCAAGGAATTCGCCGGCGCGGTCATACAGTTCACGGTCATGGCGGTCATTCTTCATGCCGTCAACGCTCTCAACGAAGCGCGCCGGCGCGAGCTGCGCACCGCGCACCTTGAGAGCAACCTAGCGCGCGCCGAGCTGCGCAACTTGCGTTTGCAGATTCAGCCGCATTTTCTCTTCAACGCCCTGAACACGATATCGTCCACCATGTATCGCGATCCTGCCGCGGCCGATGAGGTGCTGACTCAGTTGGCGGAGCTGCTACGCGCTTCGCTCAAGACGGCGCACACCGACGAGTTGCCTCTGGCCGACGAGCTGACGACGCTGGATTGTTATTGCGGCATCATGCGCGCGCGCTTGGGCGAACGGCTGAAGGTGGAGGTTGACGTCGCGCCCGAGGTCCGACACGCGTTGGTCCCGTCCATGCTGCTCCAGCCGCTTGTCGAGAACGCGATCCGGCACGGAAACGCCGAACGCATCGGTCAGGCGCGCATCGCGGTGCGCGCGCATGCGCGCGGCCAAGAGTTGTTGTTGGAAATCGAAGACGACGGACCAGGAACCGCCGGCGACCATGACCTGCATGCCGCAGGCACCGGTCTGTCGGTTACCACGGAGCGGCTGAACCTTCTATACGGCGGCGCTCACAGCCTTGAGGCAAGGAACGGGCCCATGGGCGGCTTCCTGGTGAGAATCGCGCTACCCCTGCGCAAAGCGGAGCCGATGCGGTCGCCATGCGAGTCCTGATCGTCGACGATGAGCCTCCGGCGCGGCGGAAGATCTTCGATCTTCTGTCGTCTGAAAGCGACGTCGAGATCGTCGGTGAAGCGGCGGACGGCGCCGAGGCCGTCGATCTCATCCGTCGCGTGTCGCCGGATCTCGTCTTCCTCGACATCCAGATGCCGCGCCTCGACGGCTTCGAGGTCATCGCCGAGGCGGGCGTCGAGGCGATGCCTCTCACGGTGTTCGTCACCGCCTACGACGAGCACGCCCTGCGCGCGTTCGAGGTGCATGCCTTCGACTATCTGCTCAAACCCTTTGCGGCCAGCCGACTGAGGCAGGTCCTCGATCGCGCGCGACGGATGTTGGCGAAAGGCGTCGAGAACGGCCTGGCCGTCCGTCTCACGCGTCTTATCGACGATTTGAACTCCGAAGCCAAGTATGCGCGCCGGATCCTCGTTCAGAAGAGCGAGGAGCGCGAAGCGCTGATCGCCGTCGAAGCCATCGATCGCATCCAGGCCGAACGCAACTACGTGCGCTTTTTCACGCGCGACGGCGAGTTTCTCCGCCGCGGCGCGCTCGGCGTGGTCGAGGAGCGCCTCGATCCTTCTCGGTTTCTCCGCATCAACCGCTCGGAGATCGTGCGTCTCGACGCCATCAAGGAGTTGCAGCCGTGGTTTCACGGCGACTATCGCGTGATCATGAAGGACGGAACGACGCGCACCTGGAGCCGGCGTTTCAGGCGCCGGGCCAAGGACCTCTTCTGAGCCCAGATATCGCGCCGCAAGATTTCGCGTGGCCTGGCGACGCCGGCACGCGCTTGTAATGCGCATCGCGACGGAATTGCGGTCCTCGAACACAAAGCGTTAGCCGCTCCGCTCGCAGATCGTATGTGAAAGCATCCGGCCGCGGACTTCCTTCTCGATCAGTCCCCGGGTTCAGTCGGCGTCGCCGAGCAGCACGAAGACTCCATGCGAGTACGACCGCCGGTCGTCCGCGTTGCCGGCTTGCGCTTGGCGCAGCCAGAGATTCCACCATGCGAGCAGCTCGTCCTGGCTCAGATTTCGAAGGTCGAGATCTTCCTCGCTCAGGAATTCGTCGTGCATCTCATCGGCCATGATCTTCATGACGGCAAGAACGGCAGCAGCTCGAAAGCTCGCTTGACAACGATCTCGTGAGCCTTTGCCAGCGGCTTGCCGGCGATCTCGCGCTCGATTTCCGGCCATGTCGCCCGCCAATCGACTGCCGCGCCGAGATAGCCGCGCAAGCGCTCCTCGTTCTGACGAATGAGCGCCCGTCGTTCCGCATCGAGCGCCACCTCCAGCGCCTCCACGCCGTCCGCCGCGCGCGCCAGCAGAGGCCGGCGCGCCGACAGCTCCGTCACGAGCGCCGGGAAGCGCCGCGCCAGCCCCGACAGATCGCGTGCGCTGCGGGACAGAAGCATCTCATCGCGCGGATCGTTCAAGCGGCGCGCCAGCTCGCCGATCACCGCGTAGTCCTTCTCTCGGTTGGTCTTCTTCAACTCGCACAGTCGGCGCAGATCGACATACGGCACGTCCCTGTCGCGGCACTCTTCCCAGAGCGCGCCGAGATCCGTCTCGGCAAGACGCGGAGGACGCGTCACGAAATCCGTGCGCACGCGCAGGCCGTCGCTCAGGAACTCGAAGTGCGCGCTCCAGCCGCCGCGCATCCAACGGACATCCAGGGGCGCTCCGAAGCGATACCGCGCTCCTCGATCCTCGAGCGCATGCAAGACATGTTCGAGCGCCGCGGCTTCCTCGCTCAGAATCCAGTCGCCGTCTTTGCTCATGATCGCGAGCCGATGGAGCACGATCGCCTGGCCGGAACTGAGGATCGCGCGGAGCGCGCCCGCGTTGAACTGTCGCGTCAGCTCGAGGTAGATGCTCATCGAACGGGTGTAATTTTATCACCGCGCCGGCGCAAAGGACGGACTGGTCTTGGCCGTCTAGAACGGCATGCGGGGCCGGTCTTTTTCGCGGCGTTTCACTCCCATATGCAAGTAGTGGGCTTTCATGAAGACCGCTTCGCCGGATGTCGACCATGGCGGAATCGCAGTGACGGAGCGGAGAGCATCCCTCTCTCGTGTACTATATACGGCGACCTTGGGAAACGAGCCGAAAACCACGAGCGCCGGCGTCATCGGTCGTGTCATTCTCTTTTCTTCCTTCCTTCTGACCGGCGGCACGTCTCTCGTTTACGAAGTGGTCTGGACCCGACTGCTTCTGCTCTCGCTGGGAGCGACCGCCGTTGCGGTCGGCGCCGTGCTCGGCGCATTCATGGGGGGCATGGCGCTCGGCAGTTTCCTGGCCGGCAAGCGCTTCGCGGCGCGGATCGAACCCGTGCTCGCGTACGCCCTGATCGAGGGATGGACCGGCCTGTACGGCCTGGCGACTCCCGGCCTCTTGAAAATGACGGAGGGCCCTTCGTCGGCGATCCAGTTCTGCGCCGCGGTCGCGTTGCTGCTGCCGGCGACGATTGGCATGGGAGCGTCCCTGCCGATTCTGACCCGCGCGCTGGCTCGGGATTCTTCCCGGGTTGCCGTGGCCGTGGGACGACTCTACGCCGCCAACACGGCCGGCGCGGTGCTCGGGCCGATCGTCGCCGTGTTCTGGCTCTTTCCGGCGCATGGGCTGTTGCGAACGCTTCATGTCGCCTCGGCCATTGATATCGCCGTTTGTCTGGTCGTGATCGCCGCTCGGCGGCGCATGTTTCCGATCTGGACTCCGCCGATCCGGGAGCGCGTCGCCGCGGATCATCCTCCGGCACGCGACGGCCTCTTGCTTCTGTCGCTTGCCGTGTCCGGCGCCGCCGCCATGGTGTACGAGGTCGCCTGGACGCGGACGCTTTCCCTGGTCTTCGCCTCTTCGGTTTACGGCGTCACTTTGATGCTTTCGACATACCTTGCCGGGCTTGCGTCCGGATCGGCCCTGGCGTCTTATATCCTGCGACGACATGCTCGTCCGGCGTCTCTTCATGCGATTGCGTGGCTGCTGACGGGCGCGGCCGCGGGCTCCTATTTGAGTCTCCCTCTCGCCGATCGACTTCCCAGCTTGTTCGTCTTTCTGTGCCAGGCGTCGCCGTCGCATGCGGCGGGCCTTTTCCCGATCCAGATTCTCGTCGCGGCGATGCTCATGCTTCCGTCCGCGATGTGTCTGGGCGCCTTGTTGCCGGCGGCGGCCGGCGCGGCCGCGCCGATCCCGGGCGAAGTCGGTCGCAAGATCGCGCGGTTGTACGCGGCGAACCTGATCGGTTCCGCCGCGGGCGCCGTGCTGGCCGCGGCCGTTCTTCTCGGCAATTGCGGCATCTCGTTGTCCGTCAGGCTGGCCTCGTCGTCGGCGCTCGCGGCGGCGCTCGTGGTCACGCTCAAAACGCGCGACGCTCCGCTCTGGCGATGCGTCGTTCTGGCGGCGGGCGTCGTCCTCACGCTCGCGATTCCGCCGAGCGGCGCGACGATGGCCAAGGGGATCGGATTCTACGCGGGCCTGCCCGCATACGAGAAGTACGATTCCGCCGAAATCCGTCGACACATCGACTCGCATCGATTGCTGTTCTATCGCGACGGATCCACGGCGACCGTGGCGGTGCACGAGGTCGGCGAGTACCGCATGCTGATGATCAACGGCAAGACCGACGCCTCCAACGGGCCGGGCGACATGCAGACGCAGCTCTTGCTGGCTCATCTGCCGCTCATGGCGCGCGACGCGCGGCGCGTGGCCGTCGTGGGCTGGGGCAGCGGCGTCACGGCGGGCGCCGTGCTGTCCTATCCGGTGGAACGCGTGGACGCGTTCGAGATCGAGCCGGCCGTCGTCGCCGCTTCGGCCTTTTTCGATCGCGTGAACGGGAAGCCTCTCGACGATCCTCGTCTGCGGCTGATCCTCGGCGACGCTCGCTCGCGATTGCGGCGCTCCGATGCGGAGTACGACATCATCATTTCCGAGCCGTCCAATCCCTGGATCACCGGGGTCGCCAATCTTTTCACGCATGAATACTTCGACCTGACGGCGTCTCGACTGGCTCGCGACGGGATCATCTGCCAGTGGTTCCATCTCTACGGGATGTCGGAAGACGCCGCGCGTTCCCTGGTGGCTACGTTCTGCAGCGTGTTTCCCGAGCGGCTTCTGTTCAAGCTTCCCGGCGGGCGCGACGTTCTCATGCTCGGATCTCGCCGTCCCCTGCGCTTTTCGCTTCCCAAGATGCGCCGCATCCTCGAGCAGGACGGTCATCGTCGAAGCCTCGCTTCCGTCAAGATTCACTATCCTTTTGATCTTCTGGTCGCTCTCGCGCTGGACACGCGGGGGTGCGATTCGTTTTCGCGCGCCGCGCGGTTCAACACCGACGACAACATGTTGATCGAGCTATCCGCGCCGCGGACTCTGTACGTCAACAAGATCCAGGAGATCGGCCTTGCCCTGAGCCGCCACCCGCCGGCCCTGATCGAACACGTCACGGGCCACGGCTCTCCGGCCGAGGTCGCATACGAGCAGGCGGCCTCCCTCTTCACGGCGGGCGAGCACGAGGCGGCTCTCGTCGCCTGCCGGCGGGCGCTTGCGCTTGAACCGACGTTCGAGACCCAGAAGCTCCTCGGACAGATACTCGAAGGTCTGGGTAGAGACGATGAGGCGCGACAGGCGCTGTTCGTCGCGTTGAGCCTGCCTGACGGAGACGCGGAAGAAAGATCGTTCGTGAGGGCGTTTCTACGTTCGATGGAGCGATAGGAGCTATGATTTCCGTCAAGGAACTGTCGGTCGGCCGGGATCGACGCGGCGGCGAGCTTTTCGTCTGATCCGAACGCGGGAGGAACAAGATGACGGAAATCGATCCGGCGACGATGCGGGACAACTTGAGGACCGATCTTGTCTGCTATCAGCGACGCCACGATCAAGTGGAGAACCTGGCGTGGATCACGAGCTTGCTGTTCATCGGCGGAATCGTCGTGTTTCTGACGAGCGATTTCCTTCTCCAGTGGGCCTGGAGTCATCCGCATCAGTCCACGGCCGTTCTTGTCCTGTTCGTGATGCTCGCGGTGAGCGCTCTGCGCGCGCTTCTCGGGGCCCGTTGGGACACGGCCGACGTGATCGAGGCGATCCGCGGAAGCCAGTATGGCACGACAGCGCCGGACTCGCCCCGGGTCGATCCGGCGGAAAGCACGACACCGTCCGCCCATCCGGATCTTGGAGTTATCGGCATTGCCGCGTTGACGTCCGTCGGGCTGCTCAAACTCCTGATTCCGGATGTGCTCGGACTGGCCGGGACCGCGCTGCTCGTCGCCAGACTCGTCTTCGGCGGGCTCGTCGCGGGATTGTTTTTATTTTGGGCCTTACGATCCCTGCGGAGCGAGCCTCCCGACGGACATCAGGGCTTGCCCGACGAGGTTCTGCGACGTCTCTGGGAAATCCGCCGTCGTTCGCCGCGATCGAGCTGGGCGACGTGGCTTGACGATGATCGAGGGAGGATCGAGTTATATCTCCATATCGCGGTCTGGACGATGTCGGCGATCGCCGCCGTTCTGATTTGGGGATGAAGTCGTTGAGCCGTCGACGCGCCTTCATTCCGACGACTGGGAGACATGCATGAGTGAACCCGCCGCGCCACGCACGCATCGCCGTTACCTGATCCCTCTCGTGATCACGCTGCTCGCCATTTTTGTGCTGGCGTTTCTCGTCTTTCGCCATTTCTTGTGCGATTTCGTGGTGGCGGGTTCCGTGGCGCTGCTCATCGGTCCCGCCTATCGAAGGCTCTCGAAAGCGTTCGGCTCGCGACGGGGGCTGGCCGCGGGTCTGCTTGTTTTCCTCGTGGCCGTGCTCATCTTGGTGCCGGTGACGATAGCCGCAGGCGTGCTCGGACGGCAGACGGTCACGGCTTTCGAATGGATTCGTCCCAAACTGCAGCCTCAGGCGTTGCATGATCTGCTGAACGATCTGGCGAGCAACCGTTACCCCTGGATCGACGAATGGGTGAAAGTCGACGAGGAGACGGTTTCCGAGATCCTCTCGGAGGGACTGTCGCGTCTCGTCCATGGCGCCAATCGAGTGGTGCAGATGCTTGTCGGCGGCCTGACCTCGGCCCTGCTCGACCTCGTGATTTTCCTGTTGATGCTCTTTTTCCTGCTTCGCGACGGCGGCGCGCTTCGCGCCGAGATGTCGCGCGTCTCGCCGCTTTCCGATCGCCAGGAAAACCTGATCCTCGAGCACCTCGGCAAAACCATCAAGGGCGTGCTGCTGGCCATGATCGTCGTGCCTTTGTCGCAGGGCGCCGTGGCGCTTGCGGGCTTTCTCATTCTCGGCGTTCCCGCGCCGCTGCTCTGGGCTCTCCTGGTGGTTCTGGCCGCGCTCGTCCCGCTGATCGGCTCGCCGCTCGGCTGGGTGCCGGCGGTGATCTACCTCTTCTTCACCGGCGGCCATTGGCTCTGGATGTTGATCTTCGGCGCTCTCGGCATCAGCGGCATCGACAACCTGGTCAAGCCTCTGGTCCTGCGCGACACGGCCCAGATTCATCCCATGCTGGGATTTCTCGCGATCCTCGGAGGCCTCTTGACCTTCGGTCCGCTGGGCTTTCTCATTGGTCCCGTGGTTCTCTCGCTCGTGCTCTCCGCGCTTCGCATCTATCATTCGGACGTTCTCCGCTCTCTCGACTGAGGCGGAATCACGATGCACGGCATGGTTTGAGTCAATCCTTCCGGACCGGTCGGTCCGGAGCGAGACAGCACGAAGCGTCCCGCGAATGCCCGCAGGAATCGCCCATCAACGCGTGGGCGCGCAGGTGCGCTATCCTGCAGAATCGCGGCACGATTCCTTCGAGGTCGCCCGTCTCGATCTCGGCCGCGCCGGAGCAGCTCCCGCACAGCGGCGCCAGATTGCATTTCCGGCAAGGCGACGGCTTTCGACAGGTCAGGGCTCTGAGCCGAGAAGATAACTCGCTCCAACACTGGCTGAAGGTCCCCTGGCCGAGATCGGCGTACATTCGCCTGAGCAGAAGACACGGCAAGAGCCGGCCCGTGGGATCCACGGCAAAAGACGTTTCGCCCGCGCCGCACAGGAGAACACGCTCGCTTTCTCCGACTTCCGCGCGACCGGGCACATAGTTGTCGCAAAAACGCCTGAGCGCCGCCGCGCCCTTGTCGTCGGCCATTTCGAGGTCCACGACGTCCTGCGGGGCGAGCTGCAGCTCCAGCGCGCGGCTCGGGCGACCGTCGAAGCGCGGATTGAGCTGGCCGTCGTGGCGGAACTCGATCCCCAGGCGCGTTGCGTAATCCCGCATCGCTCCGATCTCGCTTCGATTCCATTTAAGGGCCATGGCCTTGAGCCTGACGCGAATGCCGCGATCGACGAGACTCTGAATCCCCGCGATGCACCGAGCGTGAGAGCCGGGGACGCGCGTGACGCGCTCGTATGTCTCGGCAGTCATGCCGTAGAGCGTGATTTCGACCGCCTCCGGGCGGTGGCGGTCGAACAGCTCGACGATGCCGCGGTCCACGAGCGTGCCGTTGGTGAAGACCGTCACCAGCAGCCCCTGACGCACGGCGTGAACATAAAGCTTCGGAAAATCAGGGCGGAGCAGCGGTTCGCCGCCGGTGATCACCAGGGTCAGACAGCCGGCCGCCGTGATTTCGTCGATCAGGGACTCGATGCGCGCGAACGACATCTCCCGCGCTCGCGACCAGTCGTCGTCCGGCGGCCGATTGACGTAACAATGAGCGCAGGCCAGGTTGCAGCGGAACGTCGTTTCCAGCATTCCTAGGACGGGGATCCGCCGTTCCTTGATGCGCAATCTGCGCGAGAGATCCTCGAACGGAATCTCGCGCACGTCAGCGGGCGGCGCGCTCATGGCCGATGAAGACGCCGGCGAATGCGCCAATCTCCAGCCATGTGTCCAATGCCGCTCGAAAGCCTCGCTCGGCGCGCCGTGGTTAGCTGCCCGCCAGCCGGCAGGGGGTTGGAGGCCGCGTGCAGAAGCCGGGCTTCGGGCCCTCGATGCCAGGTCGAGTCAGCTTGCACCCGGTCGCGGCCATCTCATCCTTGGCCAGCCTGATCCTCACGACCTCGGGCGTCTCGTAAGGTTTCTTCTCCTCTTCGGCCATGCCAGCATTCTCTTTCATCGTCGCGCCGAGTTCAAGGTTTCAATCCCTTGCCGCGCGTTTCCCCGCTTTTATGTTCCGTGCGCTCTCACGGCTTTTCTCCGAACGGCTCGACGGCATGAATCGATCGAAGCTGATCGAGAAAGCGAAGATAGTCCTTCTCGGCGCGCCGCGCGTCGACGTCGAAATCATGGGTCACGTCGCGCACGACGGAGTTCCCGTCATGCCGTCCGTCCAGGCGTTCCCAGATGAACGATCCGACGCTGTTCAAATTGAAGATCGACTCCAGTTGCGACCCGTGCGACACGAGCGGCACGAGCAGGTATTCCTCGGCCAGCGAGCGACCCACAATCCGATCCGATCGGACGTAACGCTCCGCCAGCCGCGCCTCGTTCTCGTCCATCACCTCGACCCGCGTTGCGCGGTCCGCGACGTCCCGCCCAGGCCGGGAAGGCGAAGGCCGGGATCGCCGAGCAGATTGAAGCCTTCCACCGCGGGGATCGAGAGCGCGTCGTCGGCGACGGCGCGCGTTTTGCCTCGACGCACGGCCTCGCCCAGAGTCACGCCCGGCGTTTTCAACTCGTCGTAAATCCTGGCATAAAGCACGGCCTGAGCCGAGATGTCCGGCAATCCGGCCGGGCCGAAGCTCGCCAGCGCGCCCCCGTTCGGGTTGAGCAAAAACGCCTCGTTGATGCTCGGGCCCCACAGATACTGATAATTCTGCGCCATGCAAGTCCAGGTCAAGAACACGCTTTCCTTGCTCTCGAGCGACTGCGCGTCCTCGACGTCCGCAAGCCGTTCGTCCGCCCACTGCTCCGGGCCGCCGTGCCCGAGATAGTGGGTCAGGGCCACGCCCTGGCGCCATGCGTCCCAGAGCGCCTGCCGCGCCGCGGTCCGCCCATTCGTGAGATCCGACCATGATGCGATCGCCGACGGAAAAGCGGCCGCTATCGCGCTTGCCTCGGCGCGGAAAGGCGGGCCGTTGTCGACGACGAAGACGTGACGGCGCGCCGCCGCCTTCAGCGTCGCCTGCTGGCGCGAGATCTTTTCGGCCAGGACGTCGGCTTCGCCCGCGGTCTGAACCGGCAGCCGGCCGATGGCGACGTCCGGCTTCCCGTCGCCGTCGACATCGGCGTATCGGTTCTCCGACGGCACGCGGCCGTACTCGCCATCCCATCCGTAAAGCGAGGGCACGTAAGACACGGCCCCCGTCTCGACGAAATCACGCGGGTCGTACGTATCCGCGCCGATCAACAAAACGAAACGCAGCTTTCGATTTCGGGCCGCGGTCCGGACAAGCTCGTGGATCGCTCCGGCCTCGACAATGCCCGCGCTGAAATGATCATAGACTTGTTCCACGCCGACGACGGTCGTTCGCAGTCCTTCGGCGCGCTTGAGCCGCGCGATCTTCTCGGCCTGGCCGGCGAAGTCGGGATGGGTCACGATCAGATACTCCGTGAATCTCAGATCGGGCAAGCTCGCATCATAGGCTTCGGGCGGGCGCGCGACGGCGACGCGCGCGCTCGGATCCACGGGAGCGCCGATGTCCACGTGCCGCAGACAGACATAGGCCAGAGCTTCGGGCGCGTCGGGCACGCCGGCGTAGCCGATCTCCAGCACGTTCGCCTCGCCGCGCAGAGCCGACACGGCGATACGGCCTTGCAGGACACGATCGCCGGCGCCATTGAAACTCAGATCGCCGACTTGCACGCCGTTGATCCAGACCGTCACGTCATGACTTCCGGCGACGTCCGTCCATAGCGCGACTCTCACCGGAGCGTCGCCGGACGCCGGAAGCAGGCCTTCGAGAGCGAACTCGTTGATGCCCGGGAACCATTCCAGCCACTGCGGAGAGGGCCAGGTCGTTCCGTCGCTGAGCATCGCGTCCCAGAACCACGGATCATGATCGAGAGGAGTCGTCGACAAGTAGAGCGTGCTCTTGCGGACTCGCACGAATCCCGGTTCGATCCGCGGCTCCGCATTGGTGAGCGGGACCGCCATCCGGGGCAGGTCGTGACCCCAGGTCGCCACATAGACGTTGCGCCCGGCGTAGAGCGTCGAGAGCGGCTCGGCGAGAAAACGCAGGCTCTCGTCCGCTCCGGCGCCGACTGTCTTGAACGGGACGGGACGCCCCCGACTCGAGAGGCGCACGCGTGAAAGAGGCGCCCTGGCCGGCAGTCCGGCCGCCTCGAGATCCGAGCGCAACACGCTGACGTATCCGGCGCCCGAGGTTTCGATGCGTATTCCGTGTCGCGGGATTCGGGGTTCGCGGCGCCATGGTCGCGCCTGGGCGTGTTTCCGATTTCGAAAGCCGCGGCGCTCGAACGCGGCGCGCCGCGGAGAAAAGGACCGCGACGTGCTCCGCGCGCTTCCCCAGGCGACCATCGCGTCTTCTTGCGCCATGAAGCGCGCCTCGATGCGCTCGTAGGCCAGCCGCATGTGCCATGAGGCGGTCGAGTATGGGCCCGCCCACTGAGAACGCCCCTTGACGTCGCGCTCTTCGATGACGACGTAGCGCGCCGTGATCGGATCCGTGCTCAGGGAATACAAGATGGGGATCGTGGAGCTCGGCCGCGGCGAGAGGACCGGAGCATCGTTGAGCAACATGAGGCCCTCATGACCCTGCGGATCGTTGGTCGCATAGACGTTGAAAGACACCGTCCCGTGTTGCATTCCAGTCGCGAACTCGACGAGACCGGCTTGCGCGCGAACGCGCAATCCGACGATCGTGGCTCGCGTCAGAAGCTCGATCGGCGGTCCCACGGTATTGCTCACCGACGCCACGTCGTTCGACGCGTCCGTATCCAGGCCCGAGGTCGATACGCCGGCCGTCAGCGTGATCACAGTGCCGGCCGGCGTGCCGGCCGGAATGCCGAGGACGAGAGAGAACACGACGCCGATCGGATCCACCGGCGCGCTGGCGAGCGTGCAGACGATCGTGGCCGGCTGTCCGCTTCCCACGGGCGGCGTCACGCACGTCCAGCCGTTCGGCGGCGCCATGGACTGGAATGTGGCGTCCGCGGGAATGGGGATCGTGAGCGTCGCATCAGGCGCGGCGTTGGGGCCGTTGTTCACGACCGTGATCGTGTATGCCGCCGTTGAACCGGCCGTGAGCGGATCGGCGGGCGGCGTGATCGTCACGCCCAGGTCGGTCGGCGGGGACAGCGTCGTCACCACGGTGGACGAGTTGTTCGTGCCGACCGGATCCGGCGTCGTCGAGGCGACCGTGCCCGTGTTCGTGAGAGAGCCGCTGGCCGGCGGAATCGTCTCGATCGTGATCGTCGCCGTGGCGCCGACGTCCATCGCGCCCAGGTTGCACGTGACCGTGCCGGGCGCCGGCCCCGCCCAACCGCACGCGCCGATCGTGGATGTCGCCGATACATAGGTCGTGCCGGCAGGCAGAGCATCCGTCACGGTCGCGTTCTCGGCGCTCCAGAAGCCGTTATTGGTGACCACCAGCGTGTAGATCAAGCTGGTCGGCGACGCGACCGCGGCGCTCTTCACGATCTCCATGTCGGCGCTGCATTCCGGGCCGGAGTTGACTCCCGGAATCTGCGAGAGGGAGATCGTCGCGCTCTGTCCAGGAGCGCCGGGAGACGCGCCGTAGATGTCGTTGGCCAGAGTCGTCACGCCGGGCGCGCCGCCGGAGACGTCTGTCGATGCGGGCGCCGACGTCGTGAGAATCCATCCTCCTCCTCCTCCTCCTCCCGGGCCGTGGCGCTCATCTGGGAAGTTCGTCGCGGGTTGAGTCCGGCCGCCCCAGGCGTCCGTTCCGCGTGCCCCCCGCGCGCGCGCCGTGACTCCACTGAGACCGCCGCCGGCCGTGGCGATGACGATCGTGCCGCCCGCGCCGCCGCCGCCGCCGCCGTCGTTCTCGGACGAGACACCCTGGGCGCCGTCCGCGACCACGTGGCCCGTGCCGACGACGGAACCGGCCCGGATCAGAACGATGCCCCCGCCGGCCCCGCCGCTGGATTCGCTCAGAGCGCTGTTGTTGCGACTTCCGGCTCCGCCGCCGCCGCCCATGACGATACGGTCGGCCGAGGACGCAAACCAGTCGCCGCCGATGCCGCCGTTCGCGTAGTTCGAGTCCCAGGAATTGCCGCCCTGGCCGCCGATGCCGCCGTTGCCGCCGCCTCCTCCTCCGGAATTCTGGTCGTTGGCGCTCGGACGCCCGTCTGTTCCCCCGCCGCCCGCGTTGCCCGGCGCGCCGCGCGCCATGCCGCCGCTGGGATATCCGTCGATTCCTGTATCGGTGATGCGTCTCGGGTCCCAGGCGCCATTGAGCGGATCGAAGACCAATCGTGGCGTGCCGTCGATGCCCTCGCCTTTCGAGCCGTTAGGACCGTTGGCGTAGGTCGTGCGGTAATCGGTGTAAGCGCCGGCGCCGCCGGAGCTCGCACGTCCGCCGCCGCCGCGAAAACCGCGTCCCGTGACGTCGGCGGCATGGCGTGTGGCGGTGATGGTTCCCGTGGCCGGGGTCGCGGGATACTCAACAGTGCCGGCGCGCTGGTCCACCCAGGTGGCCACGATCGTATAGGTGAACGTCGTCGCCGTGACGCTCGTGATTGGGAACGTTCCGTTGTACGGCGCCTGATCCGCGCCTACGATTGTCACAAGATCGCCGGCGTTGTAGTCGTGGGCCGTCGTCGTCGTCACGGTCACGGTGACAGCCGCTGTATTGCTGTATGCGGCTCTGGCCAGGGACTGGACCGAGAGCACGGGATCGGCGTTGAGCGTCATTGTGCTCGCGACGTCGAGCGCGAGGACGCCGCCGGTCCGGCCGTTCCATTGCAGGGCGGTGAGCGTGCCGAACGTCGTCCCGGCGCCATAGCTGACGCTGTTGTACTGCGGAACGCGAATCACCTGGAAGCGGCGTTGTCCCTGCTGCGTGAATCCGCCCAGATCGGCGGCCGCGTTGGTATAGGTTGAGAGAAGCCCATTGCCGGCGCCGGTCCCGACGATGTTCACGACGCCGCCGCCGAGACCCACGGCGCTCGTGGCCATCACGAACTCGTATCGGCCGGCGTTATTCAGAGTCGTCGATCCCCGGCCTGTTCCATTGGCGGCCCCGTAATTATCGGTGTTCGTCCGATTGAAATTGGCGTCCTGCATCTGAATCACGAGCAGCATGTCGCCCGCGGCGATGGGCGTCGCGCCCCGCGCCGCGCCAAGCGTGATGGACGTCGCCCCGGCTGTCACGGTCGCATCGCCCGGGTAGTACGTGTTCACGGTCATGACGCCCGAGACCGTGAGGTCTCCGTCCTGTCCCGGCACCGCGCATATCGGCGTTGCCGGCGCCGTCGCAT
>JAFGSN010000129.1 GCA_016934575.1 Vicinamibacteria bacterium
CGTCGTCACCACGCCGCGCGGCTTGTTGAGCGCGAGATAGACCATCCCTCTCGCCTGACGCACTCGCACGCCGTCGACGCGGATGTCGTCACGGAGGATGTCGCCGCGCGCGCCTGGTTCACGTATCGTTTCGCCGTTGACCGTCACTCGGCCTTCACTCATGAGCCGCTCGGCCGCGCGACGCGACGCGACGCCGGCACGCGCAAGGATCTTCTGCAGGCGCTCTTCCATGGTGGAATGATAGCCCTTCGACGGAGAGAGGGACAGGCGCGAAGCGTTTCTCTGACGATGCTCCGCGCGTCAGTTGGCGATGGAGAAGCGCATGAGCACGCGCCCCGAGTCGACGATCTCGATCACCAGCGCCTGATCCAGAACCGTCTGCTCGAGAGCCACGTCGGTCGGTCCGTTGGGAGCTATGGAGCCGCTGGCCGGGCTGAGCACATCGGCGGACGAAGAAGCGCGGCGCCAGCCCAGGGACCCGGCTTTCGTCACGGCCTGAATCCGAAAGCTGACGGCTCGGGTCACGCCGAACCCGACCGGGCAGCCGCGGCTGACGGCGACCTGTGTGACTTGAAGGCACTCGCCGGCCGAGAGCGCGGCCATGTCCGTCACCGTGATTCCACAGCTCTTCGCTGTACTCGGCGCCGCGCCGCAGTCTGGGGACGAGCCGCTCGCTGGCGTGGGGGTCGGCGCGACTGGAGTCGGTGTCGGAGTCGGCGTCGCAGTACCGTCCGGAGTCGGAGTCGGTGTCGCAGCACCCTCCAGTGTCGGAGTCGGCGTCGCGCCAGCATCCGGTGTCGGCGTCGGCGTGGGATCCGCGGATGATCCGATCACGACGACCTCGATCGTCGCGGTTGCCCCAGTCGTTCCGGAATCGGCTGAAAGCGTGTAGAGAGTCGTCGCGCCGGGAAGCACTTCCTGAGATCCCGTGGTCGTCACGATGCCGACGCCAGGATCGATCCTCACGCTCTCGGCGCCGCTCACATCCCACCGCAGCACGACAGGATCGCCAACCGAGACTGGATTCGGTGACGCGACGAATCGCTCGATCAAGGGAGAGTTCGCCGGGCTCTCCTTGTCTTCAATCAATCCACAGCCCAGGAGCCCTCCAGCAAGCACCAGGACAGCCAGGGAGCGAAAATATTGCGCATTGTAGGTCATTTCACCCTCCGACAGCACACATCGAGACATGGAACGATAAGATATTAGAAAGTTGGATGTCAAGTAATACTTGAGGTACGATATCGTAAAGTTATTCCGCTATCCTGGAGCGTACACGAATTCTCCGCGCACATTGCGGGCGGCGATCCCGTGAAATCTGAGTGACCACGGCCGCCTGATCATGATACAGACCCATGTTTATCTTCATCTTACCCATCTCATTCTCCGGGGCTCGAACGGCGGCTGGAGTCGGATTCTCATCCGGAATGACCGCGGCGTCCACCGCGAAGAGACGCCCCAAGTGCTGCTTGAGCGTCAGGTTCGTGGGGCCGTACCCCTTGTCGTAGAGATGATGTTCGCAGGCCACGCCCATCTCGGCGGCCGAGACGTAGCGTTCATCGGGATCGCGCATGAGGGCGCGCTGAACGATCGCCTCGACGGCCTCGGGCACCGCGGGATTCAAACGTCGCGGACTCGCCTGCTCGTCGTCAAGGATGCGCGCGAGCGTGTCGTCCGCGCGCGGCGCCTGAAAAAGACGAGACAGCGTCAACATCTCGTAGAACACGACTCCCAGACTGAAGATGTCGCTGCGATGATCGACGCGCCTCTCCAGGATCATCTCGGGAGCCATGTAGGCCGGCTTGCCCGTAAGATGGACGTCTTTTGTGCCGCAGCGAGTCGCGATCCCGAAGTCGATCAGCTTCACCGTTCCTTCGCGGCTCATCATTACGTTCGATGGGCTCACGTCGCGATGAACCATCGCCGCGCGTTCAAAAACGTATTGAAGGGCGCGGCAGATCCGGCTCACGATGAACACCGTCATCTCGACGTCCGGGATCCGCCCGAGCCGGCGATGCGCCTCGAGATAATCGACGAGACTCCATCCGTCGATGTATTCCATGATGATGCTCATCTCGCCGGCTACGTTCTCGAAATCGAAGATGCGACCGATATTCTCGTGGTCGAGCACGGCGTATCGCCGCGCCTCTTGCACGAAAAGCCGCAGCAGATTCTGATCGCTCGAGTAACGCAGCCGCTTGATGACGACGGGGCGCTGGAAGCCGGCCTGTCCGACGAGAA
Organism: Vicinamibacteria bacterium; assembly: GCA_016934575.1. Lineage (GTDB taxonomy): Bacteria > Acidobacteriota > Vicinamibacteria > Fen-336 > Fen-336 > JAFGSN01. Next base: position 2,242 of record JAFGSN010000129.1, read on the forward strand.
GGCCCTTGAAGATCCGACCCATGCCCCCGCCGCCGAGCTCGTGCAGGATTCGGTATTTGGTCGAGGTCGTCATGATCGGCCCACCCGAGTCGAGCATACCGCAACTGATTCCCGACTCGGCTGATCGGGATCACTTGACACACGAAACGCCGCTCCTGTGAGCCGGATCACATTCACGACGCGCGGTCCGCATCTGCACGGCGGCTCTGGAACGGCTATACTGGCGCTTCTTATGCGGATCATGGGGCTCGATCCCGGCGAACGAACGATTGGAGTCGCGGTCTCCGACGAGACGGCGTCCATCGCCACCGGCCTCGATTCGATACGATCCGTCGGCCCGAAAAAGGACGTCCAGGCCGTGAGCCGGATCGTTCGGGAGCGCGGCGTCGAAGAAATCATCGTGGGCCTTCCACGCAAGCTCGACGGCAGTCTCGGTCCGAGCGCGGAAAACGCCCTCGCTTTCATGGAGCGTCTCAAGCGCAGCACCGGCCTCCCGGTGATCCCCTGGGACGAACGACTCACCACCGTCGCCGCGAATCGGGCGTTGATCGAGGGCAACGTCAGGCGGCGCGAGCGCAAGTCCGTCATCGACAAGGTCGCGGCGATCTTGATACTTCAAAGCTACCTCGACTATCGCAGTCTCACCTCGGCGAGCGAGCGCCAGGTCGCCTCCTGATCTCGGCCACGATGCGGCGCTTTCTGCTGATCATCGCCCTCGTCCTCGCGCTGGCCGGGTATGCGTGGCATCGTGAGATCACGACGCCGCTCAATCCCGGCGCGGCGTCGCGCACGTTCACGGTCGAGCCCGGAATGAGCGTCCTCGCCATCGGCCGCCGGCTGCACGAGATGGGCTTCGTGCGCCATCCGCTCGTCTTCCGCGCGTATATCACGATGCGCGGCGTCGGCAGCCGGCTCAAGGCCGGCAAGTACGCCGTCGACGGCTCGCACTCGCTGGCGCGCATCGTCGACCTACTGGCGCGCGGCAGCGTCGTCCAGCGGCTGATCACCTTTCCCGAGGGCAAGTGCGCGCTGGACATGGCGCGCATCGCCGCGGGCGCGGGCCTCGATCCCGACGTCTTTCTCCTCGCCGCGCGCGATCCGATGGCCATCCGCGACCTCGACCCGCTGGCCGACGATCTCGAGGGCTATCTCTTCCCCGACACGTACGACCTCGGCAGCGGAACCGGAAACGAGCACGCTCTAGTCGCGCGCATGGTCGAGCGCTTCCGAAAAGTCGTTCGTCCCGAGCTGATTCTCATCCGCGAGCGCGGCCTCACGCTTCGCGAAACGGTCACGCTCGCCTCGCTCGTCGAGACGGAAACGGGACGAAGCGAAGAGCGGCCTCGGATCGCCGCCGTGTTCCTGAACCGACTGCGGCGGGGCATGCCGCTTCAGGCCGACCCGTCCGTCATCTATGCCATGCGCAAGGCGGGCATCTATGACGGCAACATCCGGAAGAAGGACCTCGACATCGAATCCTCGTACAACACCTATCGCCGCCGCGGCCTGCCGCCCGGCCCTATCGCCTCGCCGGGACGCGAGGCGATTCTCGCCGTGCTTCACCCGGCCCCGGTCAAGGACCTCTACTTCGTGAGCCGTAATGATGGAAGCCATCATTTCAGCGCCACGCTTCGCGAGCATGAACGCGCCGTGGACCGATACCAGAGGCGCCGCGCCAACGCGAGCGGCGGGTAGGGCAAAAACAGCCCGCGTGAAAATCCTGAGTCCCGGATCGAACTCGAAACGTCAAACCAGGATGAATCACGCGGAGCGCCGGCAACGAAGCAGGAGGAGAACATGAGCCTAATCACACGGCGCGAGTGGAACCGCATGGCGCTTTTGGGCTGCGTCTCGACTCTCGTCGCGCCTCGCCGGGGCCGCGCGGACACGCCTGCTTCGGCGCCGTCGCCCGCGCCTCGCCCGCGCGCCGCCGTGGCCGGCGTTCCCCTGGGAATCCACACCATGAGCTTCAGCGACCGCTCGCTCGATCAGACCACGCCGATCATCCTCGCGATCGGCGCCGGCCTATGCGAACTGTGGCACGGACACATCGAGCCCAAGGAGCTCGTGACGGAGGGCGGCGACCGCGAGCAACTCCGCCGCTGGCGGATGAACGTCCCGCTCGACGATCTGGCGCGAACCAGGGCCGACCTGGCCGGAAAGAGCCTGCGAGTCATCGGCATCGAGATGCCTTTCGCCAGCGACTTCACCGACGCCGAGATCGAGCGCGGTCTCAAAATCGCGCAGGCGCTCGGCGTCGACCTGGTCGCCGGTTCGACCGATCAAGCCATGCTCGACCGCGTCCTGCCCTTTGCCCGCGAGTACAAGATCCGGATCGGCTTCATCAACGGCGCCAAAGGCCCGATCCGCTCGCCTGAAGACATCGATCGGCTGCTTGCGAGCAACGCTGGCGAGACCGCTTTCGTGCTCGACGTCGCCGAGCTGACGGCGGCCGGCCATGATCCGCTCGCCGTTCTCAGCAAGCACGTGTCACGTATCGCCGCCGTCCACCTGCGTGACCGCAAGCGTGACGGCGGTCCCAGCGTCGTCTGGGGCCAGGGCGACACTCCGCTGGGTGAGATCCTCGGCTTGCTCCGCAAGACGAAGCGGTGTCCGCCGGTTCTGATCCGTTACGACTACTCCGGCGCAGACCGGGTGGACGAAGTCAGGCGCTGTTATGAGTTTTGCGTGAAAGCGCTCGAAGCCTGACGCCGTAAAAAGGCGGGGCGTGCACATGCCGGAACGCGAACCGAACCGAGGCCGAAAACGAATGTACGCCCTCGTCGGACTGGTCGCCGCGGTCCTGTGCATGGCATCCGATCGGCTCGACGGATATCCCAAGCTCGTCGAGGATGCGCGCGATCTCGGCGCCAGGAATTGCACCTACTGCCACACGCGCCCGCGCGGATCCTCCGGCTGGAACAAACGCGGCCAGCATCTGATCCGTGAAAAAAC
>JAFGSN010000021.1 GCA_016934575.1 Vicinamibacteria bacterium
CCGTTCTCGATGAGGTGGCCCTCGCCCACGCCCATCATGAAGTTGCCGGTGATGACGTCCACCTGCCCGCCCCCGCCGACGTCGGCGACGTAAATCCCGCGCTTGGTGTTCGCCACGATATCCGTGGCCGAAATGCGGCCGCGCTCGATGAAGGTGTTGCGCATGCGCGGGATGGGCGGATGCCGGAACGACTCGCGCCGCCCACTCCCGGTCGACTCGAGCCCGAGCTTCTTGCCGTAGATGACGTCGCACAGAAAACGCCGCTGGATCCCGTCCTCGATCAGCACCGTCCGCTGCGACGGCGTCCCCTCGTCGTCGAACTGGAACGAGCCCGGAAAGGCCGGAATCGTCCCGTCGTCGACGAGCGTTACGCCCTTGGCGGCGGTCTGCTTTCCAATCTGATCCTTGTAGTTCGACCCCTTGAAGACTAGGTCGGCCTCCATGCCATGACCGCAGGACTCGTGGAAGAGCACTCCGTTCGCGCCCGGAGCGAACACGACCGGGAAGACGCCGCGCGGAGAATCGACCGCGTCGAGAAGCTTCACGGCTTTCGCTACGGCGCCGTCAACCACTCTCTCGAACGCATTCTCGCCAATGAAAAAGTCCCGTCCCGCATAAGCCCCGCGCGTTTCGAATCCGGCCTGGAGAGCGCCTTCCTTGTCCCTGACGTGGGTCTGGGCCATGACCTCGGTCAGGCCCAGCGTCTGGCAGACGATATTGCCGGAGGACGTTGCGATCGTGACCTGACGGATGATCTCGCGCATGAGGAGAATGACCTGGACGACACGCGGATCGGCCGACCAGGCGCGCTCGGTCAACGCCCGAAAGATCTCGATCTTCTTTTCGACCGCGATCTCGGAGGGCAAAGGCGTTATCGGGAAACTGAGCGGCGACGTGAGCGGCGCCAGCGTGATGACGGCCGCGCCGCCGCCGCCGCCGACCGCGGCTGCGTCCGCGACGTAACGCGCGGTCTCGTAAATCTTTTCCGGCTCGAAGCTATCCGTGTAGGCGTAGAAGGTGCGACCGTCCTTTACGGCACGGATCCCGACGCCTTTCTCGATCGTCGTCGTCGTGTTGATCTTACGGTCGTCGCTCCTGACTGAATCGACGGCGGCCCGCTCGACGAAGACGTCGCCGAAGTCGGCGCCATGTCCCATAAGGAGCTCGACGGCCCGTTTCAGGACGTCCTCGGGAAGGATCACGCCCGAAACGGCCGGACCGCCCGCGGCTTCGCAGCGAGTCGAGCCGACGAGGATGTCCAGAAGCGAAGAGGACAGAGCGATCGTCGATACGCCGGCCGCTCCCGTGCTGACAAACCTGCGGCGCGTCATGCCGCCCGACCGGCGCTTGTCTCCCATGTCGAACCTCCTTGCATGCGGCTCGTGCTCATGTTGGCCGCACTTCGTGGTCAAACCCGCAACAGCGGAACGAATCATACCAGTGGACGGGCTTCTCATCATCCATCCACGATCGCCGAAGATCCGCTCAATCCGCATGTGAGGTCTATCACGCAAGTTGTCGGCATCGCGGTCGTATTATATTTTTAAAAGGAGTCAATCGATGATTCCAGCTCATTTTGACAACAAAACGCGTGAGCGGCTCGCCCTGATTTCGACGCTGTTGATGACTATGGGCTGCGGAACGATCGACGCCGACCAGTCCGCCGACTCGTTCTCCCATCCGTCGTCCGCGGATGCAAGTCCGATCTGCGCGGCGCTGCCGCCGCCCGCGGGAACAATCGTGCGCGTCGCGACGGTGAACGAGCTGGTCGCGGCCGTGAACGGCGCGACCGCGGGAACGACCATCGTGATCGCGAATGGGACCTATGCGCTGAACGGGGCGTATCTGCGGATCGACACGCCCGGCGTCACCCTGCGCTCCGAAAGCAGCGACCGCGATTCCGTCGTTCTCGACGGCGACTATGTGACGACGGAGATCGTCCAAATCGCGGCCTCGAACGTGACCGTGGCCGATCTCACGCTGCGCGAGGCCTACGATCATCCGATCCATGTCGTCTCGACGAGCGGCGCCAACACCGACGACACGCTCATCCACAACGTGCGGATCATCGACCCGGGCCAGCAGGCGATCAAGGTCAATCCCGTGGACGGAGCGCACTTCACCGACGGCGGCGTCATCGAATGCAGTCGCATCGAGCTGACCGACGCCGGTCGAGCCTTCATTCGGGACAACTGCTACACCGGCGGCATCGACGTCCACCAGGCGCGCGACTGGATCGTGCGCGACAACGCGATCGAGGGTTTCTGGTGCGCGAGCGGTTTTTCCGAACATGCGATCCATTTCTGGCGCGGCTGCCGCGACACGCTCGTCGAGCGCAACGTTCTGCGCGACAACGCGCGCGGCGTGGGCTTCGGCTTGGCGGCCACAGGCGTCGGACGCACTTACCCGGACGATCCTTGCCCGGGCGCGGGCGGGGGCCATGTTGATCATTTTGGCGGCATCGTACGTAACAACTTCGTCTCCGCCGGCCGCGACGCGCTCTTCTCGTCGGAATACGGCTTCGACTGCGGAATCTGCCTATGGCAGGCCTGCGGCGCCGCCGTCCTGCACAACACCGTCTTTTCGACCGCGGCGCCCTTCTCCTCGATTGAATGGCGCTTCGAGCACACCGACGTCGATATCAGAAGCAACCTCGTGAGCCACAACCTGCGCGCTCGCGACGGAGCGGCGGCCGTCGAGATAGGGAACGTCGCGGGCGCCCAGTCGGAGTGGTTCAGCGATCCAACAAGCGGCGACCTGCACCTCGCCGCCTCGGCGACCGAGGCCGTCGATCAAGCGACCGTGGACGCCCGGGCCACGGAAGACTTCGACGGCGATCCTCGGCCGATAGGCGCGGCGGCGGACGTCGGCGCCGATGAGCGCCATGGGACGGCCCCCGTCGCACCCCAATCCTTGCGTCTCGGACGCTGAGCGCGATCGCGATCATCCGAGCGGCGCTGGCGGCGATCAATGCGCCGCAACCAAGCTTTCGGCCCTCGGTCCGACAGCCAAGATCCTGCCGATTCCACTGTCACGCCGTTCGGCGACGGCGTCATGATTCAAGGACCCGATGCTTTTCGTTCGTCTGTCGAGCAACGTCCGTCCACGTGAACGTTCGCGTGAACGGGACCCGTTCCCGTCCGTCAAGCGGCCACAACTATCCGGCAATAGCAGCGAACGCCATTGCCCACCGCCTCCATCCTGGCCGTGCCATAAAAGCGTCTCGTTTGACGCACGAGGGCGCTGATAATATCTCCGTTGCGTGGTCGGAAAAGCGTGATGATCTCCGCCTCGAGTTCCCGCTCTCGATGGGGCGCACGGCAGGGATGGCGGAGACCTCGTCGGTGATTGGGGAGGTGTGAGATGCGCGTACTCGTGACGTGGGGATCCAAGCGTGGAGGCACCGAAGGCATCGGCCGCATTCTCGGCGAGGCGCTCGAAGCGCATGGCTTCGAAGTTGTGGCCGCGCCGGCTGATCGAGCCGGGAATCCGGATCGCTTCGACGCGGTGGTCGTGGGAGGAGCGCTCTACGCCAACCGTTGGTCCGCAGTCGCGCGGCGATTCGTGAGCCTCCACGCCGACCAGCTCCGAAGGATGCCCGTATGGCTTTTTTCAAGCGGACCACTCGACGACTCCGCCGATCGGGGCAGCATCCCAGCCGCCCCTCAAGTCGAGGTTCTCGCCGAGCGAATCGGCGCGCAAGGCCATGTGACGTTCGGGGGCCGCCTCGCTCCGGACGCCAAGGGCTTCCCCGCCAGCGCCATGGCGAAAAAGACGAGCGGCGACTGGCGCAACCCCGAACGCATCCGCGCGTGGGCCGCCGAACTGGCGGCGGCATTGCCCAGCGCGAAACCCGGCCAACCGGCGCGGCACCCGGCCCGCTCCGTTCCGCGGCTGCTCGCCTACGCCGCCATGGGTTGGGCTCTCTGCGGAGCGATGATGGCGACTCTCCCTCATGTCGTGGGTCTCGCCGCCGCGCTTGTCGTTCACGCGATCGCCGCCCCGCTGATCTTCACGGCGCTCGCCATACGCTACTTCCGCGCGCTCGGCGCCCGCGATCCCTTGCCGACCGCTGTTGCGTGGACAGCCACCGTGGCGTCGCTCGATCTCGTCGTCATTGCGGGCGCGGCTCAGCGCAGCCTCGATATGTTCAGGAGCGTTCCAGGGACCTGGCTTCCCTTCGCCCTGATCTTCCTCGCCACCTGGGCAACGGGCGAGATCATGTGGATGTTGCCTTCGCCCGAGCAGCGCCGAAACAAAGCATGATCATCGGCAAGTTGTTTGGACGGAGTATGGAACAGAAGACCGATCATGGAGGCAAGTCATGAAGCGACGAATGGTCCCCAAGATTCTCGACGTGGCCGCTGACAACGTCGAAAAGAC
>JAFGSN010000130.1 GCA_016934575.1 Vicinamibacteria bacterium
CATTTGGGGAGAGAAGGCGACCAGCGCCGCACCGCAGCCGGCCAGCAGCGCCCGTAGGGAAACCCTGCGCTTGCCCAGATCGATGAGACCGATCAGGAGCGGCGCCAGGGCCATGACAGAGGCCTGCCAACGTACCGCGCACAAGGCGCCCAGGAGCGCGCCGACGATAATCCAGCGCCGAGCGTCCGGCCGCTGACGGGCCGCCTCGAACGCCCAGATCAGGGCCGCCGCCAGACCAAAGGCCAGGCCATGGGATGTGCTGGCGTTGACAAAGAGGTAATAAAGGACGGGCGAGGTTGCGATCACGCCGATGACAGCCAGCACGGCCAAGCGTGGAGTGAATCGAGCCGCCAGCGTCCGTGCCAATAGCAGTGATCCAACGACCGCGGTGGCCAGCGTCCCAACGCGCGTGGAGCAGAGGTAGGGTGCGCTGTATCCATCCGGAGGCCACGGGCCACCGAGGCAATGGTCGATCGTTGTGTAAACGTGCGCCAGTAAGTAAAAAGGCAGCCAGATCAGGGCGGGGCCGATTGCCCAGGGGCTGGCGCGCATTCCGGTCGGGCTGAGGGGCAGGGCGGCCATGCCCAGACGCTCAAGGTTATTGGCGAGATCGAGATCCCGGTCGAACGTGAGCGATGGGAGATAAACAAAGTAGCTGAGGGCGTCACCCGAGTACCGGGCTGGCGCCCAGTGGGCAATGGCAAAGGCCGCGGCAAAAGTGACAAATAACCAGTGTCGGTACGAAGCCAACTCCCAGCGTCGCGTCAAGATGAGGCTCACAACCGCCAACAGCGGCCCAAGAACCGCGCCAGAGGAACGATGCGGGTCAAGGCCCGCAACCGTCGACCAGACAACCGCCACCACCGCGAACGCCAGCAATGATCGGCTTTTCGCACTCGAACTCATCGAGGTGTCCTCGTTCGCCAGAGACAGCGGTCTAGACTTTCCCGTAACCGACTACACCACTCACGAAATCCCGATCCCCGACCATGGCCGATTTTGTCCCCGTATCCCCAGCTTGAAGTCGATGATCTTATTCCAGAGGAACCATCCCGTCCAACGATGTCTCCCTAAGCGGTGGCCGTCTTGTGCCCTCATCGCCGGCGACGGGATCTTGTCGAGCTTCTTCGGGCTCTGGTTCTCCTTGGCGAGCTTCCTCGTGCGACCTTTCCTGAACGTTCTATCGCGGCGCCACGCAGCAGACGCCTTCGCGCTCGCGAACGGCACGCGCCCCGAAGATCTCGGCGCGGCCCTCAAGAAGCTACGTGAGTAAAACAAACGGCTGCCACTCGGTCATCCGCTCTATTCTTGTGTCAACCATTCGGAAGAGTGCGTCCCACGCCGGGCCTCCCCGGGACTACGAGGGCGATGGATGGTCTTCCTGTAGATCCGACCGTGAGGCGGCAGCCACCGCGAGAGCATCACAGCGCTCGTTCTCGGCATGTCCCGCATGGCCGCGGACCCAGCGGAATCGCACCTCGTGTCGTGCCACTTGGTCCAGAAGTCGCTGCCAGAGATCGGGGTTCAACGCCCTTTCCTTGGCATTCCGCATCCAGCCCCGGGCCCGCCACCGCGCCGCCCATCCCTTCTCTATCCCATTGACGACGTACTGTGAGTCGGTGATGAGCGTGACCGAGCATGGCTCCTTGAGCGCCTCGAGTCCCACGATGGCCCCCATGAGCTCCATGCGGTTGTTGGTCGTGCGCCGGCGCCCGCCCGAGATCTCCTTGCGATGCCCCTGGGAATCCAGGATGACGCCATAGCCCCCGGGCCCGGGATTCCCCGAGCACGCCCCGTCGGAGTAGATCGTGACCGGCTTGAGCGCCACCTTCGCCATCGAGCCTCGAAGCATCGCTTCCGTCTAACCTGCCGATGTATTGTACACGTCGCCTCCAGCCTCAGCCTCGAAGCGTGCGATGCGACCTCTCCCTGCTACCGGGCTCGCGCTCAGCGTGCCGCCGACGCGTCTCCGCCGCAAACCATAGGATCGTCGAGCGGCCGAACGTCCACCTGCCCACATCGCTCTCGGTGACATTCCGAATTCCTCCTCCACAGTTGCTCGCTTGGTCGTCATGTTATCCTGCGTCCACCCAAACCACGATCGGATTCATCCATTCATCGGTCGGCCGAAAAACGCCGTCACCGAGCAGAATCGGCAAGCATGACGGCGCCCGCGCCCGGTCCTGCACGGCTTGGGTCGTGACGTAATGACGTGCGCAAGAGATCGCGACGAGGCGAAACGACATACGCAAGATGGGTGGGATTCTGAAGGTTTCAGTCAGCGGCGACCGGAACCGATGACGGCCGCGACGGTCTCTCCCACGTCAGCCGGGCTTTCCGCCACCGTCACCCCCGCCTGGCGGAACGCCTCGATCTTCTCGGCGGCCGTGCCGCCGCCGCCGGAGATGATCGCGCCCGCGTGGCCCATACGCTTGCCTCGCGGCGCCGTCTTGCCCGAGACGAAAGCGACGACCGGTTTGCTGACGTGCGCCCGAATGAAGGACGCGGCGTCCTGTTCCGCTCTTCCGCCGATTTCGCCGATCAGCGCGATCGCGGTCGTGCCGGAGTCGTCTTCGAAACGCGGCAACAGGTCGACGAACGCGCTGCCCACGACCGTGTCGCCGCCGATGCCGATGCAAGTGGACTGGCCGATGCCGAGTCGAGTCAATTGGTGAACGACTTCATAAGTCAATGTTCCGCTTCTCGAAATGACGGCGACCGTTCCAGGCGAGTGAATGTAGCCCGGCATGATGCCGATCTTGCACTTGCCGGGGCTGATGACGCCCGGACAGTTGGGGCCGATGAGAACCGCCGGAGTGCTCCGCAAGGCGCGTTTGACCTTGATCATGTCCAGCGTCGGGATGCCCTCGGTGATGCATGCGATCAGGCGCAGGCCGCTTGCGTGAGCCTCCAGGACGGCGTCCGCCGCAAACGGCGCCGGCACGAAAATCATGGACGCGTTCGCGCCGGTCGCATCAACGGCGTCGGCCACGGCGTCGAAGACCGGCACGCCTTCCACCCGCATGCCGGCCTTGCCCGGGGAGACTCCGGCCACGACCTTGGTTCCATAATCCAGGCATTGCCGCGTGTGGAATGCGCCGGCTTGCCCGGTGATCCCCTGGCAGACGACCCGGGTGTTCTCGTCGATCAGTATCGACATCGCGCCTTCATCGAGAGTTCGCGGCCGCCAGACGAACGACGGTTTGCGCGGCTTCACGCATGTCCGCGGCCGTGACGATCCCGACTCCCGAGCGCGCCAGGATCTCGCGCCCGATCTCGACGTTCGTGCCCTCGAGCCGCGCGACCAGCGGCGCCTTGAAGCGGACCTCCTCAAGGGCGCCGAGAATGCCTTTGGCGATCGTGTCGCACTTCATGATTCCGCCGAAGATGTTGATAAGCACGGCGCGCACCTTGTCGTCGCGCAGCAGGATCTTGAACGCGCTCTTCACTTGCTCCGTGTTCGCGCCGCCGCCCACGTCCAGGAAATTGGCCGGCTCGCCGCCGTGCAGCTTGATGATGTCCATCGTCGCCATGGCCAGGCCGGCGCCGTTCACCATGCAGCCGATGTTTCCGTCAAGGCTGACGTAGCTCAGAGACGACTCCTTGGCTTCCCGTTCCGTCGGATCTTCTTCTTCCGGATCGAGCATCGCGGCCAGATCCGGGTGCCGGTACAGAGCGCTGTCGTCGAGGGCGAGCTTGGCGTCCAGAGCAAGCAGTTCGCCGTTCTTCGTGAGCACAAGTGGATTGATCTCGGCGATGGAACAATCCAGCTCCATGAAAACCCTGTGCAGCGCGGACATGAAATCCGCCGCGCGCTTGAGTGCGCGCTCGCCGCGCATGTCCAGTCCAAAGGCGATGCGTCTCGTCTGGAACGGCATGAGGCCGCATACTGGATCGATCTGCTCCGTGAGAATCTTTTCCGGCGAGCGTTTCGCGACCTCCTCGATCTCGACGCCGCCTTCGCGGCTCGCCAGCATCACGGTCTGATCGGTGGAACGGTCGATCGCGACGCCCAAGTAGTGTTCTCGTTCGATCTCGCATCCCCGCTCGACGAGCAGCTTGCGCACGATCTGGCCAGCGACGCCCGTCTGATGCGTCACGAGCGGCGCGCCGAGCATGCTCGCGGCGTGCCGGAACACCTCGTCCGGACTGCGCGCCAGGCGAATGCCGCCGCCCTTGCCCCGCCCTCCGGCGTGGATCTGCGCCTTGACCGCCCAGACCTCGCCGCCGAGCGAACGCGCCACGTCACGCGCCTCGTCCGGCGTCCCGGCCACGCCGCCCCGGGGAACGCCGACGCCATAACTCCGGAAAACCGCCTTGGCCTGATACTCGTGAAGGTTCATCCGCGCGCCTGCGAAATCTAAAGCTTCAGTCGCGACATGACCTGCCGGACATGATCGGCCGACGCTTGTAACGCCGACTTCTCCTCGCCCGTCAGATCGACATCGAGGATCCGTTCCACGCCGGAGGCGCCGAGAATCACCGGCACGCCCACGAAGAGCCCCCGAATGCCATACTCGCCGTCCAGGTACGTCGCGCACGGAAGGATCCGCTTCTTGTCCCGGAGAACGGCTTCGACCATCGCGATCGCCGCGGCGGCCGGAGAGTAGTAGGCGCTTCCCGTTTTCAGAAGCGAGACGATCTCGCCTCCGGCGTTTCTCGTGCGCGCGACGATCGCGTGCAGACGATCCGCGGGAATCAGCTTCTCGACGGGAATGCCGCCGGCGTAGGTGTAATGTATGAGCGGGACCATGGAGTCGCCGTGGCCGCCGAGCACGCAGGCGCTCACGTCCTCCACGGAAACGCCGAGCTCCATGGCGATGAAGCAGCGCATCCGCGCGGAATCGAGCACGCCCGCCTGCCCAAAAAGGCGCTCGCGCGGCAGACCGCTCGCTTTCATCGCCACGTAACACATCACGTCCAGAGGATTCGTCACCATGATGAGAACGGCGGCGGGCGAACGCTTCACGATTTCCATTGAGACGGACTTGACGATCTCGGCGTTCTTCGCCAAAAGATCGTCACGGCTCATCCCCGGCTGGCGGGCCAGGCCGGCCGTCATGACCACGACGTCGGACTCGGCCGTCTCGTCATAGCTGTTCGTGCCTCGAATGTCGCGGCTCACGCCCGCGATCGGACGCATCGCCATCATGTCGAGGGCCTTGCCCTGCGGAACGCCCTCGACGACATCGACCAGCACGATGTCGCCCAGATCCCGGGTGGCCGCGATATTGGCGGCGCTCGCGCCGACGTTGCCGGCGCCGACGATGGTGATTTTCGCTTGACGCATACGCCCTCCATTCCTGCGGAAACAATCCGGACGGGACAAGTTACCACGTTCCACTGGCATTCGAGACTCACACGACGCCGGCCCGCTCGCCGGTTCTTGCGGCCGCGACTCCGGTTCGACGACCTCGTCGAAAGCGGCGAGCCCTATCTCTTCGCATACGCGCGTCCCGGGACTCAATCGAGGAGGGCGGATCAGATACGGCGCGGCGTGACGACGTCCTGCCGGCGGTATTCCTTCAACTTGTACTGAATCTTGCGCGCGCTGATCTGCAGCGCGGCAGCGGCGCGCGACGTGCTTCCTCCGGTGGATTCGAGGGTGCGCAGAATCGCCTCGCGCTCGATCGCGGCGAGAGTGCTGCCCGGAATGGCGACGCCGCGCGCGGCCGACTCCGGCGCGGCGGCCTCGGCGCCGGGATCGAGAGCCGGAAAATGCGCCGGCGTGAGCACCGGCTCGTTCGAGAGCACAACCGCGCGCTCGATGGCATTCTCGAGCTGGCGGACGTTGCCCGGCCAGGAGTTGCGCATGAGCAGGGCCAGAGCGTCGTCGGCGATTCCGCGGATCTCCTTGCCGTTGCGCTTCGCGTACTTGCAGATGAAGCGATGGGCGAGCAATGGAATGTCGCCGCCGCGATCGCGCAATGATGGGATCCTGATCTCGATGACGTTCAAGCGATAGTACAGATCGTCGCGGAAGGAGCCCTCTTCAACCTTCTTCGGCAGATCCCGGTGCGTGGCGACGACGATGCGCACGTCCACTTTCACGGTGCGGTTGCCGCCCACGCGCTCGAACTCGCGTTCCTCGAGAAAGCGCAGCAACTTCACCTGCACCGTCGGGCTGATGTCGCCGATCTCGTCGAGAAACAGCGTTCCTCCGTCCGCCACTTCGAAACGGCCCGCGCGCGCGAAAAGCGCTCCCGTGAATGCGCCTTTCTCGTGACCGAAAAGCTCGCTCTCGAGCAGCGTCTCGGGCAGGGCGGCGCAGGCCACCTTCACGAACGGCCGGTTCTTGCGCGGGCTGAGCTGGTGGAGCGCCTGGGCAAAAAGCTCCTTGCCCGTTCCGCTCTCTCCGAGCAGAAGAACAGACGAGCTCGAAGGCGCCACCTGGCGGAGCGTCTTGAAGACCGCGAGCATCTCCGGGCTCTGTCCGACGACGTTGTCGAGATGGTACTTGTCCGCGAGCCGCTCGCGCAGGACGCGCGTCTCCTGAAGCAGGCGCTTCTTCTCGATCGCTTTCTGAAGCACGACCTCGAGCTCCTCGATGTCGACCGGTTTCGCGAGGTAGTCCTCCGCGCCGAGTTTCATGGCCTTGACGGCCGTCTTGACGGTTCCATAGGCCGTCATGAGAATGACCATGGTCTCGGGATGCATCTCCTTGATGCGCGCCAGAAGATCGAGGCCGTCCATGCCGCTCATGCGAAGATCGGTGATCACGACGTCGGGATCGAACTTGTCGGCGGCCTGAAGCCCGGAACGGCCGTCGTGCGCCCGCGCCACGTCATAACCGTCCTCCCGTAACAACTTCTCGATCGCGGCGGCGGCGTTCACCTCGTCGTCAATAACGACGACACGCGCTTTCGGAATCATCGCTCCATCTCCCGTCGTTGGGCTTCAGTCTACTAGCAAGGCGACGCGCAGGAAAGAACGCCGACACAGGAGGCCGCGCAGGCGCGCGCCTCGACTTCGCGCACGACTCTTCTCGCATGGCGGCGCGCATCGCGCCGCGGCGTTGATGAAGTCACGGACTCGGTGCGCCTCCGGCCGCGTTCGAAGCCTCCGGCGCGCCTTCCGCTTGCAGCGGCAGAATGACCGTGAACGTCGCCCCTGACCCGGGCCGGCTCACGACGGAAATCTCGCCGCCGTGATCCAGGACCACTTGTTGGGCGATCGGCAGACCCAGGCCTGTGCCGTGCGACTTGGTGCTCACGAAGAATTGAAAGACATCCAAGCCCTCGGGAAGGCCGGGGCCGTTGTCCCGCACAACCACGCGCGCCTGGCCGTCAGCCCAACCCACCTCCACCGTGACCTGTCCGCCGTCCGGCATGGCCTCGATGGCGTTGCGCAGCAGATTGATCAGGACCTGCTTGATCCGCTCGTCGTCCATCGGGATCTTGGGCGGCGACTCGCCGCCGCGTATTCTCTTGAAAGTCACGTTCGAGGCGCGTCCCTCCGGACGCAGAAGACGGATGACGTCGTCCACCAGCGCGTCCAGGCTCATCGCTCGGAAGTGCAGCCGGTTCGTCCGCGAGAACAACAGGAAGTCCCCGACCAGCGCGTCCAGACGACGGATCTCCTCGCGAATGATGCCCGTCAGCTCCTGCATTTCGGCGATCAGCGCGGGCGCCAGCGCGGAGAAGCGCCGCTCGAGCAACGAAAGCTGCAGGCCGATCGAGTTGAGCGGATTGCGGACCTCGTGCGCCAATCCCGAGGCGAACGTTCCGGCCACGGCCATCTTCTCGGTTTGAATGATTCTCTGTTGGGCGCTCTTGAGCTCATCGTATGCCCGGCGCAGGTCCTCGTACAATCGGGCGTGTTCCAGCGCCACCGACGCCTGCGCCGCAAGCGCTTCGGTCAAATCGATCTGTTCGGTGGACCAACGGCACGGGTCCATGCGCGTGAGAACGAGGAGGCCGAGCAGCCGAGAGCGCGCCAGGAGCGGCGCCACCAGGGCCGAGGCCAGCCCCCACCGCCTGGCCAACTTGCCGTTGACACGTTCGTCGGTTTCCCAGTCGTCCACGCGAAGCAGCTCGCGGCTCTCCGTGGCCGTCTTGAGCATCGTTGCGCCGAGCTGCACGGGATCGAGGGCCTGTCCAACCGTCAACTCCGGATGCTGCAGGCCGCCCAGGTAGGCCACTTTTAAATGGCGCGACCCGGATCCGAGATAGATCTGCACGCGATCGACGCCCACGAGCTCGCGCGCCGTGTTCCCGACCGCGGCGAGAACGGCCTCCACGTCGAGCGAACCGCCGATCGCCTTGGTGATCGAGGCGATCGCGCGCGTCTCCTGGTCGCGGACGCGCTCCGCCCGGCGGTGCCGCGCCCGCTCGACCGCCAGGAAGGCCAGGCGTGACAACGTTTCAACGAAACGCCGTTCCTCGGCGGAGAACGCTTCCTCCGTGGCTCGCGCGACATTAAGCCACGCTTGCCCGCCTGCCTCGAAAGCAAGCGGATAGCAGAGTTGATGATGGCCGCCAAGCCAGGCCGCGGACGGAATGCGACACGGCGAGGCGCGCTGCTCATGGGAAGCGCAGGAGCTACAAACCTCCGCGGCATGCCTGGCCAATGCGTTCAGGCGCGCTTCAGGCACGTTCATACGAGCAGCGACGCGGGGAACCGGGCCGTCTCGAACGGCAACCCAGACGGAAACGCCCGGCATCCTCGCGACTATTCCCTCAAGGACGACTCCGAAGACCGCATCCACGTCCTGCTCGTCCTGAATACGCGCCGCCACGCCCGCAAGTATCGAGATCTCGACGTCTCGTGGAGCCGGCGCGCTTTCGCTGTCATGGGCGCGATATCGCCGATTGGCGCCGCGTTTGAGGGGGACCCGGGATGCCATCTCGCTCAATGGAGATAGTATCACCGCGAACAGACGCCGGATCGGCCCGAACGAAACGACGTCCGGCGTTTCGACCATGGATCCCCTCCGTGCCGTCATATAACGAGCTCGCCGGAAATGGGGGACATGGGAGAAGACAGGCATTGTTGACGCGATTCGAGGCAGGTGCTAGATTGCGTTGAAAGGCGTTCACTTAATCACGGAAGGCCGAGGATGGCCAAGAAAGAGAAGTTCGGAAAATTCATACTCCTCGCGGAAGTGGAGTCGACTTCGCTCGGAATCGAGCATCGCGCCGCCAAACTCGGCCCGGGGGGGCTCGACAAGATCGTCAGCCTGATACGACTCGCTCCCGCGTTCTCGACCAACACCGAAGTTGCCCGCCGCCTCATGGACCAGGCCAAGACGGCGGCGCAACTCCAAAGCCCAAACATCCAGAAGATCCTGGGCATCGGCAAGGTCGAAGGCAGTTACTACATCTCATACGAGCACATGGAGGGCAAGAGCCTTCGCGCAATCTTCGACCGCTGCCGCCAGGAAGGATTCCCGATGTCCGTGGATCATGCTCTGCTCATCGCGAGCAAGATCTGCTCATCGCTCGAGCATGCCCATAGCCGCAGGGTCGAAGGCGTCGGTCGTTACGTCCATGGCTTCCTCACGCCGCGAAATATCATCGTTTCCTACGAAGGCGAGCTGAAAGTCCGCGGTTTCGGATACTGGCCGGCCGGCATCCGTGAGGCAGGCTTCATCGACGAGCACGACGCCGTGTATCTCGCGCCCGAGCAGCTTGCCGGCCAGCCGGGCGAGACGCGTTCCGACATCTTCGCCGTGGGGACGGTCCTCTTCGAGGCGCTGGCTGGAAGACCGCTGTTCGAACCGGGCGCGCGATCGCTCGACACGGCCGCGTTGATCGCGGCCGCGCGACTGCATTGCGCGCCGGGCGACGACGAGCCCCTGCCGAAGCCGATCGCCGAAATCCTCAATCGCGCGTTGTCGACCGAGCCCGACGGAAGGCAGCTCGAAGTGCAGGAGTTGCGCAAGGCCATCGACACGCTCTTGTTCTCCGGAGATTTCACGCCGACGACTTTCAATCTGGCCTTCTTCATGCATTCGCTCTTCCGGGATGACATCGAAAAAGAATCGAAAGCGCTGAAGCAAGAACGCGAGGCGAGTTACTTCGAGTACCTGGCCGAAACCCCCGGACCGCCGGCGCCAACGCCGGAGATCGCGCCGGCCGCTCCAGTCATGCCGTCGCCGGCCCCTGTCATCATCCCGCCGCCGATCGCGCCGCCTCCCGCGATCACGCCGCTTCCACGAGCGGTCACGCCGGCTCCTCGCAGCGTGACTCCCGCGCCCTGGACGCCCGAGAACGCTCCACAGTATCCGGCCGCCCCTCCTCCGATGGCCCCGACTCCGCCCCCGCGCATGGCCACGCCGCCTCCGCTCTTCAGCACGACGCCCATACCGCGAGGAGTCACGCCGCATCCGCCGATCGTCGCTCCACCGCATCATCCAAGCCCGCCGGTCGTGGAACCGGCTCACGCTACGCCGATGTTCGCGCATGCGGAGCGCCAGCGACGAAGCTCCATGGGCCTCATCGCCGTCATCGCGGTCGTGGCCGTGGCGATCGGCGTCGGAGGTTTTTTGGGGTACCAGCAATTGACGACGCCGCGCACAACGACCACGACCCTCAGTCCACAAATGATCAAGATGCGACAGAGGGAGCAGCAGCTTCAGGAAGAGCTGCTCAAGCTCAAAGAGGAAGCCGAGCAGAGACGCCAAGACGCCGAAGCCGAGGCGGAGCGCCTTGCGCAAGAACAGGCCGCCAAGGAAAAGCGCATCGCCACGGAACGGGAAATCGAGGCGGCGAAACAAAAAGCGCGCGATGAGCAGGAGCGCAAGCAGCGGGAGGAACAGGAACGCCTCGAGCGGCTGCGTAAGGAAGAAGAAGAGCGCATCGCGGAGGAACAGCGCAGGGTCGAGGCGGAGCAAAAGCGCCGGGAAGAGGAGGAGAAAAAACGAACGACTCCGACGCCCGCGCCCACGCCGAGCCCGCCGCCCACGCCGGCGATTTATGGATCGGACAGCGAGGGCGTGAAGGCGCCCACGAGCAAGTGCGGCACTCCGCAGTATCCCGCTGTCGCGAGAATCATGGGCGTGTCGGGAACAGTGAGGATCATGTTCATCGTCGACGAGGCGGGCAACACCTCGGACATCCGTTTCCTGAGCGGGCCGGAGGTCTTCAAGCAACCCGCCATCGATCACGTCCGCAAATGCACCTTCGCGCCGGCCATGAAGGACGGCAATAAGGTCAAGTACCGATTGGTCTGGGGCTTGAGCTACAGGCCGTAGCGACGGCGGCAACAGCGGTCATTGAGCCGGCAGGGCGCGCCTACCAACCTGGAATAAGCCGCCCTTACTGCTTGAGGCGCCCCGTCTGACGCAATTCCTGATAGTGATCGAGAAACCAAGCGTAGGTCTGGGCGATGCCTTCCTCCAAGCCATAGCGGTGACGCCAGCCCAAGGCGTGGATCCGGCTCACGTCCAGAAGCTTGCGAGGGGCGCCGTCAGGCTTGCCGGCGTCGAACCGAACGACGGCGCCAGCGTGGACAATCGAGCGAACGGCGTCGGCCAGCTCGTGGATCGTGAGATCCACGCCCGTTCCGACGTTGATATGCTCAGCCTCGTCGTAATTGTCCATCAAGAACAAACATGCGTCGGCAAGATCGTCGACGTGCAGAAACTCACGCCGCGGCGCACCCGTGCCCCACAACGTGACGGCTTGATCCCCGCGCAACTTCGCTTCGTGGAACTTGCGAATCATGGCGGGAAGGACATGCGAGCTCTCGAAATCGAAGTTGTCGAAGGGGCCGTATAAATTGGTCGGCATGGCGGAGATAAACGGGCTGCCGTATTGCCGCCGGTAGGCCTGACAGAGCTTGATCCCGGCGATCTTGGCGATGGCGTACGGCTCGTTCGTGGATTCGAGCCGATCGGTCAGCAGGCGATCCTCCTTGATGGGCTGAGGGCAGTCGCGCGGATAGATACAGGAGCTTCCCAGATAGAGCAGCTTCTTCACGCCGTACAGATGCGCCGCGTGCACGACCGTGGCATGAATCATCATGTTGTCGTAGATGAACTCCGCCGGACGCGTCGTGTTGGCGAGAATGCCGCCAACCGTCCCCGCGACGAGGAAGACGTGTTCGGGACGATTGGCGCGAAACCAGTAGTTCACCGCGGCCTGATCGCGCAGATCGAGCTGCTCGCGCGTCGCCGTCAAAATCCGAACGTATCCGCCGGCCGCTAGTCGGCGCATGATCGCCGAGCCCACGAGGCCGCGATGCCCGGCCACGAAAATGCGCGCGGTTGTGCTTAGTTCCGTCATCTCGGCTCCTTTTTCACTCCCGTGGCGACGGCTCCCGGCTGATTCTCATGCTAACACCGAATGACCGCGCTCATTGATGGAGAAAGAGGGAGACTGTCCGCTCCCGCCGATACGAAATGAATAGGGCGGAGACAAGCTCCGCCCCTACGGTCTTACGGTTCACCGGCGACGTCCGGGCTCAGTACATGCCGCCGCCATGCGGCATGGGCGGCGTCTTCTCCTCTTTCTCCTCGGGAATCTCGGAGACGAGGGCCTCGGTCGTAAGCAGCAACGAGGCGATCGACGCCGCGTTCTGCAGCGCCGTGCGAACGACCTTGGTCGGATCGATCACGCCGGCCTCGACGAGGTTTTCATATTCCTCGGATTGGGCGTTGAAACCCTCGTCGGTCTTGAGATCGCGCACCTTGGCGACGACGACCGCGCCCTCATGACCGGCGTTCATGGCGATCTGCCGGATCGGCTCTTCGAGCGCGCGCCGGATGATCTTCACGCCGACCGCCTGATCTCCCTCGACCTTGACTCCTTCGGCCGCCTTGACGCAACGCAGAAGAGCCACGCCGCCGCCCGGAACGATGCCCTCCTCGACGGCCGCCTTGGTGGCGTGCATCGCGTCCTCGACGCGCGCCTTCTTCTCCTTCATCTCGGTCTCGGTCGCGGCGCCGACCTTGATCACCGCGACGCCGCCGACGAGCTTGGCAAGGCGCTCCTGGAGCTTTTCTCGATCGTAGTCCGAAGTCGTCTCCTCGACTTGCGTGCGTATCTGCTTGACACGTCCCTCGATGTCCTTGGCGTTGCCCGAGCCCTCGACGATGGTCGTGTTGTCCTTGTCGACGGTGATCTTCTTGGCCTTTCCAAGATCGTCGAGCTTGAGGTTCTCCAGCTTGATGCCGAGGTCCTCGGTGATGGCCTTGCCGCCGGTGAGGACGGCGATGTCCTCAAGCATGGCCTTGCGGCGGTCGCCATAACCGGGCGCCTTGACGGCGACGACCTGCAACGTTCCGCGCAGCTTGTTGACGACCAGCGTGGCCAACGCCTCGCCCTCGACGTCCTCGGCGACGATCAACAGGGGCTTGCCGAGCTTGGCGACCTGTTCCAGCAGCGGCAGCAGGTCCTTCATGCTCGAGATCTTCTTCTCGTGAATGAGCACCAGGGCGTTCTCGATCACGGCTTCCATGCGCTCGGGATCGGTGACGAAGTAGGGAGAGAGATAGCCGCGGTCGAACTGCATGCCCTCGACGACATCGAGCGTCGTTTCGAGCGTCTTGGCCTCCTCGACGGTGATGACTCCGTCCTTGCCCACCTTGTCCATCGCCTCGGCGATGATCTTGCCGATGGTTTCGTCATTGTTCGCCGAGACGGCGCCAACCTGAGCGATCATCTTGCCCTTGACCGGCTTGCTGAACTTCTTCAGCTCGTCGATCACCGCCGAGACGGCCAGATCGATGCCGCGCTTGACTTCCATGGGATTGGCGCCCGCGGTGACGTTCTTCGAGCCTTCGCGATAGATCGCCTGCGCTAATAAGGTCGCCGTGGTCGTGCCGTCGCCGGCAATGTCGCTGGTCTTGGACGCGACCTCGCGAACCATCTGCGCGCCCATGTTGTCCAGAGGCTCCTTGAGCTCGATCTCTTTCGCGACGGTGACGCCGTCTTTGGTGATGAGGGGGGAGCCGAATTTCTTGTCGAGAACAACGTTGCGTCCCTTGGGACCCAGGGTCACCTTGACGGCGTCAGCCAATCGGTTGACGCCGCGAAGGATCGCCTGGCGTGAATCGTCGCCATACGTGATCTGCTTCGCCATCTGTACGATCTCCTCTCTGTCGGCCGCCCGCCTCTGCTCGTTCAGTCGGTTCTGGCCGCGGATAATGCATTACCGTGTCGTCTTTTCGACATTCCCTGCGCGCGGCGCTAGCCGACGATCGCCAGGACCTCGTCTTCGCGCAGAATCAGAACTTCCTCTCCCTCGATCTTGATATCCGTGCCCGAATACTTGCCGAACAGGATGCGATCCCCGACCTTGACCTCCATCGGCACTTTCGTGCCGTTGTCGAGAATCTTGCCATTACCGACGGCCAGAACTTCACCCTCCTGCGGCTTTTCCTTAGCAGTGTCGGGGATGATGATCCCCCCTTTCACAGTCTCCTTCTCTTCAACACGACGGACAAGAAGGCGGTCATGAAGCGGACGAACCTTCATGGTGTCTCTCCTTTCGCTTATTTAGGCCTCGTCAACATTCTCCACACGGCGAAAGCCGGGGATAGAGTCGGCCTTTGGCACTCAGCCGAGCCGAGTGCCAGTCTACAAAACACAGTGCCAACCTGTCAAGGGGGTCGGAACAGCAGGACGCGTTATCTTAGTCGATACTCCTCAATTTTCTTGCCGAGGGTATTGCGATGTATGCGAAGCTCCTTGGCGGCTCGAGAGAGGTTCCCACGATGACGCTGCAGCATCTTGCCGATGAAACGCTTCTCGAACTCCCTCCGTCCATCCGCGAAGAGCACGCCCTTTTCGATCATTTCGGAAACGAGAGCGTCAAGCGCGTTCTTCACGTATCCCCTCTCCCCGAGAAACACCATGGCCTGCGCCGAGCGAGACGGCGACCGGAGAATCTTCCGCCCGAAAAAACGACTGCAAGGAAATGCAAGTGATCATACTGACTATCGAAATGATCCGAAGCCTCTGTCGCATAATCCCACAAGACCAAGCCCGCACGCGGTGAGCGCGATCACGGATTCGGCAGTCCCGTGAGACGCGAGAACGCGTCGAGATACTTGTTCCGAGTCTTCGCGACGACGTGCGGCGGGAGCTCGGGGCCGGGCGGACGTTTGTCCCACGCCAGCGTTTCCAGATAGTCACGCACAAACTGCTTGTCGAAGCTCGGTTGACCGCGTCCCGGCGCATAGCCGTCAGCCGGCCAAAAGCGCGAGGAGTCGGGCGTCAGCGCCTCGTCGACCCACACGAGACGACCGTCCCGCAGACCGAACTCGAACTTCGTGTCGGCAAGAAGAATGCCGCGCTCCTGCGCATGGGCACGCGCACGATTGTAGATCGCGAGACTCACATCGCGGATTTCCTCAAGACGCGACTTGTCGATCATGCCTTCAAGCCGCGCGACATCGACGTTCTCGTCATGGCCGGACTCGGCTTTCGTCGACGGCGTGAAGATCGGACGATCGAGACGATCCGACTCGCGCAAACCCGAAGGAAGCTCGATGCCGCAGATCGCGCCCGTCGCTTGATAGTCCCTCCAGCCGGATCCGGAGAGATAGCCGCGTACGATGCATTCGACCGGCAGTACGTCCGTTTTTACCACCAGCATCGAGCGCCCCGCCAGTTGATCGAAGTATTTCCCGAGCTCGGACGGATACTCCGCAATGTCGCTCGTGATGACGTGATTCGGCACGATATCCTCGATCAGTCGAAACCAGAAGAGCGATAACTGCGTGAGCAGCACGCCCTTGCCGGGAATGCCGTTGGGCAGGACGACGTCGAAGGCGCTGATCCGATCGGAGGCGACAATGAGGAGCCGGTCGTCGAGATCATAGATGTCGCGCACCTTGCCACGACGGAAAAGCGGCAATTCATCGATTCGAGTCTCCAGGAGGCATGAGGACGTCAAGGTCATGAGATTCTCCAGGCCGGCCAGGCCGGCATCCAAGAGGGGCGGGTCATGCGCGCATCCACGACACGACCATCAGCGTCCACGCACAGTGCGCGGATCCTCCGATCCCTAGCATTCTCACGCCGGGCGAGACGCATTCGCCGCGAGCCCGCCCGGGAACGTCACACCCCAGTCTCGCAAGAAAACAAGTCTAACCATACCCGAATATCCGACGCAAGAGACGTCCCGCGCCGCCGCGGGCCCGGTTTCGAGGCGTTCGATCGCCCCAAAAAAAATACGGGACGTTTTCCACCGGCAATCGAACCGCCGCGAGTAAAGGGACGGCTGCGAACGCCATGACCGCCACCGGCGCGCGCGGCCTTCGCTTCGCGGCAGGCGACTATCTCGGCAATCCGCGACGCGCGGCGCGACGGCCGCGCCGGCCGCTCGTTTTGCGAGGGCGCGGCAAGAACGACGCCAATCCCAACGCGACAACAAGAAGCGGCCACTCCCAGGGCGCGAACCATGTGCCTGAAACGGCTCCGCGCCGCCACGCATAGGCGCCCAAAAAAGCCAAACCGAGCGCCGGCCCGAGCGCTATCAACATCGTCACGAGACCGCGCTTGAAAGGAAGAATCAGATTGGGAAGAGCAAGAATCCACAGCGTCGGAATCGGATGGCGCCAGTAGAGAACGCCGAACACGACGGCATGACATGAACGGGCCAAGAACGCGAAGCGGCCGCGAAATAGAGACATCCAAAGGCCCGGCATCAGCGTGAGCGCGGCGATCACGGCCAGTGTCGCCCCTCCGACAATGGTCGACCCGCCGGCATACCAGACCTCATCTCGAACCGGTCCTCGCGGCGCCGACATCAGTTTCGATATGACGCCCAGGGCCGCCCGTCCCATCCGCTCCAGGGCTTCGGCGTCGAGCTTGTCGGCCGTGTCGGCCGAGGAGTGATACCAGGGATAGAAGGACGTCATCGATGAATCGGAAAGCAACACGGCGGGCAGGGCCGACTGGATAAATGAAAGATCGTCGCCGTAGAGAGCCAAGCGGAAGCAGCGCACCGCCGGCTGATAGATCCAAGGAAGCCAAGGATCGCCGAGGTGCAGCTCCGCGCCCGCCTCTCTTGCGCCCGCCAAGGCGGTCCCGATAAGCCAGCCCGGCGCGACAAGCGAACGACCCGGACGCAGGGGATCAGCATAAGCGATGGGATGAACGCATGGCTTTCCGCCGGCCCATCCGCACATCTCAAGAATCACGGCGCCGACCATGTTCGCGCGCCGAGAACCCATTGCTGCGATGTAAGCGCGCGAGCCGACGGTGGACGACTGCGTCGTCGCCCACGCTTCCTCTCCGTCAAAGGAAACGAAAACAAGCGTACGAGGACGGGACGTCCTCTTGGCCAGCGCGCGCGCCGCCTCGATCAGCACGCCCACGCCGCCGCCGTCGTCGTAAGCCCCGGGCGAGCCAGGCGCAGTGTCGTGATGCGCGCCGATGAGAATGAACCCGACGTCCGAAGAACGCAAAACGCCCACGACGTTCGCGCCGAGAACGCCATGGCTTTCGAAGCGCTGCAAGCGTACGCCTTCGAGACCGACCTCCCGGAACTGACTCGCGATGTACTCCGCGGCGGCGGAGTTCAACGTGGATCCCCAAGGATGAGGGCCAAGGGCGGAGAGACGCCGAGCGTGACCGAGAGCCGCGTCGGCGTTGATGGTAGCCGCCGCCAGGATCAAGGCGCAGATCATCATTCAAATCCCAGGAAAGCATACCGCGAACGGATCGGAAACAAATGAAATCCCGTTATCCCGTCGAGTCGTCCCAAGATCGAACTCGATTGAAGAATCATCGCGCCAGGCGATATAAAATCTCCGGCCGGGTCGTCAAAATGGGGGACGCCCACGGTCGCCGACGGCAAAACGTTTCTTTTCTATGACATACAGGACACTCGACGCATATGGAATATCAGGCGGGAAGCCAGGTTGGTATTGCGGATACAATACGTTATAAGATAAAGGACTTGTGTGAGGCCTCGCGAGTGCGAGCAGCGAAAGCATAGGGCTTGGTTTCGAAATATAAATCGTCTCCGTCATCGGCCATCCGGAGCGGTGAGATCGTCCGAATCTAAGAAGAAGACGTCACATCCTTCGTGCGGTGATGACGTCGGTCCCTCTCGAAGAGGGGGAGCAATACGATTCGCTGGCCGGCCGGGCGACGACGAAGGCGGCGGAAAGCTTCAGAAGGACTGAACGGCGCATGGCGCTCTCGATCGAAGAACGATACGACAACGTCCGGCAACTCATCATGGGCAAGGACAAGGCATATCTTCTCACCGAAGAGGTGAGCGAGATCCTTCCCGCCGACAGCTCGCCGGACGAGCTCGATGACATCTTCTCCATGTTCTCCTCGATGGGAATCGACGTCGTCGATTCCGAGCAGGAATACCGCGAGAAGGCGGGCGACGAGGAAGGCGATCTCGACCTCACGCCGGGAGTGATCGAGAAGACCAACGACACCGTACGAATGTATTTGCGCGAGATGGGAACCGTGCCCCTGCTTACGCGCGAGGGCGAGGTCGAGATCGCCAAACGCATCGAGCGCGGCAAGAACGCCGTCATGCGCGCCATCGCCCGCACGGCCATGGCCGCCCAGGACGTCGCCCGTTTCGGCGAACAGCTTCATGCGGGGCGAACGCACGTGCGCGACGTGGTGGTCTTCAACGAAGAAGACATCACCGAGGAAAAGATCGAGAGCAAGGTCAAGGAAACGCTTGCTCTCGTCAACAAGGTGAATCGCTCGCACAAGGACTACCTCGCTTATCGCAAGCATTTTCTCAAGCTGAACAAACGCGACCGCAAGTTCGTGCGCGCCAAATGGCGCCTCGGCCGACTGCGCGTCGGCGTGATGCGCGCCGTCTGTCGAATCGAGTTCACGGAAAACGCGAAGCAGGTCTTCATCGAACGCATCCGCGAGGCGGTTGAACGCATCCAGACGTCCGAGGGCCTTGTCGCCCGGCTCGACGTCTCTTACCGGCATAAAACCTCGCCGGAATCCAAGAAAGTCGTTCGCAAGCAGATCCTCGAGCAACGCGCCCTGATCAGGCAGATCGAATCCGACTTCGACGCCCGTACGCCGGAGCTCAAGCACACCCTGAGCACGATCATCGTGGGCGAGCGAACGGCCGAGCAGGCCAAGCGAGAGCTGATCGAAGCCAACCTGCGCCTGGTGGTCTCGATCGCCAAGAAATATACGAACCGCGGCTTGCAGTTCCTGGACCTGATCCAGGAAGGCAACATCGGCTTGATGCGGGCGGTCGACAAGTTCGAATACAAGCGCGGATACAAGTTCTCGACATACGCGACCTGGTGGATTCGACAGGCCATCACGCGCGCGATCGCCGACCAGGCGCGCATCATTCGCATCCCGGTCCACATGATCGAGACGATCAACAAGCTCATGCGGACCACGCGCGCGCTGGTCCAGGAGCTGGGACGCGAACCCACGCCGGACGAGATCGCGAAGCAGATGGAGATCCCAGTCTCCAAGGTCCGCAAGGTGCTCAAGGTCGTCCAGGAGCCGATCTCGCTCGACACGCCCATCGGCGAGGACGAAGACTCGCGCCTGGGCGATTTCATCGAGGACCGCAAGGTCGTCTCTCCAGCCGAAGCCGTGATCAGCCGCAACCTCAAGGATCAGACCGAAGCCCTGCTCAAGACCCTCACGCCGCGCGAAGAACGGGTCATCAAGATGCGCTTCGGCCTGGTCGACGGAAACGAGCATACTCTCGAAGAAGTCGGGCAGATGTTCGCGGTGACCCGTGAGCGGATCCGGCAGATCGAGGCCAAGGCGCTGCGCAAGCTGCGCCACCCCAGCCGCAGCCGCAAGCTCAAAGCTTTTCTCGAGCGCAGCCGAATCTAGTCCGAAACGACCCGACCGCGCCGGCACGGCAGGATCGCCTCGGTCAATTGGCCGCCCTGAGATAAAATCACCGTCATGGCGCAGGAAGACCCCCAATCCTCAGACTGCGAACGGTCCGAGGCGCAACGTAAGCCGGCGTCTTCGAGGACCCTTCCAAGGCGGCGGAAACGGCCCTCGCCTCCGGTCCGCTGGATACGCGGCCTCCGCATCCCGCGCCGCTTCCGCAAATCCTCGCCGGGGTCGGTGGCGGGCATCGAGCCCAAAGAGCTGGCGCAAATGCCCAGCGGGCTCCGGCCGGTCCGCATCACTTGCATCGACTACAGCGCGGACCAGTTCCAGTTCCTCGAAGTCGAGGACGTCGAGAATTTCGTCGAGCGGCATCGGCCGGACTGGTCAGCGGTGCGCTGGATCAACGTCGACGGCGTTACGGACATGCGAGTGATCCAGACCCTTGCGGAAAAGTACCGTCTCCACCCGCTGGCGATCGAGGACTTGCTCCATATCCCGCAACGCCCGAAAGTGGACGCTTACGCGGAAGAGGCGGGTTTCCAGGCGCGACTGTTCATCATCGCCCGCATGATCGAGATGAAGGACGGAAATCTCCACAGCGAGCAGATCAGCCTCTTTCTCGGCCACAAGACGGTCTTGACCTTTCAAGAAACGCCGGGCGACGTCTGGAATCCGATCCGCCAAAGGCTGCAGACGCCCCTGTCACGCCTGCGCTGCGGCGACGCAAGCTTTTTGGTCTATTCGCTGCTCGACGCCATCGTGGACCACTGCTTTCCGATCCTGGAGCACTACGGCGACCGGCTGGAGGAGCTGGAAGACGAGGTCCTCGCGCGCCCCGATCGCGACGTGATCCGCGTGATCCACCGGCTCCGGCGCGAGCTGCTCCTGCTGCGCCGTTCGGTCTGGCCCATGCGCGAGCTGATCTTGCGCCTGCAACGCGAAACGCACGAGTGCTTTTCGGACGAGGCGCGCACCTACATGCGCGACGTTTACGATCACACCGTCCACATCATCGACATCGTCGAGACCTACCGCGAAGTGGCCACCGGCCTCGGCGAGACATATATGACGGCCATGAGCAACCATATGAACGAAATCATGAAAGTGCTGACGGTCATCGGCACGATCTTCATTCCGCTGACGTTTCTGGCCGGCGTCTATGGCATGAACTTCCGTTACTTCCCGGAGTTGAACTGGCACTTCTCGTATCCGCTGTTCTGGATCATCTGCCTGGTCACCGCAGGCCTTATGCTGGCATGGTTCCGCAAACAAGGATGGCTGTGATCCAAGCCGCCATGAACCGGTCGCGGCCTGATGTGCGTATTTGAAAAGGCGCTGCTGTCGCCGCTTTCCGCAAGAGCGCGACGCGGCCGCTCGTGACGGAGGTCATGAAAGGAGACATGGACGATCGCGACTTCTACCGCGAGCTGATCGAGGAGATCGGCGACGGCGTTTACTTCGTCGACCGCGAACGACGAATCACGTTCTGGAATCGCGGCGCCGAGCGCCTTTCCGGATTGCGGCGCGATCAGGTTTTGGGTGTGCGCTGCGGCGACGCCACGCTTCGGCACGTCGACGAGTCGGGCCGTCTATTGTGCGACGCCTGTCCGCTATCCGCGACGATGAAGGACGGCCGTCCACGAGAGCTTTTGGCCTACCTCCAGCACGCCGACGGCCATCGCGTTCCAGTTCGCGTTCGATCGAGCCCCATCCATGGCCCGGATGGATCGATTGCCGGAGCCGTGGAGATCTTCGAGGACGCCACCGACGATTTCGCCGAGCGACAACGCATCGCCGAGCTGGAACGCCTTGCATTGCTCGACCCGCTGACTCGGCTGGGCAATCGCCACTACGCCGAGACCCAGATCCGGGCTCACATACGGGAGTTCGAAAGGACCCGGCGTTCGTTCGGAACTCTGTTCCTCGACGTCGATCGCTTCAAGCATTTCAACGACGATCACGGCCACGAGATGGGCGACCGTATCTTGAGCATGGTCGGGCGCACGCTGGCCGCCAGCGTGCGCGTGTATGACAGCGTCTGCCGTTGGGGAGGAGACGAATTCGTCGGCATGATCGCCGATGTCGACGAGAAGACTCTGTTCGCAGTGGCCGAGAAGATGCGCGTGCTCGTCGCGACCTCCGGACTGAGACTCCCGACGGAAACGATCGACGTCAGGCTCTCGATCGGGGCGACTCTCGCGCGCCACGACGACTCGATGGAATCCTTGCTGGCGCGCGCCGACCGCCTGATGTATGACAGCAAGGCGGCCGGCGGGAATCGCGTGACGATCGGATAGCCGAAAGACGCCTCCGCCGTCTTCCATCCGCGTCAACGAGACGGCTTGAAGCGTGAGATCAGGGGCAGGCTCAACCGCACCGCCACGGCGTTCGGCGGCGAGGTCGCAGCCTCGCCGATCCAATGCCTCCGGTCCTGTGTTATGACAACGTGATGATTCCACGCTGAGTCTGCCCGTCCATGCGAACTGAAAGCGGCGCGTCCAGACGGACGTGTCTCAACCAGGGGCCGATGGATTCGCCGGGCAGCGTTTCCAGGACGTTCCAGCGTATGAACTCGCTGTCGCTCGAACCGGCGAGCGAAAAGTAACCGATCCCGGCCGAGGTCATGTTATGGAAGAAGTGCGTGCCTTGGGAGGGATCCGTCGGCAGATCGCTGGCGGGAAGCTCCACGATGACTTTCGCCCAGGAGATCTGGTGCCAGAGCACCGGGATGCCAATCCAGGGATCAAAAGAACCCCATCTTCCCGGTCCCACGAGAACGTAGGGCCGCCTCTCCCTGGCGAGACGCTCGTTGGCCGCGGCCAGCGCGGAGACTGCTTCAATGCTCCGGCCGCGCTCGAAGCGATCGGGATGGATATAGAGAACGTCGCGCAGACCCTCGATCCGGCCGTTGCCCAAAACGCGTTGCGAGCGGCACAAGATTTTGTCCTTCGGAATCGAATCCAGCGCAATATCGCATTGCTCGCGCATCGCCACCAGTGGCCGCATCTGAAGAAAGTGGAACTCCGCCTCGCGCGACGAATCGTCGTCGATGTTCACGGCGAACTCGATCTCTACGGCGCATCCCAGATCATGACGACACATCCGAATCAACTCCTTGAGGATGTCGCACAGCGGAAAAACGTTGTGTTTGAGAATGCGGGCGAACGTCACCACGCGCGTTCCCGGCCGGTTCACGCCGTCATACAGGCGGTCGTTCTCCATGGACACGACGCTTCCTACGATCGGCAGCGTGCCGTCCGTTTCCGCCGCCGACAACGGCAGCCGCGCGAGAGTCGCATCCGTTCCCTGAAGCAGATCGGCTTCGCCGCTTTCGAGATCGACGGCGAAAAACTCGCGCTGAGAGACCTTCATCGCCTCGCCGGGCGAGCTGAATTGCGGCAACGCCTGCGGATAGACCGGACAGAAACGCACGGCCTCGCCGCCTTCGACGACTTGTTTGCCCAGGCCGAGAGCGATGGTCGCCACGCCGTCTTCCGGCTTCATCTGAAAGATCGGATAGAAGTTGTGAGATTGAGCGACTCCCGAGATCGCGGGATAGAAATACCGTCCGTAAGCGCGGCCCACGACGTCCTGAATGACGACGGCCATCTTGGCCTCGAACAGATCGAGTCCGATGGACTCGAGATATCGCCGAGGACGCTCCAGATAAGCCGAGGCGTAGACGAGCTTGACGGCGGTGCACAGAGAGTCGAGTCGGCGCTCAATGTCGGCATGATTATTCGGCAACATGTACGTGGCGAAGAGTCCGGCCGAAGGCTGGTAGTGCGAGTCTTCCAGAATGCTCGACGAGCGCACGGCCAGCGGAACGCGGACGCTCGCGACGTAACTTCTGAGCGCCCCGCGAAGCTCGTCATTCAAACGCCCCTCGGCGAAACGACGCCGGACGACATCGTCGTCGAGCCCCTCAAGAACCGCCGCGCCGAGATTGTTGTCTTCGAGAAAACCGTCAAACTCACGCGTCGCGACGACCAGAGTGCGCGGGAGACGCGTCCGGATCCCTTCCAGGCGCTCATTCTTCAACCTCTGGCTGAGCTGCCGGAAAACAAAAGCCAGCCCGCGCCCCTTCCCGCCCAGGGAGCCTCGGCCCAGAACGAGAAAGGGATAGGCGGGATCGAACTCGGGCGGCCGCAAATCGGCTATCGCGCCTCGGTATTTCTCCTTGCGCGCGATCGAAACGGCCGAATTCAGGTAATCGCGCATCTCGGCGATCGACGAGAAATCGGACACGCCGATCGGCCGCAACACCCCGGCCAGTGTCGTCTCGCCCCGCGCCCGGAACCAGTGCGAGAAATCGTTGCGTCTGGTGTGATAGATCAGCGACTCCTCCGGAACCGTCAGGACCGCGTCTTCCATCTCCGGCATGTTCGCGACTCGCCGGACCTCCTGTCCGTTCGGTTGTCTGAAGATGAAATCCCCGAAGCCGACGTCCTCGAGCACGAACCGCTCGAGCACGGCGCGCATGTCGGGCCTGCGCTTGTTCAGGCACCGAGCGCCGAGCGCCTTCGCGACCGCGGCCACGTCCGGATCCGACGACTGCACCAGGATCGGCATTCCCGGCGCACGTTCCAGGACGTCGCGCAGAAATCGCTCGCCGGATCCCGGATCGAGGCGTTCGTCGTGAAAGGTCCTGAGGTCGGAGATGATTCCGACAAGCGAGCCCTCGTAGCGCTCGAAACGCTCGCGCGCATCGACGAACGTGCGCGCTAGAAGCACTTTCGGGCGCACGCGCGTGCGGACCTGCCGCTCGCTCTCGTTGATGCCCTCCGGCACGAGGGAGAAAGTCCGCTGCATGAGCATCGCATAGAGGTGCGGAAGAAGCAGCGAGTAATGCTCGACCGCGTCCTCGATGACGAGGATGATGCCGATGGATGCCAGTCGCAAATCCTGATCGACGTTCAGGTCGTCCTCGACCAGCTTGATGATCGAGAGCAGAACGTTGGCGCTGCCGCGCCAGGCGAACGTCCAGTCGACGCCTTGCGGCTCCGCGCCCGCGCATGCCTGATCGAACCATTGTCCGTCGAAAACGACCATGACCACCGGCAGATCCGAACGGATGGACTTGACCCTGCGACCGAACTCTGAAGTGTCCATGTCCGGCAGATTGGCCGAGACCAGCACCAGATCCAGGCGCTCATGCTCGAGAATGCGCAGGGCTTCTTCCGCGGAGAGAACCGAAACGATCTGAGGAACGTTCTGCAAGTGCAAAAGCTGAGACGTTCCATAGATATCCTGGGTCAGCGAATAATCGCGCGAGAGACTGAAGGATTCATACGGATTCGAGACCATGAGAATAGTGCGAATTCGCTTTTCCATCAGACGATGGAATCCTCGGAAACCGGGATCGTAAGCGTCGCGTAATTGCTCCCGCAGATCCCGAGGCTTCAAGGACGGAATCCAAATCGGACTGGCGGCCGCAATCGCGCCAATCTTGCGTGTCGGCCATTGTTCCGTTTCAGCGGCGCGACTGTCCCGACTGGAACATCAGCGCGTAACGCGCCAGGCCGGCGCGCACGGAACCGATCATGGCGAAGTCCGGCGGCTACGTCGGGTTGGCCGCACATTGATGGCGTGGTCCGGCAATCGCCGAAACCAATCCGCGCCGGACGGGAAAATTCGAGGTTAGAGACGGGCGTTTGTTCACCAAAGTCACTGTAGCACACCCGCCCGCCGCGCGGATTGCACCGGATTAAGCGGGGTCGCCGTGCTAATCTCGACGCGTCACATCGCACTTGAATGTCGACACTCATTGACGCCGGCCATGCGCTTGTCGATCACCTGGAAGATCCGCTCAACCGCTTGCCGGTCGTAGCCGGGCTTCAAGAGCTGGGGAAAACGGGAGGAGTGCGCGCAAGTCGATGCGCCCCGCAGCGTCGTGGGCCAGGCCGTCAATGTCGTTGGCGTGCAATATCTCTTGACAAAGCGATATCATTTTGCTATCGTTCCGATAGCATTGGAGGAAACGTCATGCTGCGAGAAAGAGTGATCAAGGGATATTCGGGCTGGCTCATGCTGGGCGTCATTGGCGCTGCGATCATCGGATCCATCGCCATGCTGGTACGGGCGATTCGCGCCGAGGATGCCGCGACAATCCTTCTCTGGACTGTCGCCATCGTCGTCGCCGCGGGCTGTCTGCACGGCCTCGCCGTTGTGAATCCCAACCAGGCCAAGGTCGTGCAGCTTTTCGGCGTCTATAAAGGCTCAATCAAGGAGCAGGGTTTCTTTTGGGTGAATCCCTTGACGCTCCGGCGCCGGGTTTCGCTGCGCGTTCGCAACTTCGAGACGACGAAGCTGAAGGTCAATGACCGCGACGGCAATCCGATCGAGATCGCCGCAGTCGTGGTATGGCGCGTGATCGAAACGGCGGAGGCCATCTTCCACGTAGACGACTACGAGCAGTTCGTCCACGTTCAGAGCGAGGCGGCGGTCCGCAATCTGGCGACGAGCTATTCCTACGACGCTCACGAGGAGGGCCGCATCTCGCTGCGCAGCTCGGCGACTGAGATCAACCATCGTCTACGCGAGGAGATCCAGGAGCGCCTGTCCCGCGCCGGCGTGGAGGTAATCGAGGCTCGCATCAGCCATCTCGCTTACGCGCCGGAGATCGCCAGCGCCATGCTCCGCAGGCAGCAGGCGAGCGCCATCATCGCCGCCCGACAGAAGATCGTCGAGGGCGCCGTGAGCATGGTGGAGATGGCCCTGGATCAGCTTAATAGCAAGCAGATCGTGAAGCTCGACGAGGAACGCAAGGCGAGCATGGTCAGCAACCTGCTGGTCGTTCTGTGCAGCGATCGCGACGCGCAGCCGGTGGTGAACACGGGCACGCTCTACCAGTAGTCGAGCCGAAGGGGATCACGAGATGGCGCCGCGCAAGGCATTCCTGCTCCGCCTCGACCCGGCGACGCATGAGGCGCTGCAGCGCTGGGCGGACGCCGAGCTACGCAGCTTGAACGCCCAGATCGAGTTCCTTTTGCGGCGCGTGCTGAAGGAGGCGGGCCGCCTGCCCGCCTCCCGCGGCGACGGCGCCGCGGACAATCGTGCCTCGGAGGATGAGTCATGACGGACAGGATAAAGCTTCAACAACTCTCAAGACATTGGACGCCGCCGGGCGGGCTCGATCGGTCGCGCCCCCGGGAGGTGATGCTCACTCCGGGCGGACGGGCGCTCGCGGCGTTCTCTGTGGCGATGCTGGCATGTTCTCTGGCCGCCGTCGCCGGTCTCGATCTCATCGCTGAACGGGAACGCCGGACGGCGCGGTTGTTCGAGGTCAAGGGTCGTGACGCGGGAGCGGAAGTGACGCGCCTCTGGCGCGAGCGCGGCAAGGATCATCAGCCTTGGATCGCGTTCCGATTCCGAGTCGGGGACCGCGACTTCGAGAGTCAGGCCCCCGCGCGGTACAGAATCTGGCGGAACCTGCGAATAGGATCGGCGCTCACGGTGCGTTTCCTGCCGTCGGATCCGCGAGTGGTCCGCCTGCGGGACAATCCGCCTCAACCGATGCCGGCCTTCATACCAATCCTGGTCGGGCTCGGATTGCTGGCGGCCGGCGTCGTACCGCCGCTGGTCATCGGCGGACAGCGGCGGCTGCTGTCCGAAGGCCGCCCAGCGCTTGCGCTGGTGACGCGCCATTCGAGAAGCCAGCACGGCCGCACGGTCGTCCACTACGAATTCGCGACTCTGGGCGGCACGATCGCCATGGGGCGCAGCGAGGCGCGCAAGCC
>JAFGSN010000131.1 GCA_016934575.1 Vicinamibacteria bacterium
AGCGCTTCTTCGCCTAAACCCGGCACTCGCTTGGTGATCCGCACCTCGCCGTAATGGATAATGTGCAGGCAGCCCCCCGTCGATCCTTCGGTGAGAATCACACTGCCCTGCGCGTATCGCTTGACGAGGCCAACCATGAGCATATGCACCAGATCGTCATCGTCAATCTCGTGGAAGAGCGAAACGCTTTTCAGGAATTCCTGTCTCAATGCCTGCTCATAGAAAGCGCCGCCGTGCTCCGAACAAGCGCTAAACCCGGTTCAGTCGATGGCCGAGTTTCTCCTTTTTTGTCTTGAGATAACGTTGATTGGCCTCGCCCGGCTCGATTTCGATCGGCACCATTTCCGTGACGGTCAGCCCGTAACCTTCGAGCCCCACGAATTTGCGTGGATTGTTCGTCAGAAGACGAATGCGATGCAGGCCCAGTTCGGCGAGAATCTGGGCCCCTATGCCGTAATCCCGCTGGTCGGGTTGGAAACCCAGAGCCTCGTTGGCCTCGACCGTATCATGTCCCTGGTCCTGAAGTTGATAGGCCATGATCTTGTGTAACAGGCCGATCCCGCGCCCCTCTTGACGCAGATAGAGCAGGACGCCTTGACCTTCGGCTGCAATCAATCCGAGGGCGCGATCGAGCTGCGCGCCGCAATCGCAGCGTGTTGATTCGAAGATGTCGCCCGTTAAGCATTGGGAATGAACGCGAACCAGAATGACGTCTCCGGGGCGAATCTCCCCCCGGACGAGCGCAACGTGGTGTTCTTTGTCGATCATGCTTTCGAAGGCAAGAATCCGGAACGGACCGTATCGCGTCGGCAGGTTGGCTTCGGCGACCCGGCGCACCAGTCGCTCGTGCCGCATGCGGTACTGAATGAGATCCTTGATCGTGATCATCCGCAGACCGTGCGTCGCGCAAAACGCCTCGAGCCGAGGAACACGAGCCATCGTCCCGTCGTCATCCATGATTTCGCAGATGACTCCGGCGGGAATCATCCCCGCCAGCCGCGCCAAGTCAACGGCGGCTTCGGTCTGACCCGCGCGAACGAGGACGCCGCCGGAAACCGCGCGCAAGGGAAACATGTGTCCGGGACGGATGAGATCCGAAGGCAGTGTTCGCGGATCGATCGCGGCCAGCACCGTGCGCGCTCGATCGGCGGCCGAGATCCCGGTCGTGGTTCCGTCGCGGGCTTCGATCGGAACGCAGAATGCCGTGCCGAAACGCGCGCTATTCTCGCTGTCCCGCACCATCAGCGGAACACGAAGCTCGTCAAGACGTTCGCCGGTCATCGGCAGACAGACGAGTCCGCGCCCGTGACGCGCCATGAAGTTGATGTGTTCGGCCGTGACTTTCTCGGCGGCAATCGTGAGGTCGCCTTCGTTCTCACGACCCTCGTCATCAACGACGACGATCATTCGGCCGGAGCGCATGTCCTCCAGCGCCTCGGGAATGTCGCTAAACGGCACGATCGCCCTCGGTGACGCGCTGCGCGGCTTCGCCTTCATGGCGCCAGAACAGCAGACGCTCCACGTGCTTGGCGATAATGTCCATCTCGAGGTTGACCATGTCTCCAGGACGCATCCCGCCGAGATTGGTCATATCGAGCGTGTGGGGAATCAAGGCGACCGTGAAGCGGTCAGGACCAACAGTGGCGACAGTCAGAGATATGCCGTCCACCGCGATCGAGCCCTTCTCAACGATGTAGCGCTCGAGCCCCGGTGGAATAGCCATCGTCATTTCGGCCGATTCGCCGAGCCGGCGAATCTCCAGAACATGGGCGACGCCGTCGACATGGCCTTGTACGATATGGCCGTCGAAGCGGCCGTCCGCTCTCATGGGACGCTCGAGATTGACAAGCGCTCCGTTCCGGAATCGCTCTTCGAAACGTGTACGGGCAAGCGTCTCTCCCATGAGCTCGCACACGAAGCCGGCTTGATCGACGCCGACGGCCGTGAGGCAACAGCCATTCACGGAGATGGATCCGCCCACCGCCAGATCCCTGATCGTTCGATCGGCGGCGATGCGGACACGCAAGATATCGGCGTGCCGCTCGACGCTCTCAATCCGACCGGTCTCCTCGACGATTCCTGTAAACAATCCTCACGCTCCCGTCCCCGCACGCGCCCGAGGCATGGCCGCACGCCTCTATCCCACCGAATGCGTTGGGAGCGGCGCTCATCCAACGAGCCGATTATGACAGCGCGCGCGACGAACGCCAATACCGAGCAAGTCGGGAGACGGCGCCCCGTATCGGATACCAGACTTCACATGACTCGCCCACCGGCCTTTGCTGGCCGAGAATCGGATGCGACGAAGACATGCGCAGCGACTCCGCGATACGTTTGGGATTTGGACCGCCGAAAACGGGACGACTGCGGCGGCCGCCCAGGAGCAAAGGCGCCCGGAAGAGCGCGACCTCGTCGACCAACCGCTCGGCGAGGAAGGACCCGAGAACCTCCGAGCCGCCTTCGACCATGACGCTCGTGATTCCTCGATGAACGAGCCGCCTCAGGCATCGCTTCAAAGAGACGCGCCCATCACGACCTGCCGCAAGGACGACCTCGACACCGGCGGCCTCGAGGGCACGCTGCCGGCGCGGAGACGAGCGCGCCGCGGCGACGATCACCGGCGAATGTCGCGCGGAGCGCACGAGTCGGCTCCGCAGAGGAATCCGCAGTCGCGAATCCAAGACGACACGAAAGAAAGGACGCCGGGGCCGATCGCTCGGCATGAGCATCGGATCGTCCCGCAGAACGGTGCCGATGCCGACGACCACGGCGTCGTGAAGTCGGCGCAGCCGGCGTGCCTCATCACGCTGTGCGCGACTCGTGATCCACTTCGACCTTCCATCCGACGTCGCGATCCGCGCGTCGAGCGTGATCGCGGCCTTGAGCAGGACATAGGGACGACCGCATTTGGAGGAAACGAGAAACCGGCGATTCAGATACGCGCTCTCTGCGCCCAGAACGCCAATACGCACGTCGACGCCGGCTCGTCTCAAGCATGCAAGACCGCGACCGTCGACCTTCGGATTCGGATCGCGCAGCGCAACCACGACACGACGAATACCCGCGGTCACGATACGCGGCGCGCAAGGCGGCGTCCGTCCATGATGGACGCAAGGCTCGAGATTCACGTAAAGCGTCGCGCCTCGCGCGTGATGCCTCGCGCGCTCCAGGGCGACGACCTCCGCGTGAGGCTCTCCCGCACGCCGATGATAACCCTCGGCAATTCGCATGCCGTCTCTCACGATGACGCATCCCACCATGGGATTGGGATTGGTCTCGCCCGCGCCGCGTGCGGCAAGCGATAACACGCGCCGCATCCATCGTTCGTCGGAGTCGCTCTTCGCCCCTGGCCGAGAACCGTCTTTGCGCACGAATCAATCTCCCCGCTTCAGCACCAGAGCAAGTTCTCGGCGAATGCCGCGGCCTCGAAGGGCAAAAGGTCGTCGATCCCTTCGCCGACTCCGATATATTGAATGGGAACCTTCAGCTCCTCGACGACGGCCACGGCCACGCCTCCTTTTGCGGTTCCATCCAGCTTCGTCAGAACAAGCCCGGTCAGAGGCAACGCGCGCGCGAACTCCCGCGCCTGCACGAGTCCGTTGCCGCCAACCGTGGCGTCGAGAACAAGCAGGGTTTCATGAGGCGCCCGGCTCACCTCGCGGGCGGCGACGCGCGCCATCTTCGACAGCTCCGCCATGAGGTTGCCCTTGGTGTGAAGACGGCCGGCGGTGTCGACGAGAACGTCTTCATGGCCGCGGGCGCGAGCCGCCCGGAGAGCGTCGGTCAGAACCGCCGAGGGATCGGCGCCCGCGGCGCCCCGGTGAAACGCCGCGCCGCTACGTTCGGCCCATGCTTCGAGTTGCTCCGCGGCGGCGGCGCGAAACGTGTCCGCAGCGCACAGAAGGACGCGGTGTCCCTCCTTCGCACGGACGTGGGCCAGCTTGCCGATAGTCGTCGTCTTGCCGGTGCCGTTCACTCCGACGAAGAAACTCACGCGCGGGCAAGCGTGAACGTCGCCGGCGACCGCTGAACATTCGAGTGAACGCCGAATCTCTCCAAGCAGCAGCTCACGCATGGCGTCACGTCCGCCGTCACCGATCGCACGACCGTTGTGTTTGAGCAGCTCGATCGCCCTCCGCGCCGCGGATGGTCCAAAATCGGCCGCAAGCAGCACCGCCTCGACGGCGTCAAGATCGGCGGGCGACCACGAGCGGCGCCCTCGGAGCAGATCGATC
The DNA here is from genome assembly GCA_016934575.1 of Vicinamibacteria bacterium. Classification (GTDB taxonomy): domain Bacteria; phylum Acidobacteriota; class Vicinamibacteria; order Fen-336; family Fen-336; genus JAFGSN01. Next base: position 4,236 of record JAFGSN010000131.1, read on the forward strand.
GGCGTCTCGATCGTCGCGCGAGTCCGCGCCAAGCCCTTCTTCAAGCGTTCGGCAATGGTCAAGCTGGATTCCCTGTCGACTTGCGGCCGGTCGAGATCTCACATCTCGGCGTCAAGCCGTTCCCTGGCCGAATCGGAATGCCGCAATCCCTGAGCGACGCTGGCCTGCGCCCCGAGAGCGAGCATCAGATAAAATCCTTCTTTCAGCGGTCGCAGGATCACGGATCCCGCCCTATAACGACAGAGCAAATACTCGATCGAACCGATATCGTACCGATCCGACGTCTTCTGCGCCGAGCCGAGCGCGATGCCCTGGTAAGCGGCGATCAACTGCAGCCGTTCATCGGCAGCGCCCGCGCCTTCGACGACCTCGCCATTGGCGTCGAGCAGCAACGCCCCGTCGCTCCCGTCCACGGCCGCGACCAACTCATCGAGAATCTTGCGGTAGATCATGAGGCATCACTTGGGGATGGCTTTGAGCAACTCGGCGGCTCGCCGACCTCGGGGGCTCGACGCTTCTTTTTCAATAAGCTGCTCAAGTCGTTGTCGCGCGTCCGTGAAGCGACCGGCGCGCAGAAACGCTTCGCCCAGGGCCAAGACGACTTCGGGATCCTCTCTCGTGTCCCTGGCGGCCTGCTCGAGTTGAACCACCGCCTGTTCGAGACGCCCCAGGCTGATGAGCGCGTTCGCCATTCCGACATGGGCGTCGGGGTACGTCGCGTTGCGAGCGGCGCTCGCCTGAAACCACTGCAGAGCCTCCGCGTACTTTCTCTCCTCGTAAAAAGCCTGTCCGAGATTTCGCGCCGAGACCTCCGGCGTGGGATTCGTGGCGTCCTGAAAGGCGTTTAGTATCTCTTGCTTGCCTTCCTCGCGTTTCCCGGAAAGGATCAGGGCCGTTCCCAGATCGTTGCGCGCATCGACGTAGTAAGGGTTGATTTCAAGGATCTTGCGATAGATTTCGATGGCGTTTTTGAAATCGTTGTGCGCGAGATAGGCGATCCCCAGCCCTTTCATGTAGTAGGGATTCTTGGGAGCAAGCTTGAGAGCGCGCTTGAACTCCTCGATCGCCTGTTTCATCCGGCCGTTACGCAGGTGCCGGTTTCCGGATTCAAAGTACGCCTCGGCGCCGGGCGGCGGGATCTGGCCATTCACGGGATTTTCCAGGCAGGCAAGCGCCAGTAAAAACGAGAGCATGAGGCGGTTCGTCATACGCCATCCCTCCTTCACCGAGCGACCGCCCGTCGGTTATCGAACGAATTCTCCTCGCCGGACGGTTTCGTTTCGTTCTGATCGTCGGAGACAACGCTGGTCGGCGTCGCTTCACGCAAAAACTCGCCGGCCGTATAGGCCTTCTCAATCGCGCTCACGCAGGCGGGATCGAACTTGGCTCCGGCGAGAAAGCGCAGGCGGGCCAGCGCCGCCTCGAACGTCATGGCCTTCTGGTAGGGGCGATCCGTTGTCATGGCATCAAAAGCGTCGGCAACGCTGACGATGCGCCCAAGAAGGGGAATCTCCTCGCCTCTGAGGCCCTCGGGGTAGCCGGTTCCGTCCATGTTCTCATGGTGCTTGAGACCGTCGCCCGTCATCTCCTTGAGCATGGGAACAGCCGCCAGGATGTGCCCCCCCTTGCTGGGATGCTGCTTCATGACGGCGAACTCTTCTTCGGTCAGCGAGCCGGCCTTGCGCAGTATCTTATCCTCGATTCCGATCTTGCCCACGTCGTGAAGAATACCAGAAAGATACACGCGCTCGATTTCTTGCTCGCTCATGCCGAGATACTTCGCCGTCGTCTTCGCATAGTGCGCGACACGATCGGAGTGGCCGCGGGTGTACGGGTCTTTCTCGTCAATGGCGTTGGCCAGCATGCGGATCGAGCCCACGAACAACTCCTTGTTCTTCGCGGCCGCCTCGCGAATCTGCTCGATCGCCTTCTGAATCTCCTCGCCCATCTGGTTGAAGGCCTCGGCCAGGACGCCGACCTCGTTGCTGCTCCGCACTCGCACTCGCGTCCCGTAATCGCCGCCGGCGAGCCTGTGAGCGCCGCGGGCCAGCGCGCGGATGGGGCGGCTGATTTCCCCCGCGAACAGGGTCCCCAAAACGACGGCGACGAGCGTCACGAGAGCCACCAACCAGAACGATTCCGTGCGCGACCGGCGCACGCTGGCAAAGGCCTCCGCCTCCCGCACCTGAACAATGACTCCCCATCCCATATCGTCCTGAATGCTGGCGTATGTTCCCAGATAACGGATCGGTCCCTGTTCGCTCGCGACGGTGAACGCTCCGGTGAGCGACATCGTCTGCCCGTACTGGATGAATTGATCGACGATCTCGATACCCGACATGTTCGTCTGAACGCCCAGGCGCGCGGGATCGGAATGCGCCACGAGATTTCCACGTCGATCGACAATGTAGACCTCAATGCCGCCTTGGGCCATCTCCGCGGTCATTCGCCATAAGGGACCCAGCCCGGCCACGACCAGCACGACGCCTTCGACCTGGCCTTGCATTCCTCGGAAAGGCGACGATACGACCAGCACGGGCTCCTTGACGGACGAAGCGAGCACCGGTTCGCTCACCATGGACCCGCCTTCACGACCACGCATGCACGCCTGGTGCAAGAAATCGTCGATCTCCGGCTCAGGAAGCTGAACGCCGGATCCAACGCCGGTGCAGGAGAGATCCACGATGCCGATGTAGTAAATCGGAATGGGACTGTCGGGATCAACCAGCTCGCGCAGACTTTGCGCATTTCGAATGCGTTCGATACGATCCGTGAAAACGCCGCTTCTCGGTTCCACGGCCAGAGTCTGCGCGATCGCCTGGACCTGCATTCTTAGGCTCTGGATGTAGAGCGCCACCTGCTGAGCCAAGCCGCGCGCCTTGTCCTGCTGGATGCTCTTCTGGTCGAGCTCGAGGCTTTCGTGCGTGGTCGAGACGAGTTTGTGCGCCGTGAACAGAAGCGGGAGCGGCCCCACCGCGAGCAGCAGCAAGAGCAGTGAAAAAAGTATCCGGCCGCGAGGGCGCGCCTTCGACATCGCCGCTAGCTCCCCTCCTTTTCCAAACACGCCTCGACCTCAAAGGCCGCCACTTCGTGTTCCTTCCCCTTCACGGCGAACAGGCCGAGGCTGCGACAGGAAAACTTCGAGCTCGCGAGCGCGTGCGTCGCGGATCCGATCACGATCGATCCTGGCTGGGCCACCGCGCTTTCAAGACGACTGGCGATATTCACGGTGTCGCCGAGCACCGTGTACTCCGTCTTGGCAATGCTGCCGATCTCGCCCGCAACGGCGCGACCGCTGTTGATGCCAATACGGAACTGGATCTTGGGGCCCTCCTTGTGTTCGGCGTTGAACTCCTCCAGGCGCTCCCGCATCTCGAGCGCGCAGCGAATGGCGCGTTCGGCGTGGTCCGGCATGTCCAACGGCGCGCCGAAAACGGCCATCACCGCGTCGCCGATGTACTTGTCGAGGGTTCCCTCGAAACGAAACACGGTGTCGGTCATGCGAGAGAGATAGTCGTTCAGAAACAAGGCCACGGCGGCCGGGCTCATCTTCTCGGCCATGCTCGTAAAGCCGACGATGTCCGCAAAGAGAACCGAGACCTCGCGATCCTCGGGCGCGCCAAGCAGCATGGCCTGCGATTCGGATGCGGCTAGGATGCGGCTCGTGACCTGCGGGGACAGAAAACGCGCCAGACGCTCGCGCTTGCGCTCCTCGGCCACGATCTTGGCGTTGAGTCGTGAGCGCTCGACCGCGACGGCGGCGTAGTTGGCCAGGGCCGTGAGCAGATCGAGGTCGTTGAGACCGAAGCAATTCACCAGCATCGGCGAGTCGACGTGGATGATGCCGATCACCTGATCCTTGTGCCACAAAGGCGCGCACATGGCGCTGCGAATGCCGTGGATGCGAATCGAATCTTCCGAGCCGAAGCGCGGATCCACGAGCGCGTCCGACGTGAGGATCGAAACTCGTTCCGCAACCACGCGGTTGGCGATCGTCTTGGATATCGAAATCTGACCCGGTTCGCCGCCGCGCGCATTGCGATGCTTGATCACCATGGGAACGAGCTTGGAGCGCGTCTCGTCGAAAAGCATCAGGAAGCCGCGATCGGCGTCGACATGCTCGAAGACGATGTCCATGACCTGTTCGAGCACTTCCTCCACCGGTCGCACGGCGATGAGCGTCTCCGCCACCTTGGTGAGGACCTTGAGAATGCGATTGGAGCGCTCGATCTCCTGAACGTCGGAGGCCGCGCGCTGCGCCTCGACGGCCCGCGGGGTCAGAGACGGGCTTGTTAAAAGCCTTGAGAGCTCCCCGACGCTTCGAATAATCGTGCCGGGCTCTTCATGAAGCGGTTTGGCCTCATCGAAGACAACGCGCCCCTCGAGGCTCTTGGTGAACGTGAGTAGAAACTTGCCGAGCAGAATACGGTCGCCGTCCTTGAGAGGCGCCTCCATGACAGGAACGTTGTTGACCTGAGTGCCGTTCTTGGAGTTGAGGTCGACGATATACGGCCCGGTGTCATTGACGACGATTTTTGCGTGATTGCGCGAGATGCCGAAGTCCTTGAGGACGACCTGACAATCCGGCGAGCGTCCGATAATGACCTCTCCCTTCTCGAAAGCGTAGCTTTGAGGAGACTCGCCGTCCTGAAAAAGCAGACGGTACATATAGAACCCAGCGCGCGCCAGATGCCTCCAAGGCGCGCTCAATGACCTCAGTTTAACCCACTCTACTCCCTTTTGAGGCGACGAAGCATGAGCTCGTCCACCGCCGCCATCGGCGACTTGCCGTCATAGATCACGGCTTTCATCTGGGACGCGATGGGCATCTCGACGCCGACGCGCTCAGCCAGCGCGCACGCGGCTAGGGTCGTCCGGATGCCTTCGGCGACATTGCCTTGGAGAGCGCTCCGCCATGGCTTGCCCCGGCCGATCGCCTGGCCGACGCGCCGGTTCCGTGAAAGGCTTCCGGTGCAGGTGAGAACAAGATCCCCCAGTCCTGCCAGTCCGGCCAGGGTCTCGGCGCGTGCGCCGAACGCGACGGCCAAGCGGGAGATCTCGACAAGACCGCGCGTGATCAACGCCGCCAGGGTGTTGTGGCCGAAACCAAGGCCGTCGAGAACGCCGGCAGCAAGCGCAATGACGTTTTTAAGCGCCCCGCCAAGCTCCACGCCAATGATATCGTCGCTCGAATAAACTCGAAAGAACCGCGTCGCAAAAAGCCGCTGGATTCGATCCGCCACATGCAGATCGGAAGAGGCGGCGACGACGGCGGTGGGCTGCTCGCGAGCGACCTCGATCGCAAAAGATGGTCCCGACAGGACGGCCACGGGATGGTCGCCGATTTCCTCCGTGGCAAGTTGGCTGATCCGTTGCAGGGTGTCGATATCGATCCCTTTCGTGGCGGAGACGATCGTCGCCATGGGCTCAAGGCGGGGAGCGAGATCTCGGTACATGGAACGGCTGAATTCCGAAGGAACGGCCATCACGACCGTCTCGGCGCCGGTCACTGCCTCGGCGACAACATGCATCGCGACGAGCTTGGGCGGCAGATCGATGTCAGGAAGATAGAACGTATTCCTGTGTTCCCGATTAATACGCTCGACGATCTCGCGCTCGAAAGCCCAGAGTCGAACGTCGTGACCCGCCTTTGTCATGTGAGCGGCGAGCGCAGTTCCCCAGGCGCCCCCCCCGATCACCGCGATGATCAACTGCGATGCTCCTTAAGCCGCGTCCCGCGCCAAGCGAGCCGCGGCTCGGCGCCACGAACGAGTCTTGAGACGTTTGAATGATGCTTGAGCACAATCATGAACGACACGCCCGCGGCGACGCCGATGCCGGCGCGCGGCTCGGCCATGAGCGCCGCGAGAATCGGCAACGACATCGCCGCGCCGATCGATCCGAGCGAGACAACGCGTGAAAGCGACACAAGCATCACGAAAACCGCCAGCGAACCGAGCAGGGGCGCCGGCATCAGGATAATGAAAGCGCCCGCGGCGACCGCGACGCCCTTGCCGCCGCGAAATCGCAGCCACACGGGAAAAACGTGTCCGAGAACGACCATGAAAGCGGCGATCTCGGGGATGTGGCTCCGGGGATCATGCCACAACGCGAATCCGGCGGCCAAGGCGCCTTTGAGGACGTCGAGTATCAGGGCCGCCAGTCCCGCCGCGACTCCGGCGCTGCGCAGCACGTTCGAGGCGCCGACGTTGCCGCTCCCGACGCGGCGAAGGTCCACCCCGCGTCGGCATGCGACGAAGTGGCTGAACGGAATCGATCCGAGCAGGTACGCGACGAGGATCACGAGCGGCGGCATGACCTTCATTCCCCGGCCGATCCGAGCATGCATACCTGCAACGGCGTGTAAATGGCGCCCGCGGGCCTGAGTTCGCTTTGATAAAGAATGACGCGCGAGAACGGCGCACGTCCGAGATCCACATCCGGGAGAGTAGGCCGTCGCGCGAGCGAACGCCAGCGACCGAGCGTCAGGTGCGGACGAAAGGGACGCGTATCCGGAGGAAATCCCGCGGCAACCGCCGCGTCGGCGCATGCCTTCTGTAGAGCGAATAACGCCGGCGTCAGCGTCATGCCCAGCCAGAGCACCCGCGGATTCCCGCGCGCGGGAAAGACGCCTAGCTCCGAGAAAAGCGCCTCTTCCGGCGGACAGCCGGCGGCCGCGACCGCCAGAGAGACCTTCAATTTTTCAAGGGCCGCGAGCGACGCCTGCCCCAGAAAACGCAGCGTCACGTGTATCTGCGCGTCACTCGCCCAACGCACATCCCGGATGCGCCCGCGCAGATCACGTACGACGCCGATGATCCTAGAACGCATCGGTTCGTCGATCGCAAGCGCGACGAACGAACGAATCGTCTTTTCGCTGTCATCGACGCCGATCATCATCGCCTTGGCCTCATGTCGCCGACAGGTCGAGGAGGCCGCGACGAAGCATCTCCAGGGCGGTTTGCGCCGCCGCCGCGCGCACGCGCGCGCGGTTGCCCGGGAAGAGCGATCGCCGGACGCCGGCGCCCGCCGCGCCCGATAAGGCCGTGAACACCAATCCCACCGGCTTTTCCTTCGATCCGCCGTCCGGACCAGCGATACCGGTGATCGCCAAGCCGATCGCCGTCCGCGCCGCTTTACGCGCGCCCTCGGCCATCGACGCGGCCACCTCGGCGGAAACGGCTCCGAACTCGTCGACCCTTCCGTGACCGACTCCCAGCAACTCGACTTTAGCCTCGTTGGAATAAGTCACGTATGCGCGCTCGAAAAAGACGCTCGAGCCAGGAACGCTCGTCAACAGCGCCGAGAGAAGCCCGCCCGTGCAGGACTCAGCCACGGCCAGAGTCAGGCCCCGTTGCGACAGAAGCTCGGCCACGATCTCGTGCAGCTCGCGACCATCCTCCGTGAACAAACGATCGCCCAGCCGCGAACGCAACAAGGCGGCCAATCGTTCAATGCGCTCCTCGGCTTCCATCACGGTTGCGCCGCTTCCCGTCAGGCGCAGCTCAACCTGCGCCGGACCGCCCAGGATCGTCGTACGCGGATTGTCAAAGCGCGCGTATATGGACGCCACGAGCTGATCAACGTCGCTCTCTCCCATGCCGGCGACGCGAAGCACCTTCGTGACCAGGACGGACCCGCCCGCCAGGTCGCGGATCATTGGCAGAATCCGCGACTCGAACATCTCACGCATCTCGAAAGGCGGCCCTGGCAGCAGGATAAGCATCCGACCGCGCCAATCAAGCAGTTGTCCCGGGGCCGTACCGTTCTCATTAGGCACAAGCCTCGCTCCCGCGATGAGATCGGCCTGCCGTTCGTTGACCGGAGCCATCTCCCGATAAAAACGAGCAAAGCGCGAGCGAATGGCCGCGAGCGCCGTCGCGTCGCGTTCAAGAGGCCGATCCACGGCCAGCGCGGCCGCCTCACGGGTGCGATCGTCGTCGGTCGGCCCCAGACCGCCGGTCGCGATGACGATGTCCGCCCGCTGGAGCGAGACGGCGAATGCCGAACGCAGAAGCTCGACATCGTCCGCAAGCACATGACGTGCCGCGACATCCACGCCAATTGCGCGCAGTTTTTCTTCCAGGTACGACGTGTTCGACTCGACGTTCCCCGGCATCAGCAGCTCGCTGCCGATCGCCAAAATCTCGGCTTTCAAGTCGCGCCCAGCCATCGGCTTGCCGCCAACACGATGCAATAGGCGTACAGGCCCGCGACGAAATCGTCAAGGACAATTCCCCAACCTTCCGGCAAGTCTTCGAGTCGACGAGCGGGGAAAGGCTTGATCACATCCATAACGCGGAACGCGAAGAAGGCGAGGACCAGCAACCAAGGCGTCATGGTCTGCCCGACGAGCGTGACCCATATCCCCACCCACTCGTCGATGACAACGATCCGCGGATCTTTCCGGCCGACGCGACGGGAGACGACCGTCGCAGAGACGATTGCGAGGAAAAGCAGCGCAGCGATGGAAGAGATCTGAACGATGATCGAGCGCTTCATTAGCGGCAGGAAGAGCAGCAATCCAACGACGGATCCCATGGTCCCCGGCGCTATGGGCGAGTATCCGGATCCCAGACCCGTGGCCATCACCATCATCGCGCGGGCGAACATCCTTGAACGACACGATCTCGATATCGACATAACGGAGATCATAACCCGAGAGTCATTCCGAAACGCTCCTTCAAGCGCGACGCAGGCAATCGTCGGGATTCGATGGAACGACGCGCAGCGTCTCGGAATGTGCGATCCGCACTCGTCCCCGCGCGCTGGCCGCACGGAGATGCTTGCGACGGGTGACGTGAACGTCCACGTTAGCGGCGCCCCGAAGAGCGCTGAAGAAAGCGGCGGCGGCCGCCGCCTCACGCAGGTCTTGAGGCCCCGCGCGCTTGTCGGAATCGCGAAGAATGACATGCGCTCCCGCGGCGTCGCGCACATGAAGCCAGTAATCGTCGGGGCGCGCGGCTTCGAAAGTGAGCCGGCTATTCTCCCGCGCTCCGCGCCCGACGATGAGCAAGAGGCCTCGCGACGTCAGATATCGCCGCATTCCTCCCCCGGCCTGCGCGGTCGCCGCCGGTCGTTGCGGCGACACGGCATCGCCCAAATCGGCGAGGTTTTGCGCATTCAATACACGGGCCTCCGCTCGTCGAGCTCGAACGAGAGCCGATCGCGTTTCGACGATGCGCCGCTCGATCCGCTCTCGAGCCCGCTCAATCCGGCGCGCTCTGTCGTACAGGCGATTCGCGTTCTGCGGCGCTGAAAACCGCCGATCCATCGCGACTCGCAGGAGAACGCCCTCGCGACGGGGATCGGGAATCAGTGCAACGTCGTCGTCCACCCGCGGCTGGCCGCTCCACGCGAGGAGCGCCTCCGCCTGGAGTCGGAGCGCGGTCGGATCGGCCAGTCCGGACAAATCTTGATCGAGATGAATCCGCAGTTGATCGAGACGCTGAATCATGCGGCGCGCCGCCTTCAGGGCGTCTCCACGCCTCCGCGCAAATCGTCTCCCGCGTCTCTTCATCTCCAGCGCCACGGCCGAGGCTTCGAGCCATGAATCAGCCGGGCGCAGACAACGGCCGGACTCTTCGACAAGAGCGGGAAGGAGAATGACGGCGTCGGAGGCCGTCAGATCGACGTCACGACACTCCTCCAAAGAACATGACGAGGAGAGCGCCGGTCGCGTCTTCCGTAAACGCTCACGCAGATCATGAAGTGAAGACAGCGTTCCGCCGACATGGGCCGCCAGAGCCGACCCCAGCAGGGGACATGCGGAGAGAATGGCGCGCGTCCGCGTTTTCCCGGCCGGCGCGGACAACGCGACGCGCGCCAGTTCCGCAAGATCGATCCGGTCCCATTCTCGATCGAGGCGGGCCGCCGGCAATGGACAGACCGGCGGTCCGACGCCGATCGTGGCAAGCGCCGAATCCCCGCGGATCAGAGTCACGGCGGGGAGGGAGCCGGACGCGCGCATCGCCAGGCGCATATCGCCTGCCGTCAGTTCGATGATTCTCTCGCCCGCGATTCGCGTCAGGGCGTCGATCCGGCGTCCTTCAACGTGCTTTCTGAACGATAAAAGCGCGTGCCGTTGCTTGCCCGAGACGGACGATTCGTCGGCGAGACGGCGAACGGCCTCACGGAGCACGAAGCTGATACACGCCGCGCCACGCGACGTATCGAGCAGGAGGCGCGCTTCACGTTCCCCGGAGATCTCGATCGAGAGCAGGTGTTCGGCGATCAGCGCGACGCGCCGCAGATATCGTCCCAGGAGTCGCGGCCGAAGCTCCGCGAGAATTCCATCGAGCGAGAATCCATCCATCGTGAGAACCTCATCGTCGACCGAGCGCAAAGACTAGGAGTATGTTCAGCGTCTGACGACGCGCGTTCTCAGCAGTTGATCGTGAAGCGCGCGGCGTGCGGGATCGAGCAAAATGGGGACGAGCCCGACGAGCCCGAGAACGATGCCGGCGATACCGAGCAATGAGCGCAAGAAGGCACGCGCGTAAGTCGGAGGCCGCCCCGCGGAGCTGACGACCTTCAATCCCATGAAAACCTTGCCTGGAGTGCTGCCGGTCGTGCCTGTGAAGTAAGTGGAATACATCGTTCCCAAGAAGACAAGATACAGGATCAAAGGCATCCAGACGTTCCCGAGGTTCATGACGGCCGTTCGCGCCGCCTTGGCCGCGAAGTAGAGGACGATCGCCGATAGTCCAAGAAGCAGACTCGCGTCGAGAAGAGCGGCCTTGAAACGCTCGAACGCCGTCGCGGGGCGCTCCACGGGCCGGTCGGTCTGACTCGGCGATGCGTCGAGCGACCAGGCGATCTCCGGCGTCAATCGGCGCGTTTCCCGATCGTCGGAAAAATCCGATCGAAGCGTGTAATCGTCTTCTTTGTGAAGCGTGAGGTCGAGAGACTCCATCTTCATCAAGGAAGGCGCCTGTGAATCAACGGTATCGCACGCCGCCGCCGGCGTTTCAACGAATTCCGGCGTATTCATGGTCACGTTCGGAACATGCTCGGACGGCGTCGATTCCTCCTCCTCCTTTTCTTCATCACGGCCGAGAAACCGGCGGCGCTTCTGAACCCGCTGACGCACCTCATCACGCCATTTCTTGTCGCTCTCGCGATTCGAAGGATTCGAACGAGGACGTTCCGGCGGCGTTATTTCCCTGGGTTCGTGAGCCAACGCGCCTTCAACGGGCGGCATCAGCGTGAGGCCGCAGTAGGGGCAGCGGGAGCGGCTCGGCGCAAGAGGCTGGTTGCACGATGGGCAGTTCACGGATCGACCCGTTGCACCATCAGCCGACGCTGTAAGTGTCGGGAAAAGGGATAGGCCGGATCCGCTTGGGGGATCGTCTCGAGCAGCGACCGGGCGGTCGTTGAGTCGCCTCCTTCCGCCAGTCGCAGCGCTTCCGTCACGGCGAACTCCCCCCTGGTTCGTCCCGACGACATCATGAGCCCGGATTCAATGCCGACGGGCGACGGAGTGCGAACGAGGGTTTCGACGAAGCGCTCCCATTGAAACGCGACGATCCCGATAAGCGCCGTATAGAAGACGGCGCAAAACGTCACGAGCGTCCGACGCGAGGACGCCTTGACCGCTCGCCGCGACACGACGAAGACGTCCGACGGCGAGAGCGGCGATCCGCGCGCAGCAACACGGCGGCGGGCGAGAGCATCCGTGGCGGGAACGCCCGGCTTGAGCCTTCCGCGAGAGAAGAATGGCGCTCGCCCGGAAGGCTCGCTTCGCGGCTCCGCGACAGAAGCCTCTTGAATCCGCGCCTCTTCGGCCACAAGTCGCCGAGCCCGCGCCAGACCACGCCGTGCCTCATCACGCCGCGGATCCTTGAACAGCACGCGTCCGAACGCGTCGGCTGCCTCACGCGGCAGGCCCTTTTCGAGTAATCCTCGGCCTGCTCGGAGCAGGCGTTGAACCGCGGCCTTTTCCCCCTTGGTCACGATCGATGACGCTCCAGATTCAAGACATTATCGCGAATCGTCCCGTTGTTTCAAGAGGGCTCCCCTCTGACCGCTTGACCACGCACACACAGTCGTTTATAACATCCACGCCCCGCCGCCCCGGTCGTCCCAGGCGCTAATGCGGCCTCGTTGCGGACGCCAATGTTTCGTTCAATGATCACGCAATGGAGAAAAATCCGACATGAGCCGAAAGCGAGCGCGCATCTCGGCCTTGGGATGCCACGTCCCTGACCGAGTGGTCAAGAACGCCGATCTCGAGAAGATGGTGGACACCACGGACGAGTGGATCCATTCACGAACGGGCATCCGGGAAAGGCGTCGCGCGGAGCCTGGGACGCCGACGAGCGAAATCGCACTCAACGCGTCAAGAAAGGCGCTCGATCTCGCGGAGATGCGCGCCTCCGATATCGACCTGATCATCGTCGCCACGATCACGCCGGACGTGCCCTTTCCCGCAACCGCCTGTATCTTGCAGGACAAGCTGGGCGCATCCCGCGCCTGGTGCTTTGACGTCTCGGCCGCATGCTCGGGCTTCATCTATGCGCTGACGATCGGCGCGCAGTTCATCGAAACAGGCGCGCACAGGAAAATCCTTGTCGTCGGAGCGGACGTCATGTCGGCGATCGTGGACTACGAAGAACGCTCGACCTGCATTCTTTTTGGGGACGGCGCGGGCGCCGTTCTCCTCGAGCCCGCAGAGGATGAAACCGGCATTCTCGACTTCTATCACGAGACCGACGGCTGGGGCGCTCCATATCTGAACATGCCGGCCGGCGGAAGCGCGCTGTCGACTTCCCATGAAACCGTCGATCAGAAGCTCCATTTCATCCGCCAGGACGGACGACAGATCTTCAAATACGCCACGCGGAAAATGGCGGAAGCGCCGCAGATCCTTCTGGCGCGGCATGGTCTGACGGCCGCCGACATCGATCTCTATGTGGCGCACCAAGCCAACGCCCGCATCATCGACGCCGCGGCACAACGCCTGGGCGTTTCGCCGGAGAAGGTCGTCAAGAATATCGAACGTTATGGAAACACGACGGGAGCGACGATCCCGCTCGCGCTCGGCACGGCGCTTGACGAGGGCGCGCTCGAAAAAGGAGACCTGATGGTCTTGACGTCAGTCGGCGCCGGGCTGACGGTCGGGGCGATGCTCGTCCGCTGGTCCGGCGTTCCCTGGAAATAGCTCGGTTTGTCGTTCATCCGGAGGATTTTTCCGTCTCGTCGATGAACTCGTGTTCCTTGAGGCGGCACGTCAAGACGGGGCAGGGGGCCTTGCGTACCACGCGTTCCGTCGTCGATCCGAAGAGCGCGTGGTCGATGATGCCGCGCCCGTGCGTTCCGAGGACGATCATGTCGATCTCCTCTTCGCGAGCGATGCGAATGATCTCGGCGGCGGCCTTGCCCTGAGCCACCATCTCACGCACGGCGACGCCGCGAGCGCTCGCCGTGACGGACAACTTCGCCAGCTCGGAACGCGCATAACCGGTGATTTCCTGAAAAACCTCGGCCATCGGCACGGGAAAGAGATCGCTGGCGTATCCGACCGAGAGGGTCTCGACCACGTGCAGCAACGTCAGCTCCGCCTTATACTCGCGAGCAAAGGAGGTTCCGTAGACTAACGCATGGTTCGCGCTGTCGGAAAAATCCGTTGGAACGAGAATTCGCTTGAGATTGATCACCGCCGCCTCCTCGTTTCAAGAAAACGCTTCGGGTAATTTTACCGCCGTTTCAGGCGATCGCGGGCATCGACCAGAAATTCAACGCCGAAGAATGACTCGCCATAGAATGTTGCTCTGGTCGGGGCACGGTCGGCGCGGTCTATGAGACCATGTCGCGGTTGAGCGGCGGCCAGATGACGCGCTGGAATGATCCTCATGGCGACGCGCCACGAAAACGCTGAAGATGCTGCCGGGCTGACACGCGTCTGGCTGACGGGAGCGAACGGCATGTTGGCCCGGGAGATCCTCGCGGAAATCCGGCGCCTTGGAATCGACGTCATGGCGACGGATCTGGATCTTGACATCAAGGACGGCCCGCGTGTGCGCGAATACGCGCGGACCTGCCGATTCACGCACATCATCAATTGCGCGGCATACACACGGGTGGACCAGGCCGAATCGGACACGGCGCGGGCCATGGATGCCAACGCCGCGGGACCGGAATGCCTGGGGCTGGCGGCGCGTGAAACAGGCTCGACTCTGCTCCATTTTTCGACCGACTACGTCTTCGACGGGGAAGCGACGGCGCCGTATGGGGAAGAGGCCTCTTGCGCGCCCGGAACCGCTTATGGACGCAGCAAGCTCGACGGCGAACGACGGCTCTTGACGCTGGCGCGGGAGCGAACCGCGTCGCCGTTGCGACTCTTCAT
>JAFGSN010000132.1 GCA_016934575.1 Vicinamibacteria bacterium
ATGAGCTTCGTGCCGCACGAACCTCTGATCACGAGCCTGGTCTGCAAGATGCGACGTTTTTCTTCCGGCTCTCGACCGTCCATGAGGGCGAAGAGCAAGTCGACCGCGGTCTGACCCAGCTCGTGAATCGGTTGACTCACGGCGGTGATCGCGGGAGAGAAGTACTGATATAACGGGTGATCGTCAAAGACGACCAGCGCCAGATCCGAGGGAATCGCCAGTCCGAGCTCGGTCGTGGCTCTTATGGCGGCGGTCGCCAGATCTCCGGCGGCGATGAACGCCGCGGTCGGTCGAGGCTGCTCATCGAAGAGTCGTTTGATTTTTTCCGAGGCGTTCTCGTCGTCGTACGCGAAATGATGGACGATGGGAGCGCATCCCGCCGCGGCCATGGCGGATCGGAACCCCTCAACCCTGTCCTTGACGCTCGGATAATGCTCGGGACCGGCGAGCATCATGATGCGGCGGTGGTTCAGGTCGATGAGATGCCGCGTCATGTCGGAGGATCCGCCGGAATTGTCGACGTCGACATAGTAACTGGCCAGGAACGGGCTTCTGCCGACCATGACGAACGGGAAGCCCTTGAAAAGCAGCTCGGCCAGTTGTCTCTGTCCGAATTGCTCGGCGCTCACGATCAATCCGTCGACGCGTCTTCCACGCAAGATGGATTTATAGGCGGAATCGACGTCTTCTTCCGAACGGGCGGTGGAGAGAACGACGTTGAGGCCCTGGGCCGCGGCCTTTTCCGTGATCGACGTCAAAAGGATCGGCCAGTAGTCGCTGGACATGGAATAGCTTCCGGTGTGGGGAATGATGACGCCGACGCTGCCTGTTTTTCGGGTGGCGAGGCTCTGAGCGGACGAGTTGGGCTGATAATCCAGCTTTTCAATCAGCTTCAGAATGCGCTTCCTCGTCTCCGCCCCGACGCCGGGAGTTTCGTTCAGAACCTTGGAAACCGTGCCCTGGGACACCTTGGCCATCGCGGCGATGTCCTTGATCGTGATCGGCATTATGATCCGCCTCTTATAAAAGACACTATTATCCTTGTTTCGTCGACGGAGTCGCCTCGTCCTCGCGGATCGTGAGAATCCGGTCGACAGGCACGTCTCGAATTGTCTGTACGGCGCCGCTCGGCCACTGGATTCGCAGCTCCTCGACAAGCGGATCACGCCCCAGTCCGAAATGGACTCTGTGGTCCGACGCGCAGCCGTAACCCACGGCCGTGTTGACATGATTCCATTGCATGCCGGATGATGTCGTGATTCGGATCTTCGCGCCGATGCCGTCTCGGTTGCCGTGCGATCCGATCGTCTTGACCAGCAGCCAGTGATTGGGCGCCGGACTGACGTTGCGCCAGATCTCCATCGGAGCTTCCAGCGCCGTGACGACGGCGTCCATCCGGCCGTCGTTGTCGAGGTCGGCGAAGGCCGCGCCACGATGGATGGCTTCGCGCGCGAACTCCGGGCCCGCCATTTCCGAAACGTCGGCAAACCGGCCGTTTTTCAGGTTCATATAGACGGTGTTGCCCCGCGACGCGCGCGCGGCGAAGTCGCCCTTCGGGTCCACGACGGCTCCCCCGGCCACGAAAAGATCCTTCCAGCCGTCGTTGTTGAAGTCGACGGTGCCGTTGCTCCATCCCGTGTTGGCCAGGGTCGTCGCCGCCAGCCCGGCGACTCCGGTCCAGTCCTCGAATCTCATGTTCCCCAGATTCCGGAAAAGAGGCATGGTTTCCCCGTCGAGGGCGGTTTGAAAAACGTCGGGGCGTCCGTCGTTGTCGAAGTCGCGAGCGTCCGCGCCCATGCCGGAGATCTCGTCGCCCAGTTCGGTATAGGCCACTCCGGACGTGAGACCGATCTCCTCGAAACGCCGGCCGTCCCGGTTGTGAAAGAGAAACGCGCGCCAGTTGTCGTTGGAGAGAAACACGTCCAGCCATCCGTCGTCGTCGAAATCGGCCAGGCCGATGCCCATGCCCTTGCCGATATGCGCCCTGATGCCGGATGCCGCCGACACGTCCGTGAACGTGCCGCCGGCGTTGCCGTGAAACAGGGAGTTGGGCAAGCCCTCGTATCCGTCAGGATGGCAATAGTCAGGCGCCTCGATGCGGTTGCAGATCGGCTCGGTCTTCGGATCCCAGACGCAGTAATTGGAGATGAACAGGTCCAACTGGCCGTCATTGTCATAATCGAAGAACGCGGCGGCCACGGCCCAGAGCGTGCCGTGTTCCGGATCTCCTTCGGCGAGCCCGGCGTGGGCGGTCACATCCTCGAACGTGCCGTCGCCATTGTTTCGATAGAGGATGTTTTTTCGAAGGCCGGCCACAAACAGGTCGACGTCGCCGTCGTCGTCATAATCCGCCGCCGCCGCGCCCAGCTCATAGCTCTTTCCGGCAACGCCCGCCTCGGCGGTCACGTCGGTAAATCGGCCGTCGCCCAGGTTTCTGAAAAGCCGGTTGTGATACTTCGGATCGGTCTTGTCGAGCCCGGGCATCGTGGCGCCGTTGACCGCAAAGATGTCCAGTAAGCCGTCGTTGTCGTAGTCGAAAAGGGCGATGCCCGAGATCATCGTTTCCGGTTGATGCTTGTGATCCGTGCGGCATGGTTCGGTCACGAAGCGGACGCCGGCCGTCTTCATCTCCTCGAAGACGACAGGATCGTGGGCGGCGCCGGCGGAAAAGGCGCTCGTTGCGAACGCGAAGGGGCTCGTGACGAGCCAGACGCGTCGTTTCCAGTCGGAGATCCTAGAAAACCGAAATTCCGGCAGCCATCGGCCGGCGGATCGCTCGGCCGTTGCGCTCGAGATCTGAATGGTCGTGGTCAAGAGTCCGTCACGCTTGTTCAGTTCAACCGTCTTTCGGTGTCCATCGCCGACTTCAACCGACATTAAAATAGCATCGATACGGCGCGTCCGGTGGAGCGGCGGCAAAAAGGGCCGGGATCTTGCGATCCCGGCCCAATGACCGTCATGGGAGGGTGCTAGAACTGCAATCTCGCTCCGAGTTGTATCCTGCGTCCCTCGCCGTACTTGCCGCGGATCTTGCCGAAGTCTCCGCTGCTCACGGACGAGTTGGGGCCGTTGAGATTGGCGTGATTGAGCACGTTGTACACCTCGAAACGAGCCTGAAGCTTGACGACTTCCGTCAGATTGAAGCTCTTCAAGAGCGCCGAGTTGAGCATCCAGGAGCCGGGAAGCGTGTTGAGCGCATTTGCGCCGGAAGAGGTGGTCGTGCTGGTGAACACGCCGCTTCCGACGCCGCCGGGGTAACCGAACGCGGAGGTGTCGAACCACTGGTAGAGCAGATCATCCTGGCCCGTAATCTCGATCTTGGGATAGCTGATGGCCCCCGTCACGTCCGCTATATCGGCGCCGTAGCCGTCGGCGTTCGTGTCGGTGCCGGTATAGACGGTGGCGCCCTTGTTGAGCATGTTGATGTAACCGTCAGCCGTGAGCGACCATCCGCCAAGGATTTTACCGAGAACGTCCTTGTTGTTCTTCAGGAGCGGCAGGTTCCAGATGAGAAATCCGCTGATGTTGTGGTTGTTCTGGAAGTCGAACATCAGATCCGGGTACGTGGCTGAAGTGATTCCCTGGTCCCAGTCGCGGTTGTTTTGAACCGCGTCGGTGCCGTTGAAGTTGCGCCGCGCGTGGGTAAAGGTCCAACGCACCTCGCCGAACAGGCTTGACCGGCGCACGCGCGCGGTCAGCAGGATCTGATCGAATCGCGATCGGCCGCTGTTCTCCGTTCTGGGCGCGTTGTCGCCGAGGAACTGGTTTGGCCGACGCGCATTGATGTTCGAGGAGGAGTCGTTCGCGTCCGGAGCCCATGCCGCCAGGTTCGTCTGGACGTTCGTCGGTCCGGTTGTGCAGCTATTCCCCTGGTAGCCGAGCTCGAGGCGGATTCCCTTGATGATCTCCCGTTCAAGGGCGACGTTCCACTGCCAGGACGAAGGCAGCGAGTAATCCGGATCCAACTGGTAGAGGCCGGTGATCTGTGAAGGCCATGAGTAGTTGGCGGGATCCTGGTCCGTGAACGGCAACGGCAAGGAGCTGTAAGTTGGGCTCTGACTCGTCAACCAGGGATCGGAGAGCCGGCCGTTGCGTGCGACGGCGCTCGTGCCGGAGTACGGCGGTCTGCTGAGGAAGGCTGTCTGGTAGAGGGCCATCACGTCTCTGCCATAGTAGAGACCGGCCGATCCGCGGATGGCCGTCTTGCCGTCGCCCGTGAGGTCATAGGCGGCGTTGAAGCGCGGCGCCAGCTTGGTTGTGACGCCCACGAAGCTGTCGGGCAGCCCCGCATCGCCGGCGGTCACGACCCCTGGAGGCGCGTTCGGGAAGAGCGTCGACTGGAGACCCGGCCGATACATGGTTAATTGGTTGTTTTTCTCGCTGATTCCGCTGTTGATTTCCAAACGGAGGCCGGGCGTGATGGTCATCCGAGAGCCGACGCGCAACTGATCCATGACGTAGACGCCCAGGTTCCACGACTGGAGAGTCGACTCCGACTCGTCGTTGACGGTATAGTTGTCGAATCGACCCAGCATGAAGTCGGCGAAACCGTAAGCGAACGGAGCGCCGTTGCCCTGCCAGACATTGTTGTTTGACGTGGCGTTGCCGTTGAAAGATATTCCGTTGTCATTTCCTCTCGCCACCTGCACGCTGTGGTACTGGCCGCTCTGGAACTCCGCGCCAACCTTCACGTTGTGCGATCCCGTGATCCAGGTCGTCGACGTGCCGAGGGAGAGGTTCTTGACGGTGAAGTCCGTCGTCCAGCCATGGAAGAGAATCGCTCCTTCCGGGCTTCCCCACCATTGGCCGATGACCATGGTCGGCAACAACTCGGGCGCGCCGGGACGCGGAAGCGGATCGTTCGCTCCAAGAGTCCCGAGCGTGGTGCCGAGCGATGCGTCGTCCATGACGACCTGCTCCGGCATGCTGGACCAGGAGCCGTGGATTTCGGCGAAAATGTTGGGTTGGACCATCCATGTGTGCTTCGCGCTGATGACTGTCTGCGGAAAATTGGACAGCTCGTTCCAGTTTGAATCCGGACCGAACGTGTTGCCGGTTGTTCCGCCCGTGGGCGATCCGGAAATGCTCTGGACGCGGGCGTCGGGCGACGTCGTCTTGTTCTGGAAGTAGTAACCGCTCAAGGTGAGACGATGATTCGCGTTGAGGTTGAAATCCATGCGGCCGTTGAGATTCCAGACCTTTCTTTCATTGGAGAATCCGAAACCCCAGGTGGGGCCATAGGAAGGAATCGTGTAGCCATACTTGTCCCAGAAGGCCAAGGCGGTGGGATCGAGCATGTTCTGAGGAATGACATTGCCCGGGAAGGGTTCGCCGGTGTCGGGATTGTGGATCGTGTATGGAACGGCGGAAAAATCACCCTGGACCATGGCCGACGTCGGCGCGTACATGCCGCTCAGGGTATAAGGCTGCTCGTCCGTCTCGCGGCCAGCCGTCACATAGATGAACGCCTTGTCCTTGATGATCGGTCCGCCGATCTGTGCGCCGTAGTACTTCAGGGGATCGTTGGGCCTGTCGAGTCCGGCACGGTTGTTGACCCATGAGTTGGCGTTCAGGCCCTTGTCGCGGAAGTAGTACCAGGCGCCTCCGTGGAGGGTGTTGGTCCCCGACTTGAAGATGGCGTTGTAAGTTCCGCCGAAGTTGGCGCCGACGTCCGGCGAGGCTCCGGCGGTGCTCACGACGATCTCGTCGAAGGCATCGGCGATCGGCTGCCGCGGCGACCAGCCGCGCCAGGGGTCCGTCGCCTCGGCGCCGTCGATGTAAAAAGCGTTGCGGTTGGCCGTGTTGCCGGCGACCGATGCGTTGATGGTCTCGCGCCGTTCCTCGACCTGCCGGATCGCGGGCATCAGCGCCGCGTTGGCGAACCCGTAACGGTTGAGGCTGGGGAACTCGGACACGAGCTCCCTGGCCAGGCGCTGGGTGACGCCGCCGGTCGAGATGTTGACCTGATCCGGCTCGGCCGTCACGACCAGCGTTTCCTCGACCGGACCGAGCTCGAGGTTGACCGTGACCGCCACCGTCTCAAGGGCGCGCAGCACGATATCTTGTTTGATGTACTTCTTGAAACCGGCCGCCGTGACCTCGACTCGATAGGAGCCGGGGTCCAGCAGTGGGAAAGCGAACTCGCCCCTGGAGTCGACCGACCGGTCCATGGTGAAGCCGGTGTCCTGGTTTTGGATTTTTATAGTCGCGGCGGTGACGATCGCGCCGCTGTTGTCGTAGACCGTTCCACGCACCGTCCCGGCGGTCTTCTGTGCCAACGCGACACTGCTCAAGACCAACAGAAGCGCGGGAACGAGAACGGCCAGGCGTCTCGTTCGATCAAATTTCCTAGTCACGTTTCGTGTCTCCTTGGAAACGTTGCCAGAGGCTTCCCGTTTGTCGTGTTTCTTGTGAGCGTTGATCACGTCGTTTTCCCCATATCGGTTGAGCCCTCTGGATGCCAACGGGTAAAGCGCTATGATTTTGATACTGGCGATAGGGCTTGTCAAGCCAAATATACTGGCAGAATGTCTTCTATTGCCAGTAGGTTACGGGATTGGTCATATCTGGGGAGGAAACACGAAACCGCTTTCCTAAGTCTTACCCTTTCGATTCAGCGGGATAACGCCAGGCAAGGAGTGAGAAGATTGGATAAGGGAAATAAGGGATAGGGCGAGGGAGCGCCTTGGCGAGACTCTGCGCAAAACGCGCATGGTCGGTCCCGGAACGTCCCGGTTCCGGCTTGGGCGAGATCGTGAAGGGTTCAGCCGGATATGGGAGCAGGAACTCGCACGGACTAAAAGCCGCCGGCCGCGATCGTCAACGGCTCTTGTCGCTGATCCCGAATACCGGACACCTGATCCTCCAAGTTCAGGATCAGCGTGTAGTCGCCCGGCGCTAAGCCGTCGAGCGGGATATCGATGACCCGCGTCAATGGTCCAGCAGGATCGGGGGCCAAGACGTCTGGATCCTCGCGAAGGATTTCGCGTCCGCCGGTCGTCTGCAAGGAGTGTCCCGCTGCGACCCGTGGCTGTCCGGTGTCCGGATCTCGAGCCGCCCCGAACACCAGGTACCAGCAATATAGCCGTCCCTGCGGCCGGAAGACGCGACGCGCAAGCGGCACCAGACGGGGCGAGCCGCCGTTTTCGAGCACGTCCAGGGTGTCGCTCAAAACCGGCGTCGATAGGCGCCATCGCGACAACTCCGGAACGATGAACTCATGCATGACGGTTCCCACGCGCCGGCTGTTCTCGTCGAGCACGATCACCTTGACTTGGTAGGAACCCTCGGCCAACTGGAAATCGCGAAGGACGGAGTACCAGTTGCGTTGATATCTCACCAGGCTCTCGGCGGTGAGACGCATGTCGATCTTTTCATTCGAGCGCACGTGCTCGCCGCTCTCGAGGTCGAGAATGACGACGAGGAAATCCAGGCGATCGACGTATCGATCGCCCTGGCGTGCAAAGGCCAGTTCGTCGACGTCCACGTCGACCGCGATGACGACGCTGGCCTTGCCCCGTTCCGCCTCTCCCAAGACGTAGGCGCTGGCGCGCAGCGGGATCGATTCGATCTCAAAAGGGGCGTCCAGCGCTTTTTGCAACAGCGGCAGGGATCCGTCATTTTCCTTGTTTTTGGAGCGTTCGGCCTTCGATCCTGGAGCAAAGTATCCCTTGCGGGCTCGCACCTCGACGTCCTTGCGACTGACCTTCACGTTGATTTTGCGATAGGCGCCGTCCGCGGCCTGGTTCGTGGAATGGTAGCCGAGGAGATAATACGCCGTCGACTCGCGATTGACGCGCTCGAAGCCCCTGGTCAGATCATTCGTTCTCGTGACGCTGAACCCCCCGGTCTCGTCAGCCAGGCGATCCGCGCCGTCGGAGTCGGCGTCCATGCCGAAATCGGTCATTCCCAGATGGGCCGATTCGACGCCGTCCTCGCCGACGATTTGACCGACGTCGGTCATGAGATCCTTGGTCGACGCGACAAGCCCGCGGGCATCGAAGAAATAAACCGCCGTGTTCGCCTGGCGCGCCATGTCGATGATCCCGCGAAAACCCGGCGTCCGCAGGTCGGCGACGAAACCCTCCGAGACGAGCAGCAGGCTTTTCCGGCCTCTTCTCGTCGTCAGCGATTCGAGCACGCGTTCGATAGTCTCCAGGGTGACGCGACGGCGTTTCCGGATCACATCGTAAAGCTGCCCGGCGTACATCTCGACTTCGGGGTGGATCGCTCTGTCAATGCTCGCGCCGGCGGCGCCCTGCGAATTCTGGCCGGTGTGATCGATCGTGGCGCCGGAAAGGATGAGTCGCTTCCAGACCATGTTGATGACGTACGGATCCCGGTCCTCGGCGATCCGCTTCGCCTCAAAGTCGCTGATATGCACGCCCGGAGGCATCACGTCGACTCGCTCGCCCTGCAACTCGCCCAGCGCGCGGATGAGCCGGTCTCTTCCTCGCGCGTCGTTCGCGGACCAGAAGACGCCGCCGGCCGTGGAGAGCAGGTTGATCGAGTCTCCGTCGCGCGCTCCTTCGCGGAGGAAGCGCGCGATGGCCGTCTTGGCGCGTTCCGCCCCGCCCGGAGTCAGATGGACTCCGTCGAACACGATGGTAAACGTGCGCCGGACGTCCTTTGCCTTCACGACGTTCGTGGACACGGCCGGAAGCGCGGCGATTTCCGGGAGAGGCGCGCCGGCCTCGATTGCCTCGAACGAGGACACCTCTTGCGGCTTTCCGTCCTCGGACAAAAGGAAATCGTCCTTGCCGAGGCCGTGGACGGGATTTCCATCGGCGTCCAGCACGACGATGTCGACCGCGACGACGTCGACTGCCGCGGGAAATCGCCTTGTCGGTCGAGATTCGGCGGCAGAGGCGAAATACGCCGTGTAAGAGATGGCCGCCGCCGTCAGGGCACAAAAGAGCGCTACGTGGCGCACGAGATCATAACCTCCATCTGGCGCGGCCTTGGGCCGCATTCAAACTAACGTGGCTCGTTGCGCTGGCCGTGAACGAGATCCGCTCGGAACACGTGCGCGAAAAACGACAAGGTTGCGCGGATTGTGGCATCGTGTTCCATCGCGACCAGCCGCCGATTCGGCTGATTGTACCAGCGTTTTCCTGCTGTCGTTTCCCCAGGTGACATTCCGCCCTTGGTCGGAGTAGTCTATAAAACGATGCAGCGACAACGCCTCATCGTTCTTTTTTCTATGATCGCCGGCTTGGGCCTTATGGTCGAACAACGTGTGTCGCGACTCCAGGCCGCGGTGAAGCCGGCGCAGTCTCTGAGTCTCGAGGACGACGCGAGGATCGACGAGCAGCGCCGGACGCAGTGCCAGAAGTGCCATGTTGTGCCGCCGCCTGAGTTCGTTCCGCGCGGCATGTGGCGTTTCCGCATTAGGGAGATGGCCGAGCGCAGCATGATGGGCACGGGAGTTCCGCCTGGGGACGAGAGCCTTCTCTGGCAGCTCGATCTCGACAAACTGACGACCTGGTATGAGACTCGCGCTCCCGAGGTTTTGCCATTGCCAGAGCCATGGCCCGCGGACGACGGCGGTCTGCGGTTCACGAAGCACGTATACAACCCTCCGGGCGCGGCGCCCGTTCCGGTCGTGTCCAACGTTCGGTTTTTCGACCTGGATGGAGACGGAAAGCTCGAGATTGTCGTCTGCGACATGGGGCGCGGATCGGTGTTCGTCGCCGACCCGGCGCGTTCGCCAGGAGTGCTCGCGCAGATCGCCGTTTCGCTGAATCCCTCGCACGCCGAAATGGTCGATCTCGACAAGGATGGGAAGCAGGATCTCTTGATCGCGGACCTGGGCGAGTTCCTGCCGGCGGACCATGAAAGAGGAAGCGTGATCTGGCTGCGGCAGACGGCGCCTTTCCATTTCGAGAAACATGTCCTGATTGAAAACATCCCGCGATCGTCAGACGTACAGGCGGCGGATTTTGACGGCGACGGCGACCTCGATCTCGTCGTGGCGGCCTTCGGATGGCACCGCGTGGGCGGCACTTTTTACTACGAGAATCAGACAGTCGACTGGAAAGAGCCCAAGTTCGACCGCTACACGATCGACGCGCGTCCTGGGGCGATCCACGCGCCCCCCGTGGACCTCAATAAGAACGGAAGAATGGATTTCGTGGCGCTGGTTTCCCAGCAGTACGAGCACGTCGTCGCCTATCTCAGCCGCGGGCCGGGCAGAGGATTTCGGGCGGAGACGATCTTTCGCGGCCCGTCGCCCGTCTATGGCTCCTCCGGCATCCAGGTCTTGGACATGGACGGGGACGGAGATTTTGACGTGCTTTATACAAATGGAGATTCGCTCGACGACTTCACGATACGGCCCTTTCACGGAATCCGCTGGCTGGAGAACAAGGACGAGTTTCCATTCGTCCGGCACGATCTCGCGGCCATGCCGGGCGTGCACCGCGCGCAGGCGGCGGACATGGACGGCGACGGCGATCTTGATGTCATGGCGTGCGCCTTTTTACCCGCCCAGGAACATCCGTTTTTCGAGAACCTCGAGCGCCAGGGCGACTTGGGCAGTCTGACGAGCGTCGGATGGATCGAGCGGGTCCGGCCGGACAAGCGCCGGCTTCACGCTCTTGAAAAAGGCCGGCTCACGCACACGACGCTGGATCTGGGCGACTTCGACGGCGACGGCGACATGGACATGGTCCTGGGAAATTTCGTCGGATTCACGTTCGGCAAGACCGACACGGGTTTCGAGAGCGACGCCTGGGTCGAGCTGTGGGAGAACCAGGCCAGGCGGCCCCGATGACACGCGAGACCATGGTCTCCGTTACGTAATGGAGCGATCTGGATGCTGGCCTCTTTTCTTCTCTGTTTGTTCTTGACGCAACACGGTTCAGGGCCGTCGCCG
>JAFGSN010000133.1 GCA_016934575.1 Vicinamibacteria bacterium
AAAGAAATCGGATAGAGCCGATTCGAGATCCAGCAGCCGAAGGCCGCCATGGCTCCATAAGAGACGACGGTCGCCCAGGCCGCGCCCATAATGCCCCAGCGCGGGATCAGCGCGAAGTTGACGCTCAAGTTGACGGCGGCGGAGACGGCCGTAATGAGCGGATAGAACCGCGCCTTCTTCTCGATGCTGATTCCGATCGACGTGAGAAGAAAGGCGCCGTGCAAGAGATAGGCGCAGGCGACAAGCGGTATGATGGGCGCCGCCAACCAGAAATCCGGATTTGTGAACGTGAAGGCGACGAGAAGCTCCCGGCCAAAGACGGCCACGGCTAGGGATACCACGACAAAAGCGCTCCAGATGTAAGTCGCCACGCGGGCAAAGACATGAGGAGCCTCGCGTCGCGTGATCTGCGAGTAGACGAAGGGCTGCCACGCCGGCTCGAAAGCCGAGAGGATGAACTTCACGCCGGCGCCCAAGGCGTAGCCTTTGTCGTAAAGTCCCGTTGTCGAAAGACCATGGAAGGCTATAAGGATCCGCCGATCCGCCAGGTTGAGGATCTGGATCAGAACGCCGTGCGGCGCCTTGGGCAGGCCAAACGCAAGCGCGGCGCGGAGGTGCTTCCACGTCATGGCAAGGCGGCTCTCCCGTCCGAGAATCGGCGTCAAGGCCAGCGCCAGAGCCGCGGTGGCGAACACGTCGCTCGCAAGAACGCCGGCCACGCCCCAACCGCTGACGAGAAGGGCGACCTTAAGCGCCGTGTTGACGACGTTACGGGCACCGACGAGAAGAGCGAAACGGCCCGGGCGGTTGTGAATCCGAAGCAGGCTCAATGGGACGAAGAGGAAGCTCCCGAGATAGACGTCCGTCGCCACCAGAATCGCATATGCGGCAAGGCGGGGTTGGGACTCGTCGAACAGAAGCGCGGCGAGCGTCGGCGCGCCGATCACGAGACCGATGAGCAGCACGCCGCCGGCCGCTGCCGTGAAAACCACGATCGATCCGGCAAGGGCCTTCCGGTCGGCGGTCGTGCGCATGTCGTAATAGATGCGGAAAAAGCCCGCATCGAGACCCATGCGAAAGACGATCTTGGCCACGGCGGAGAACAAGCCGAGGATTGCGATGATCCCGAAATCCTCGAGCGTCAGGATGGCGACATAGAGCGGCGTCAGCAGGAGGTTAAGGACCTGCGACACGACGTCGGCCGATCCATAGATGACCGCGTGACTCGTTAGTCGGCGCAGATAACCGAGCAGATCGAATCCCCGCTTGTCCGCTGCGCCATTCTCAGAGGCGTTGATCACGTGCCCGTAGGATTTCGGATGTCGCGACACGGCATGCCGTGCCCCTATTCCCTCTCCAGTATTTCCTATAGCCTTCCCTGGTCTGATGTGAAAAACGCGATCACGTTGTCGAGGATCTCATCCAGGCTCACCTTGGGCTCGAACCCGATGAGCGCGCGCAGCCTCGAAATATCCGGCACGCGTCGTTGCATGTCCTCGAAACCCTCTTCATACGCCTGGTTATAGGGTATGAGCGCGATCTCGCTGCGGGAGTTGGTCCGTTGCTTGACGCGCCTGGCCAGGTCGAGGATGGCGACCTCCTCCCCGTCATTGCCCACATTGAACACCGAGCCCACGGCCTCGGAATTGCCGGCCAGCAGCAGAATCGCGGTGACGACATCGGACACGTACGTGAAGCTGCGGGTCTGCGTGCCGTCGCCGAAAACCGTGATCGGATGACCGAGCAGCGCTTGCTTGACGAAGTTGGGAATGACCATGCCGTAACGTCCGGTCTGTCGCGGTCCGACGGTGTTGAACAGCCGGACGACGATCACTGGAAGTCGTTTCTCCTTGGCATAAGCGAGAGCCAGGAATTCGTCGATTGCCTTGCTGCACGCGTAGCTCCAGCGCCCCTTGCTCGTCGGACCGAGCACGAGATCGGAGTCCTCGCGAAAGGGAACCGCGACGCTCTTTCCGTAAACCTCCGAGGTCGAGGCGACGACGACGCGCTTCTTTTTCTTGTTCGCGAGCTTCAGGATCATCTCGGTCCCGTGAACGTTGGTCTCGATCGTGCTCACCGGGCTTTCGACAATGAGACGCACGCCGACGGCCGCCGCAAGGTGGAAGACGACGTCCGCGCGATCGACCAGCTCGGCCGCGACTGGCTCGTTCATGACATTGTCGATCGTGTAGTGAAATCCGGGATTCGGCTTGAGATGCTCGATGTTCTCGATCGAGCCGGTCGACAGGTCGTCGAGCACGAAAACCTCGTCGCCCCGGGCCAGCAAAGCCTCGGATAGATGACTGCCAATGAATCCGGCTCCGCCCGTAATCAACGCCTTCATTTCACCTTCCCCCCTCCTTCTGCGTGCTTCCAAGAACCAATTCCGCCGCGCGCGCGGCGCCGAGGCCGTCGACGAGGGCGCGTCCCCGCGCGCCCATCTCTCGCCGTCGCGCCGCGTCGTCGAGCAGGGATGCGACCGCGGAGGCGAGAGTCGGTTCGTCGACTTCCGTCCCAAGCCCCAGATACTCGACCGTTCCGTGATGACGGAACTCGCGCATGCGCCGATCCTCCTTGGCATTCTGGGCCAGGACGACGCCCGGCGTCCCCAGAGCCGCGATTTCGTAGACGGACATCCCCCCCGAAAGCACGACGACGTCGGCTTCGAGCATCAGGTCGGCGATATGTCCTCCGGCCTCGTTTATGAGCGGGACGCGTCGGGCCAGGCCCTCCGACAGCTTTTCGAACTCGCGCCGATACGAAAACGCCGGTCCAGCCACGGCCACGACCTCGATCCGTAGAGGCAGGGCCTGCAACGCGCGCGCCGCCTTAAGCGTCAGGCCCTGCGGATCGCTTCCACCGAATGTGACGAGAACCAGGCTCGGCTCGTCGCGGATCTCCTTGCGCTTTCCGTGGAAGTGACTGCGCAGGATCGCGTACTCGGGACCGGAGTAAAAACGCTCGGGCGTCTCGCGCTCCTCGCGCATGACGGAAACGATGACCTGCTTGTAATGCTCCGTCGCCTCGAGATCGTCGAGCGTGTCGACGAGATTCACCGTCGTCGCGCCCAGATGCGACAGCTCCCTCAAATACGAGTCTTCCAGGGACGGCAGATCGTTGATAAGAATCGCGGGAGTGAAATCACGGATTTGATCGAGGCATGTTTCAAGACGAGCGTCGGAAATGACGCGCACCGAGTAGCCACGGCGCGAGACTTCGAGGATGCCCTGCTTGTGATCGGCGTGCATCAGGAAAACAAGATCAGCCTGCGAGATCCCGCGCAACGCTTCGGCGATCGCCAGCGAACGGAAAACGTGGCCCATGCCGATGCGAGTGCTGCCGTCCGTGCGAAAGAGAATTCGCGGCTGCTTGAGCAAGCGTTCGGCCATCCAGAAATCGTCGAGATCGTGCACCGTGAAAGCGGCGCGCTTGTCGAGCACGATGGAGCCGATGTTGACGCCAAAACGATCGAGTCGATCGAGCACGCCGCGTCGCATGGTGACGATGGCGCCGTTCTCCTTGTAAAGCGGCGGTTGGTCGGCCCGCCGGCCCTCCTTTTCGAACAACGGAACGAGGCGTTCGCCCTCGGCGCGCCAGTTGAGCGTCCGATCCTCGGTCACGGAAAGCACGGTGTCGAAGCGACCGGATTGAAGCCGTTCGAGGGACTGCTCGATATCCTCGGCCTCACGAAAGGGCGAGGTCGCCTGCAAAACGACGACGATATCGGGACGCTCGCTCTCCGCCTCGAGCGCATGCACCGCGTGGACGATGACCGGCTTCAGGCTGGGAATCTCACCCGCCAGCTCTTTCGGCCGGATGAAGGGAACATCGGCGCCCGCGGAGCGCGCCACGTCAGCGACTTGCGGGTCGTCGGTCGAGACCACGACGCGATCGACGGACGGCGCCTTCTTCGCGGCGTCCAGAGTGTGAGCGAGAAGCGGACGATCGCCGAGGCGTCTGATGTTGAGACAAGGGACTCGGTCGGTTCCGCCGCGCGCGGGCACGACGGCTACGACGCGCAGGCCATCCTTCATGAGCTAGACCATTTCCCAAGTTATGGTCGTGTCGGCGGGGATTTCGACGCGGGCGACACGGCCGACGACCAGGTCGAAGAAACGCGGGCTAATGCCCGTGCCGGGCCGTTTGTACGTCAGCATCGAGCGCTCGATGCGCGCGCCGCGCTGGATCGCCGCAACCGACGTCACGCTACGGCGCGCGTAAAGATGAGCCTCGCGTTCGAGAGGCTCCACGCCTTTTTGTTCCTTGCCGAGCGCTTGCTCCACCTCCCGGATCGCCGCGACCAGGGCGCGCATCTCGCCAGGATCGATCGAGAGGCGATGGTCGGGCGAGCCCGGGAGCGTTTTGTCGACCGTGTAGTGTTTCTCGATCATGCAAGCGCCCAGCGCGACCGCGGCCGTGGACACGGCGATGCCCAGAGAATGATCGGAAAGACCGACCGGCACGCCGGGAAAAACGCGCATGAGATGCTCCATCATGCGCAGATTGACGCCTTCAGGAGGGCAGGGATACTTGAGCGTGCAATGGAGCAGGACAACCTCGTCGTTGCCAGCCCGTTCAAAGATCCCGAGCGCTTCCTCGATCTCCGCCAACGTGCATGTTCCGGTGGAGAGAATCACCGGCCGGCCGACTCGCGCGACGCGCTCGACCAGGGGCGAGCACGTCAGATCGGCCGAGGCGATCTTGAAGGCGGGCATGTCCAGCGCCGCGAGAATGTCGACGGCCTCGTCGTCGAAAGGCGTCGAGAAGGCCGTGATTCGGCGTTCGCGGGCGTGCTCGATCAGGCGCGCGAAGCTTTCCCGCGGGAGCTTGTCGAGACGATCGAAAGTGTCCCACTGGGTGCCCCGGGGATCATCCGGCTCGATCCAGTAACGCGGCGCCGAGCGCGTGGCGATCTTGCCCGCCTCATAGCTCTGGAACTTTATTGCGTCGGCGCCGGACTCGGCTGCCGTGTCAATGAGCCGCTTGCCGAGCTCGAAGTCGTTGTTGTGATTGACGCCGGCTTCCGCGATGACATAACAGGATTGTCCCTGACCCACGATACGACCGGCGATCGAAAATGATTTCTTCATACGCTCCCTCCGTCGCGGGACAAAACCTCGGAGACGCGGCGGCGGACGCCATCATCGAGCGCCACGGAGCGCAGATTGGCGGCCTTGTGACACAAATGACCGTTGATGCGCGCCAGCTCGGGCTCGCGATCCATGAGCGCTATGGCCTCGCGCGTCGTGACGATGCGACCGGGGACGGAAAGACGTTCGAAAAGAGCCTGCACGAGTCGCACGTCCTCTTCCTCGTCGACGGTGAGACGGTACTTCGGCCGATAGAGCTCGGGCGGTAGATCAACCGCCGTGATTCGGAAATCCTCGGGATGCTCCTTGATGTACAGCGTGACGAGCTCCGAGCGATGGCGCGCCGCGCCCCGCTCCCACGCGCGTTCGAGCGCGCTCCGCGCGATCACCTCCGAAAGAATTCCCATGAGAAGCGCGTCTCCGGGAACGTACGTGTACTCGGCGTTCGTCGCGAGATGCCGATCGACCAAGATCTCCAGCGTCTCGAGATCCGTCAGTGGATTATCGCCCGTGACGCGAACGACGTGGCGCGCGCCGAGGAAAACGGCGCAATCGATGTGGCGGCGCAGGACGTCGACGTCGTCTCCGATAAACGCCCGACAACCGAGCCGCTCCGCGATCTCGACCAGCGGTCGGTTTTCGGGTCGTTCGGAGGTCGCCAGGGCCACGCCGTCAACCGACTTCAGGGAAGCGAGTCGTTCGAGAAGAACCTCGATCAGCGGTCGGCCCGCCAGCGGCACGACGGCCTTGCCCGGATAGCGCGAAGAAGCCATCCGCGCCGACACGACGATCCAGACGCCGCGCGCGAAGGTCATTCGAGCATGTCCTCGCGAATGATCTCGTCCGCCTGAATGGGGCGGACGGCACGCCGCCCGATGATGCGGTCCTTGGCGCGCGGCGGCAAACCTGGATCCTGGCTCGGATCGACACGTTTGAAAGCCAGATGCTCGGCGGTGACCGCGTCGCCGCGAGCGATGAGCCCAGCGGCGATGATCGAACGGGCCATCTGCCGGTGGTAACGGCGCGCGCCCTCGCTTGACGACACGGCGCCGCCTGACAGCGCCTGCTCGGCTTGCCGCAAGACCTCGACCATGCGATGGAAATCCTCGGGATTCAATGAAGAATGGTAGTCGTAGCCTTTTTCGCTCCGGTCGAGAGTGAAATGCTTTTCAACGAGATCGGCGCCGAGCGCGGCGGCCAAGGCCGGCGCCACGAGCGCGAATGTCGTTCCTCCGTCCGTATGATCGAGAAATCCGACGGGAACCTGAAAACGCGCCTTGAGGGCGCCGATCTCGTTAAGTCGCGTTTCCTCGACGGGCGTCGGGAACGTCTGATGACCATGAAGCAATCCGACCGGGCCGGTGACGAGATTCAACGCCTCGCGTAAAGCCTCCTCCGGAACGCCTCCGGTGGCGAAGAAGATCGGTCTGCCGGCGGCGCCGACAGCGCGAATGAAATCGGGATTCTCCATGTCCGTCGTGTGAATCTTGAGAGCATCGACGCTTTCCTCGACCGCCAGCTCCAGGGAAGGCCGATCAAAAGCCTCGATGAATAGCATCAGTCCCGACGCCCTGGCCTGCTTGAGGATCCGGCGCCAGCTTCTTTCGGAAAGCTCGATCTGCTCGAAATCCCGGCGCTTTGGATGACGTCGCACGACAAGCTGCTCGGCACGGAACAACTGGAACTTGATGCCGTCGGCCTGCATCTGAAAGGCGGCCTCGATCATCCGAAGGGCGCGATCCTCCGAGCCCTGGTGCGCGGAGGCGACTTCGGCCAGAACGAAACAGGGCTGGCTTTCCCCGAGTTGACGGCTTCCGATCGTCATCGTGCGGGATTTCATGGTTCCCTCAAGCTATCACGCGAAGAGCGCCGAGCGGTGGCGGCTATCAATTCGACAATGCGGCGCGTCGCTCCACCGTCGATGCCGCGAGCAAAATCGTCGAGATAAAGACGCCGGGCCGCGGCGAGACGCTCCCGCGCGTCGTCATCGAAAAGCAAGTTCCGCAGGGCAGTCGCGGGATCCGCGCCCGCCGATACTCCCATGGCGACGCCGCGATCGATCAGATCCTTGAGATGCGACGGCATGTTGAGAATGAGAATCGGTCTCTGAAGAACGAGCGCCTCCATGGCGGTCAAGGATTCCACGGTGACGAGCGCGTCCGCGGCATGGATGAGGCGCACGAGATCCGCCGACGGAGCGGCCATGCGCGTCTTCCGCGCGTTGATCGCCCGCAGACAACCCTCATAGGGAGCGGCCGATTCGGCGGGATGGGGCTTGACAACGCACTTGACTCCCCGCATCGACTCCACGGCCCTCGCCAGGGCGGAAAACTCCGATCCGATGGCGCGATGTGTGTCCCGAATTTCGCGGAATCGGCTCGCGACAAGGATCAGGCGCTCCTTGAGGCCGACGCCGAATTGGGCGCGTGTCTCGTCCCGATTCCACACACGCGCGGCGTCAAGCAAGGCGTCGAACTTGGGACTGCCCGTGACGACGACCGTCTCTGGATCGTAACCGCCACGCTCGACAAGCAACCGCCGCGCATCTTCGCCGAAGACCGCCGTCCGATCCGGACGCGGGCAAGCGCCCTCGTCGGCGTCATGGCGATAGGAGTAATATCGAGGATAGAGAATGCCGTGCTGCAGCGCGACTGTCGGTATGCCGGCGGCCTGGCCGGCGGCAAGCGCCGCGCGTCCCCAGCCGCTCGATTCGGCGTAGAGACAAATCACGGAAGGCCGGAGGGACTCCAGCGCCGAAGTCGCCTCCTCGCAACAACGCACCGCCCAAGGAAGCTGGAGCAACATCGTCTCCGCGAGATCGGCGGCGACAAGATCGAAGAACCGGATCCCGGCATGCGAGAACGCCTCGTGAGTTCCCGGAGCGTCCCTGAGGCCGCGCCATGCTTCGCGAATCCCGCCTGTCGCGCGCACGACTTGAGCCGCGACTCGAAAACTTGTAAAACGACTCATGGGCAAACGAGATCTGCGGCCGCGATCCAGCCGGATCCAATCCAGCCAACGTCGCCAAGCGCGACGCCGTCGATGAGCGACGTTCGGCCCGATCGAGACGACGGATGCCCGGAGTTTTTCCAACCGCTCCACTTCGGGAATCACACGATCGAAATAGTGCTCATACTCATCAAGCGGGCCCTTCTCTTGACGTAAGCGCCAGAACGCGGCATGCGAAAGAAAAAGGACGTCGGCGCGTTCCCTCCGCGGCGTTCCGCCGCGGAAAGCGGCCTTGACGGCCGAACCGATCATCTTCCACGTGTTCCAACGACTTTGGAGCGAGACGCGTCGGGCCCGCCGGCCGCCTTGGAGCCTCGAAACGCGCCCCACGAAAAGGACGCCGTGTTCCGTGCAGGTCCGGGCCAGAAGCGCGGATTCCGGCGCGCCAAGGCCCACGCCGTCGATTTCATCGGGGTTTTCACGCTTGATCCAACGTCCGATCATTTCAATCCAGCGCACGAATTTCGGCGCACGCGTGCAGTGATACAAGTACAACTCGGCGAACCACCAGAGCGAGATCCCTCTCCAATCGAGCAGGTCGCGGAAGCTTCTTCCGTCAAGCAGCGGGCGTCGCCCCCAGTTCTTCGTCCAGGCGATGGCGACTTCGTCCAGCGCAACGATCGCCTCATGATCGAGAATCGAGCCAAGATTCGCATAGTCGACGCCGGCCCGCTGGAGAGAGCGCGACGCTCGAGCGGACCATGCGACGAGCACGGCCCCTGTTCCGCGCAGGCGGTGCGCTCGAGCGAGAGAGCCCTGCTCCCAGAAAACCAGTGTTTTCACGGATTCTCAACCATCACGGCCACCGCGCTCAACGTCCCGCCTGAATACGAACGTAACGCTTCGTCCCCACGGACAAAATCGTTTCGGATCTCTGGAAGGATCCCCGGCGAACCAGGCCGTCCGCGATCTGGATCTCCTCCTTCGGACCGAGAACGACACCGTCCATCCGGACGCCGCCTTGTCGGACGAGACGCGCGCCTTCGGTCGATGAAGGCGCCAGGCCCAATCGGACGAGCAATTGATGGGGCTTGAAAACGCCGGTCAGCTCTACTATTTCCATCTCGGACGGCGGCGCGCCCTGGCGATGGATCCGGCACCATTCCTCTTCGGCCGTGCCCGCCGACCCGGCGCCGTGACAATCGCCGACGATGCGTCGAGCCAGGGCCATCTTCGACTCCATCGGGCGCCGTCGCGCCCGCTCCGTCTCGATCTCCGCGGGCGATAGATCCGTGAGCAGCGTATAGTAACTCCACATGAGATCGTCCGATATCGACAAGAGCTTCGAATACATGACCGCGGGCGCCTCGGTTACTCCCACATAATTGCCGAGACTCTTCGACATCTTATCGACGCCGTCCAGTCCCTCGAGAAGCGGCGTCGTCATGACGACCTGCGGTTCGAGATCGTAGGCCGGCATGATGTCGCGGCCGACGTTAAGATTGAAGAGCTGATCCGTGCCGCCCAATTCCACGTCGGCCTTGAGCGCCACGGAATCGTAGGCCTGTGCCAGCGGGTAGAGAAACTCATGAATGGAGACTGCTTGGCCGGCGTCGTATCGCTGCCGAAAGTCGCGGCGCTCGAGCATGCGCGCGACGTTGTAGGTGGCGGCCAGGCGTATGAATCCCTCGCTCCCGAGCGCTCCCAGCCACTCGCTGTTGAAGCGCACTTCCGTCCGCGCGGGATCGAGGATCTTGAAGACCTGCCGCTTGTAGGTTTCGGCGTTGCTCTCGACCTCCTCGCGTGAAAGCGGCGGGCGTGTTTTGGAGCGCCCGCTGGGATCGCCGATCATGCCCGTGAAGTCGCCGATCAGAAAGACCACGCGATGGCCCAGATCCTGGAAGTGCTTCATCTTTCGTATCAACACCGTGTGGCCGAGATGAATATCAGGCGCCGTTGGGTCGAACCCGACCTTGACGATGAGCGGAGCGCCGCGCGACAGTTTGGTGTTCAAGCCCGAGGCCGTCACAACGTCCACGCAGCCTTTGGTCAGATAGCGAAACGCGTCCGTCATGCGGCCCCATCCCCGATGATGAAACGACGCCCTTCGATACGGTAGCGGTCTGAAAGCAGGATCCGAACCGCTTTCGGGTAAATGCGGTGCTCGGACGCCAGAATGCGTTGAGTGAGCGTCTCGACGTCGTCCGTATCGAAAACGGGAACGGCCTCCTGGGCGACGATCGTGCCCGAGTCTAGATTTTCGTCGACGATGTGAACCGTCGCGCCGCTCACTTTGACGCCATGCGCGAATGCCTGTTGCTGTGCATCGAGTCCCGCGAACGCGGGCAGCAGCGCGGGATGAACGTTGAGGATTCGGTTCGGAAAGGCGCTCACGAAAACGGGCGATAGGAGTCGCATGAAGCCCGCCAGACAGACGACGCCGACATCGCGCGCCTTCAGAAGCGAGACGATTTCGGCGTCATACTCCTCGCGCTTCCTGCCCCGGTGGTCTCGGAAAACCGCCGGAATGCCGGCCTGGCGCGCGCGTTCGATGCCCGGGGCCGTCTCGACGTTCGAGACGACGATGACGATCTCGCCGCCGCCGAGCTCGCCGGCGCGCTGCGCGTCGATGAGCGCTTGCAGGTTGGAGCCTCGTCCGCTGATGAGAACTCCGATGCGCTTCATTCGAAAATCACTCCCGAACCCGGCTCGACGGCGCCGATGACGAAGCACGCCTCCCCTCGTCGCTCGAGCGAATGCTCGACATCATGAAGGTCCGCGGGATCGACGACAACGACCATGCCGACGCCCATGTTGAACGTCCTGTACATCTCCGCGT
Source organism: Vicinamibacteria bacterium (assembly GCA_016934575.1). Lineage (GTDB taxonomy): Bacteria > Acidobacteriota > Vicinamibacteria > Fen-336 > Fen-336 > JAFGSN01. The sequence continues at coordinate 10,879 of JAFGSN010000133.1, forward strand.
CGCTGACGCGGCCGCCCTTCTGGATCACATGAAAAAGCGGCGGGACTTTCCACGCCGAAGTGCGAATACGGGCGGCAAGCCCCTTCGGCAGGGCGCGGGGAACGTTCCCGGGAAAACCGCCCCCCGTAACATGAGACAAGGCATGGATTTTTCCACTCTCGAGAAGCGGCTCGAGCGCCGAAAGATATCCACGATGGGGAGCAAGCAGGGCCTGGCCGACCGTGGTTCCAAGCTCGGGAAGCAGCGTGTCAACGCCATGCCCGAGCGTGTCGAAAAGCACCTTGCGCGCGAGCGAGTAACCATTCGTGTGCAAGCCGTCCGACGCCAGGCCGACAAGCAGGTCTCCCTCGCGAACGTTGCGCGGGAGCAATCGCGGCCGGTCCACCACGCCCACGATGAAGCCGGCGAGATCATAGTCGCCGGGGGCATAGGCGCCGGGCATCTCCGCCGTTTCTCCGCCTATCAGCGGGCAAGCGAACTCGGCGCAGCCGCGCGCGAAGCCGGAGACAATCGCTTCCACGCGCCGAGGATCCATGACGCCTAGGGCGATGTAGTCGAGAAAGAACAACGGCGTCGCGCCCTGAACGAGAATGTCGTTTACGCAATGCGCGACAAGGTCATGACCGACCGTGTCATGAACGCCGGCCGCGATCGCCACCTGAATCTTCGTGCCCACGCCGTCCGTGGACGCCACGAGCACGGGCTCGCGATAGCGCGCGAAATCCGGACGAAACAGCGCGCCGAACGAGCCGATCTCCGAGAGTACGCTGGCGTTGAACGTCTCGCGAACGAGAGTCTTGATGCGGCCTTTGGCGAGATCCGCGGCGGCGATGTCGACGCCGGAGTCGCGATAATCCATGGCGCCGGATTGTAGCACCTTCGCCTGCTTGCCCCGGAACGACTATTGCCGGCACCAGGCGGCGCGCATTATCATGGAAGACGACATGGAAATGTATCGTCCGTCCGTCTGTTCGGAACACGCTCCAGGTCGATCGCCCGCTACATCCTCGGGAGTCGCCGTTTCTGAACAATGGAAGAACGCGCCGATTTCAGGCGCGTAGGAGGAGGGACGCATGAACATCTGCCCGGAATGCGAGTCGGAGATCGAGCTTGGCGGTTACGATCTCGATCTCAACGAAACCATCCACTGCCCCGAGTGTTCGCTCGAGCTGAAGGTGGTTTCCCTCGATCCCGTGAAACTCGTGGCGGCCGGGGATGTCGATTAAATCTCCCGCGTTTCCCGGCGAAAATCCCTGAGCGCTTCCTGCTCCTCCCCGTGGATCTCGAAGACGGGCAGGAGTCGGGCCATGTAAAGAGTGGCATGGGCGCGCTCGCTGGCGTTCACGAGCTTGAGACGAGCTCCGAATGAATCCGCGGTTCGAAGGCTCGCCACCAGCTCACCGACGCCGGCGCTGTCCATGAACGTGACTCTGGACAGATTGAGAATGATCTTCTTCCAGTTCTCGGCCAGAAGCTCGTCGATCGCTTCTCTGAGAATCCGATCTCCCAGTCCCATGGTCAGCTTGCCGTCAAGATCGACGATGACAACGTCATCAGCCTTCCGAACGTCCACATGCATAGCGACCCCCTTCGCCGGGGATCAATCGATGGCCATCACTTTGCGATAAGCCGCCGTGCGCTCGACCGAAAAGCGCCGCCACGATTGATCGAGAAAAGACTGGAAGAGCTGTCGCCGGCGTCGGTTCAGCAACGACTCTTCGATCGAAGCTTTCTGCCTGTCGAAGGATTCCGGATCGAAGGGCGTCTTTTCGGTCACGCGCAGCACGGCGAATCCCGAGGCGACCCTCACTGGATCGGACAGTTCGTTCGGCTCGAGCGAGAAGACGGCCTTCTCGATTGCGAAGCTGGAGCCCAAATCGCCCAATGCCTGACCACGCCCGACAAGGCCCGCTGTCTCCCGTCGCTCAAGGCCGAAAGCTTTGGCGGCCTTCGTTAAGCCTTCCTTTTGCACGCGCTGTCGCACCTCCTGCGCGCGCGTGCGCGCCATGTCGAGGGCCAGGGAGCGCTCCAAGTCGCGTTGCACCTCGCCCTTGACATCCGCCAGGTCAGGCAGCCGTGAGGGCTGGATCTCGGCCAGGGCGATGAAAGCGTAGCCACGAGGAACCGCGAACGGTTCGGGGTGAGCCTGTCCCACGGCATTCAATTCGAACGCCCGGGCGACGAGCTGCCGGGACACGAGCGGCTCGGGCGTCTCGCCTCGAGCCAACGGCGCGCTCTTCTCCAACGAAATCCCGATAGCTTGAGCCGCCTCCTCCAGCTTCCGGCCTTGCCCGAGTTGTGCGACGGCTTCAGCCGCCTTTTGCTCGAGCAACTCCTCCGCGCGTCGATCAACGAGGATCCGGCGGACTTGATCCTTCAGAAGATCGAGCGGCGGCAGGTCGCCTCCCTGACGTGACATGGCTTGAATGATGTGGAATCCATAGGGCGTCCGCACGAGCTCCGAGAGCTGCCCGGGATCGAGAGCAAAGGCCGCGTTTGCGAACTCACGCACCATGCTTGCGCGCGGGAAGCACCCGAGATCGCCCCCGCTTGCCGCGCTCCCCGGATCCTCCGACGATTCCCGCGCAAGCTCGGCGAAGTCGGCCCCGTCGCGCAACTGGCGGAGCAATCCAGCGGCGATTCTTCTGGCTTCATCCTCGCGATGCCCGCTCGTAGACTCGCCATCAGCCGCGATCTTGATGAGAACATGGCGGGCGCATACTTGTTCCTCGGCGCGAAAATCGTCCTCGTTTTGCTCGAGGTACGTCTCGATATCGCCTCCGGTGACTTCTGCTTGGGCTTGGAGCTGGGCGCGATCGATCAAAATGTAGTCCACAACGCGTTTTTCCGGGATACGATAAGCCTCCTTGCGCTCCTCGAACCTCTTGGAGACGTCCGCGTCCGTGACCTTGACGTCCGTCCTGAAAGGCTCGACGTCTATCAGAACGTACTCGGCGCGAAGACGTTCCGTCTGCCGGCGATACTCCTTCTCAACGTCAGCGGGCGTCACGCTGACGCCCGCGGTGATCAGCGATATCACGCGCGCGCCCCGCAGCTCGGCCCGCACCTGCGCCTCGTATTCCTCCACGCTGATGCGACGCAGTTCCAGGCGACGACGATACTCGGCCGGATCGAATCGATCGCCGACACGGAAGCCCGGATCGTTCGATATAGCGCGCGCCACGGCGGCGTCATCGACCTCGACGCCCAGCCGCCGCGCTTCGAGAGCCAGCAATCGCTGTTCGACAAGATCGCGGAAAACCCTTTCCGGAAGGATACGCAGTTCGTATTTCAGACGCTCTCGATCCGCGCGCTCCCGACTCATCTGCTCTAACAGACGCCGTTGATCGAAATAGACCCGAAGGAACTGCCCGCGAGATATCGGCTGGCCGGCCACCCGGGCGATGATCTCCGACTGGCTTCCTTCCTCTACGTTCAAGAAGGCCGGGATGTAGAGGATGATGAAAGCGAGGATGACGAGCCAGAGAAAAATGAAGAGCCAGCGCCGATGACGGCGCATGAAACTGAGTGCCATATCCACACCTCTGGGATTCCGCCCACCGGGCGCCCCGTTCGAAGACGCGATTCTAGCCTCCCGATTGCGGCCGCTGCAAGATCATTGCAGTCATCATAATGCTGGCCTATAATCTGACTGCCCATAAGTCAAGCAGACTAAAGGGATTGACAGCGAGCCAATAAAGCGATGGCAAGCGGAGAGAAGCCCACGGAAAGAGGTCGCAGCAACTTCATCGTCGAATGGTTCACGGTTTCGTACCGCACGATCTACATCATAGTCGCCATTCTGCTCATCGGAACGGCGGTGATCGGCTATATCTACGTCCGCCGTTCATCTCCGCCATTGGCCGGTCCTTCCGACGTTCCGCCCTCCACGGTGACATCGGCTCGTTTTACAGCCATCGAGGGCAGCGTCAAGTTCAAGGCCATCGGCACCTTTGAATGGGCGAACGCGGACAGGAAAACGATCCTGCATCGAGGCGATCTCGTCCGCACGGCCTCCAACGCGTCGGCCGATATCACCTTCTTCGACGGAACCGTCGTTCGCGTACGGCCCGAGAGTTTAATCACGATCGAGGAAACCTCGGAGAACCCTCACACCAAGCAACGCAGGGTGTCGTGGCACATCTCTTCGGGCGAGGTCAACTACCAAACGGCCCGCAGAAACGTGGAAGGCAGCTCCACGGAGGTGACGACGCCGACCTTGAAGATGCGTCATGCGGAGCTCACTGAGGGCGGAATCCGCGTCGACGAGGAGGGCGATAGCGACGTACGCATCTTCAAGGGCGCCGTGGACGGCCAGACCAAGACCGGCCATGAGATTCATCTCGCGGCCAACGAGGGACTTCGCGTCGACTCCAAAGGCGCCGTGGGGCCGAAGCTCGTGCTGCCCGTCACGCCCACGCCGGTCTCGCCCGAGAACGGCGTCGAGCTCTCCTATCCCAACCCGCGGCAATCGACGACCATGTTGATATGGAACGAGGTGGCGAACGTCGCGTCGTATCACGTCATGCTCGATCAGAATCCGGCGTTCGCGCGCCCCGTCCGCGACGAGCTGCGACGAGGACCGCGCTTCGAGGCGCGGGGGCTGGATGTTGGGCGCTACTACTGGCGCGTCGCCGCCGTCGGCAAGGACAACGCCGAAGGCGCTTTCTCCGAACCCGCCATGTTCGTCATCAGTCGTTCGGAGGTCGCGCCGCTGCCGCCGCTCGAGATCGGAACCTTCGCGCTACGGCAGAATATCCTGCAAATCAAGGGACGCACCGAACCCGGCGCGACCGTGATCATCAACGGCCAGCAGATTGACGTCGGCTCTGACGGCACTTTCAACGAGTTCGTGACTCTCGATCGTACCGGCCGCCAGAACGTCATCATCCGCGCCGTGGGCCTGCAGGGCGGCGTGCGCGAGGAGAGACGTTCCGTCGACGTGACTTTCTAAAGCCTCGATGCTCCGGATCGCGATTTTCGACGACTCCCCGCTCGCGAAGAGACTGGTGCGCGCGCTGGGCCGCGGCGCCGAAGTGCGACTTCATCCGCCACGGATCCCGCACCGGAAGGCCGTTTCCGGGATCGACGTGGCGGTCGTCGGATTGACGCATCGCAACTCGTCCGAGATACTGCGCGCCATCCGATCGAGGACGACGAGCCTGCCGGTGGGCAGCCTCGCCAATGAATCGTCGGCGACGGCCCTTCCCCGGTCCGTCAAGCTCGGGTTCGATCTTCACGTGGATCTCTGCGCTCCGCCGCGACTGATACGAGCGCAGCTATCGACCGCCCATAAGATCCGGCGCGCGCGCGTTCGGAGCCCGGAGTTGCGCGAGACCGCCAAGCGCCTGTCCATCCTCACGGACATCGTCAAGACCGCCAACAAGATCCTGGAACCGCGCCAGGTGATCGAAATGGTCATGGCCAAGATCCAGACGCTCATCCCGTCGGAAGCTTGGTCGATGCTTATGGTCAACGAGGAGAAGCGCTGCCTGTCGTTCGAAATGGCTCTCGGAGAAAAGGGGCCGCACTTGGCGCCTCTACGGGTCAGAATCGGCGAGGGCGTGGCGGGATGGGTCGCGCAAACCGGCAAACCCGCCATCGTCAACGACGTATCTCGCGATCATCGCTTCAGTCTGCGATTCGACAGTGAAACCCATTTTCACACCCGCTCGATCCTTTGCGCGCCGCTGATCTCGCGCGGGCGGACGATCGGCGTCGTGCAAGTCATCAATCGACTGGGTGATCGCTTCACGCGCGCCGACCTCGGAATGCTTCTGACGCTCGTCGAACCATGCGCGATCGCCATTGAAAACGCAATGCTGTTCCAGCGTTCGGAACAGCTCACGATCACGGACGATCTCACGAAACTCTTCAATTCGCGCTACCTCAACATATTCATCGAGCGCGAGATCAAGCGCAGCAAACGACACGGAAATCCTCTCTCCTTGATCTTTCTGGACCTCGACGGCTTCAAGAACATCAACGATCAGTACGGCCATCTGGCCGGCTCGAAAACGCTCACCGAGGTCGGCGCAATTCTGACTCGTTCCGTGCGGGAGACCGACGTGCTGGCTCGCTACGGCGGCGACGAGTTCGTCGTCGTGCTGCCCGAGACGCCCGCGGGCGGAGCGGCGGCGATCGCCGAGAGAATCCGTCATGCCATTGCCGGCCACCGCTTTCTGGAACGAGAAGGGCTCCACGCGCGCCTTTCCGCCTCTCTCGGCATCGCATGTTATCCGGATCACGCCGTCTCGCCGGGGGGATTGATCCTCAAGGCCGATCAGGCCATGTACCGCGTGAAGGAGAAGGACAAGAACGGAATTGCGATGGCGGTGTGAGTCATGAACCATCGTTCATCCAGCGAGGAGACGCTAGCGACATGAATCTACGCTCACTTTTCAACTTGAGCTTTCTCTCTTGTGATCTCGCCATCGACCTTGGGACGGCCAACACCCTGGTGTATGCCAAGTCCAAGGGAATCGTCGTCTCGGAACCTTCCATCGTCGCCGTCAACAAGTCCACCGGACGAGTGGCGGCCGTCGGTCGAGACGCCAAAGAGATGCTCGGCCGCACGCCGGGCACCATCGCCGCCATCCGACCCATGAAAGACGGCGTCATCGCCGATTTCGAGATCACCGAAAAGATGCTGTCTCACTTTATCCGGCGCGCCCACAATCGCAGCACGCTGGTGAGACCGCGAATCGTCATCGGCATTCCTTCGGAGGTCACGCAGGTCGAAAAGCGCGCCGTGCGCGACTCGGCCATCAAGGCCAAAGCCTCCGAGGTCTATCTCGTCGATCAAGCCATGGCCGCGGCAATCGGCGCCGGCCTGCCCATCACCGAGCCCTCGGGCAACATGGTCGTGGACATCGGAGGCGGAACCACGGACATCGCGGTCATCTCGCTGGCGGGCATCGTCTATTCGAAGTCCGTGCGCGTGGCCGGCAATGAGATGGACGAAGCGATCACGCAATACATCAAGAAAAAATACAACCTTCTCGTCGGCGAACGCTCCGCCGAGCAGATCAAGCTCGACATCGGCAGCGCTTTCCCGCTCGACGAACCGATGACGCTGGAAATCAAGGGCCGGGACTTGATCGAGGGTATTCCCAAGACGTTGACCGTGACGGACGCCGAGATACGGGAAGCGCTCGCCGAGCCGGTCGGCATCATCATCAACGCCGTCCGCGTGGCCTTGGAGCGCACACCCCCGGAGCTGTCCGCGGACATCATGGACCGCGGAATCGTGCTCACGGGCGGGGGGAGCATGCTCAAGAACCTCGACAAGCTGATACGGGAAGAGACCGGCCTGCCGGTCTCCGTGGCCGAGGACCCGCTGAGCTCCGTCGTTCTCGGCACGGGCAAGATGCTGTCCGATCTCGATCTTCTCCGTAAGATGTGCATGGAATGAGGCTCGACGGCGAGTCGTTGTGAAATGACGGCGCGGTCATGACGCCCCCCTCGGGATCGGTAAGAAGTCGAATCCTGCTGGGAGCCGTCATCGTCTCCCATCTCCTGCTTATCAGCGGGCAAGTCGAGAGCGGAGGAGAACGGTCCGTTCTTACGAGTATCGTTTTCGGCGCCATCGCTCCGCCGAGGCGCGCCGTTTCAGCCGTCTACAACGGCACGCGCAATGCTTTTCTCGACTATATCGATCTTCGCGACGTCCGGAATGAGAACGTTCGGCTCACGGCAAGGCTCCGCCTCTTGGAGGCCGAAATGAACGCTCGCAGGCGTCAGATTCAGGAAGCGGAACGTTTGCGGATCCTGCTCGACTTAAGTAAACGTCTGCCGTTCAAGACGATCGCCGCCGAATTGGTGTCCGCGGAAGGCATCCCCTGGTCGAGCGTCGTCACCGTCAATCGCGGCGGGCGCCAAGGCGTATCACTGAACATGCCCGCCATCTGCCAGAGCGGCGTCGTCGGCCGCGTCATCGAGATCGGGCCGCACGCCGCTAAAGTACAGCTCATCATCGATCGCGACAGCGGCATCGGCGTGCTCGTCGAACGTTCGCGCGCGACCGGCGTTCTGGAGGGCACGACGGCGAACAGAACCGAGCTACCGATGCGTTTCGTGCCGTCGATCGCGGATGTCGTCGTCGGAGACGCGATCGTCTCGTCGGGATTGGATCAAATCTACCCCAAGGGCCTGCTTGTTGGACATGTCAGCCGTGTTTCTCGAGGAGACGGTCTGCTCAAGGAAGTGTTCGTCGCCCCCGCGACACGCTTCGACCAGCTCGAAGAGGTATTGTTGCTCCATGTACAGCGCCCCGCTCTCGATGTCGTGGATTCCGTGCGATGAAAGTAGCGTTCCCGGCTTTCGCGATCCTCGTCGCGCTCTTGATTCAGGACGGCCTGACTCTCGTGCTTCCGGCCCACGCGCGGTTTCTCGATCCCTTTCTGCTCATCACCATTCACTTCGCTCTGACACGCGGCGAAACGACCGGGATGTTGATCGGCATCGCCGCAGGATGGGTTCAGGACGTGAGCTTCGGCGCGCGGATCTTGGGACTCATCGCGCTCTCACGCGCCATCATCGCGTACGGCGTGGGCGTTCTGGCCCATCGGCTCCTGATCACCGGCGCCCTGGGCCGCGCCATCGTCGTCTTTCTCGCGACGCTTCTCGACGCGTGGATATACGAGAGACTGGCCGGAATGTTTGATTTGCGTATTAACGTCCTGTCCTTCACGGACACTCTCATTCGCGGCCTCGTCAACGCGCTTGTGGGCGTGACGGCCTATCAGCTCATCGAGCGGCTGGCGCAACGCCGGGTTCGTCGATGAAAATCTACGAGGATTTACGCGGCGTACAGGCTCGTATCGGCGTCATCCAGTACATGCTCGTGATCACGATCGGGATTCTTCTGAGCGTCTTATGGTACATCCAAGTTCTACGAGGCCACCTTTTCCGCAACCTGGCCGAAAACAACCAGCGCCGCGTGATCACGATCGCCGCCCCGCGCGGCCCGATGGTGGACCGGAACGGACAACTGCTCGTAGAAAACCGCCCCGCGTTTCGTATCGTGCTCCGGCCTGAGGACTGTCCCGATCTCGACGAGACGATCGGACGTTTAAGCCGACTCCTCCAGACGGCGGAATCGCGCATCCGTGAGAGCGTGGCGCTTCGGCCGGCTCCTTTTCGGCCCGTTGTCATCAAGGCCAACGCCTCGAATCGCGACCTGGCGATGATTCGCGCGCGACGTATCGAGCTGCCACAGGTTCAGGTCGACCCGGCGCCATTGCGGTTCTATCCGTTAACCGCCGCCGCTCACGTTCTCGGACGCGTCGGAGAAATTACCGAACGCCAGCTCCACTCGAAGGACTTCGAGGGCCTCTCAGCCGGCTCTCTCGTGGGACAGATGGGCCTGGAAGCGACGTATAACAGCCAGCTCATGGGCAAGGACGGCTATCGCCGCGTGATCGTCAATAGCCGCGGCCTTGAGGTGCAAGAGGCCGAGCGCATCGAGGCGCTCGAGGGCCCGACGCTCAAGCTGACCATCAATTACGAGTTGCAGAAGGAGCTTGAATCGGCCTTCGCCGGACGCTCGGGATGCGGCATCGTTCTGGATCCTAGAAACGGCGACGTCCTTGCCTTGGTGTCCTTGCCGGCATACGATCCCAATCTCTTCGCGGCGGGAATATCTCCATTGGAGTGGTCGCGGCTCATCAACGACGACAAGACGCCGTTGATGAACCGTGCCATCCAAGGACAGTACTCGCCCGGCAGCCTCTTCAAGATCGTCGTCGCGGCGGCGGCGCTCGAAGAAGGCATCATCACGCCGAAAACAAATTTCTTTTGCTCAGGCCAGATCAACATGTATGGCACGGTGTTTCACTGCCACAAGGCGGACGGCCACGGCGCCGTCGATCTCCACAAGGCCCTGGCTCAGTCCTGTAACGTCTTCTTCTTTCAGGTGGGTTCCCAGCTCGAGATCGGTCGTATCGCGCGCTACGCCAAGCGCCTTGGCCTGGGAACACCGACAGGCATCGACTTGCCCTATGAAGTCGGCGGCCTGGTTCCCACGCCGGAATGGAAGCTCGGCCTGTTCAAGACGCCCTGGTACGCCGGCGAAACGGTTTCGGTGGCGATCGGACAGGGCCAGATTCTGGTCACGCCGATCCAGATGGCCCGCTTGATCGCCGCCATCGCCAACGGTGGCCGCCTGGTACGTCCCCGCTTGATTCGATCTATCGGCGGTCGTTCGATACCCATTGAAGCGCCGGTGAACGTCGGTCTCTCGCCCGACACGTTGAATGCGATCCGGGCCGGCCTGTCGGCGGTCGTGAACCAGGGCGGCACCGGCCGGCGAGCGCGATTGACGGGAGTCGAAGTGTGCGGGAAGACGGGTTCCGCTCAAATCGTGGCCCGCGCAAAACTCCGAGAAGACTCGCCTCTCGAGTTCCAACCGCACGCCTGGTTCATCGGGTTCGCGCCGGCGAACGATCCAAGAATCGCCTTCGCGATTCTCGTGGAGCATGGCGTGGGCGGCAGTCGTTCCGCCGCTCCACTGGCGCACGAGGTTCTGTCGCATATTTTCCACGGAGCAACGATCTCGAAAAGCTGACAACATGATCGACCGCAGGGTCTTCTCGGATCTCGACTGGGGTATTTTGGGCGCAACGCTGCTTCTGTCGCTCATCGGCGTCGCCATGATCGCCTCCGCTTCCCCGGAAAGCCACAAGACGTGGGCCACCTTGATTTCATGGCCGGTCCAGATTAACGTGCCAGCCTATCCCTGGTTAAAACAGAGCATCTGGATCGGAGTCGGCATCTGCGCCCTCGTCGGCTGCCTCATGCTCGACTACCATCGGCTGACGGACCGAGCGCCCCTATTCTTCTTCGTCATGGCCGTTCTTCTGCTCGCGATGCTCCTCGGCCTCGCGCCTCTCAAGGGAGGCGCGCGACGATGGATCATGATTCGATCAATCCAGATCCAGCCGTCAGAGCTGGCCAAGCTCGTGGCGTCGCTGCTCGTCGCGCGCGTTTTCGGCGAATCGCGCAAGGAGCAACTCGACACACGCGACATCCTGGGCCCCGGCGCGGCTGTCGGAGTATTGATGCTCCTCATCGCGGCGCAGCCGGATCTGGGCACGGCCTTCTGCATTATCCCGATGTTCGTAACGGTCATCTTTCTCGCCGGATTGCGCATGAAAGCCTTTCTCGGACTGTTCCTTGCCTTCGTCATCGTGCTCGGCCTGGGATGGAAGTACGCGCCTCTCAGGGATTATCAGAAACAACGGATTTACAGTTTCATGAATCCACGGTTCGATCCGAAAGGCGCCGGTTACCAGAGCATCCAATCTCGCATCGCGGTCGGATCCGGCGGTCTTTTGGGACGCGGATATAGTCAGGGCAGTCAAAGTCAATTAGGATATCTGCCCGAGCGTCATACCGACTTTATATTCTCGGTGCTCGCCGAGGAATTCGGTTTTCTTGGCGTGTTCACGGTTCTGTTTCTCTACTTCGTGATCTTGTGGCGATCCTTTGAGATCGGCCGCCTGGCTCGCGACCGTCCCGGAGCCTTTCTCGCCGCCGGAATCGCCGCGATCATCGCGTTTCAGGTCGTCTACAACGTGGGAATGGCCTCGGGCCTTGTTCCAGTGAAAGGACTTCCTTTGCCGTTCATGAGCTATGGCGGCTCTTCGACCCTCTTCGCCTTCATGGGCATCGGCCTGATCCTGAATGTCCGCGCACACCGTTTCGCCAATTGATCGCTTGATAAGCTCTCGACGTTTTCTATGGCTGATTCCATGCACCGCTCGCAACAAAATGCGAGAATAGCGTCCGAGGACGGAGCGACTGTTCGTTCTTGAGCGCCAGGCGCTCATTCATCGAGGCATCATTGAGCCCGAATCATCTTTTTCCTCAAAGCGCCATGATACCGATGCGCCTCCGCATGGCGGTCCGGCGTATTGACAGAGTTCCAGATAGCGAGCCCGACTCCTGCTCCCGATGCTCTATCGGCAAGAACCGTCGCTGGCGACACGCCGCTCCCGCGGTTCTTTCGGAAGGGTGGCGCGACATAAGCGTTCACGACGCGCGGGGATGCATGCGCGACGGATCTTTGGCGACGGAAGTCACGCAACCACTCCGTCACGTCGCGACTTCCCGCCGACGCAAAGACCGTTTCAGGAGCGGACTCATGGAAGAAGGGCGCTTCCATGTCCAAAGAGATCATCATCAGTGGCACGCGACGCGAAACGCGACTGGCGTTACTCGAAAACGGCATCGTCTCCGAGCTCTTCATCGAGCGCGCGTCGCAGCGCAGCGTCGTCGGCAATATATACAAGGGCCGCGTTTCCCGCGTTCTTCCGGGAATGCAGTCGGCCTTCGTCAACCTCGGCCTCGAGCGAGATGCGTTTCTCCACGTCGACGACGTCTTCGAGGAATGGGGTGAGAATCTGCTCACCCCCGAAGAACAGGCCGAGACGGTGCGCGCCGTCCGTCATGCCTCGATCGAGCAGCGTCTGCATGAAGGGCAGGAAATCCTCACCCAAGTAGTCAAGGATCCGCTCGGGTCAAAAGGCGCGAGAATTACGTCTCACGTCTCGCTGCCGGGCCGTTATCTCGTCTTCATGCCGACCGTCGAGCATATCGGGGTTTCACGCAAAATCATCGCTGAAGATGAACGGCGGCGACTCAAGGACATGCTCAAGGGAATACGGCTGGAGCGCGGTGGCGGCGGCTTCATCGTTCGTACGGCCGGACTGGGGCGAGAACGCGAGGACTTCGAACGCGACGCGCGCTTTCTAGCAAAAAGCTGGGACGAGATTCGAGCCGCGGCGTCGCGCGAACGAAGCCCTGCCCTGCTTCATCACGAAGCCGATCTCGTGCTGCGTGTCTTGCGCGACATCTTGAGCCCGGAAGTCGTCGCCGTCTGGTGCGACGACAAAGAGCTGTACGAAAAAACGCTAAATTTCATCCATCAACTCGAGCCGGCCTGGACGGATCGCGTCCGACTGCACGCCTCACCCCAGAGCATCCTCGAAGCGCGCGGCGTGTCGTCCGAGATCGAGCGCGCCCTGCGCCCCAAAGTCTGGCTGGAATCCGGCGGAACGCTCGTCATCAATCAGACCGAAGCGTTGGTGGCGATTGACGTCAACACGGGTCGTTACGTCGGCAAGGACCGGCTGGAGGACACGATACTCAGAACCAATCTCGATGCGGCGCGCGAGATCGTGCGACAGGTCCGTCTTCGCGACCTTGGGGGCATCATCGTCGTCGACTTCATCGACATGGAGGAGCGCAAGAGCCGGCAGCAAGTCCTCTCGGCGCTCGAGCAGGAGTTGCGCTCCGACCGTTCGCCTTCGAAACTTCTTGCTATCGACGAGTTCGGCCTCGTCATCATCACCCGCAAACGAGTGCGAGAGTCCCTGGAGCGCGTCCTCCATCAGCCTTGTCCGTACTGCGCCGGCAGCGGTTCGATCAAAAGCGTCGAGACGGTCTGCATGGAGATTTTGAACGAGGTCCGCCAGATCGCCGCCGACGTTGCAGGTTCAAAGCTGATTCTACGAGTCAATCCTCAGGTGGCGCGAATGCTCGACACTGTCGAGCGGCCGCTTCTGGCGGAGCTGGCCGCGCTCGTCCGCGGAGAAATCAGCGTACAAGCCGATCCGTTGCTCCATCAAGAGCAGTTCGACCTCGTAACGAAATGAGCGGCGATCCACTCTTTATCCGTTATGTGGAGATGATCGAGGAGCGCCTTGGGCGATTACGCGGCAAAGAACGCCCTCTCACGCCTCCCGAGTTTGCGTTGGCCCGAAGGTGGTATCGCGCGGGAGTTCCCATCGCTCGGGTGACGCAATGCCTGGAAGAAGCCGGAACGGAGGCGCTCTCCTTGACGGCGTGTCGAGAGCTGATCCAGGCGTCGGATCGCAAGCGCCGCCAGTAAGGATCACCGCGTCAATATGGCATCGCTGCGCCAAGTCGGTCGTCATAGAAACGATATTCGGCTTCCGTTTCGAGCAACTCTCGCTTTCAGGCGCCAAGCAAGATATCAATGAGCCTCGGCCCAGTTACGCCCCACTTGAGCGGTCACGACGAGCGGCGCCTTGAGCACGATTGCGCCTTCCATGATCTCGCGGACCAGGGGAACGAGGCGAGAGACCTCTTCCTCTGGAATCTCGAGCAGCAGCTCATCGTGGATCTGCAGAATCAGCCTGGCGTTTGATCCGCCGCGATTCAGCTCGCGATGGAGGTCGAGCATGGCCTTCTTGATCAGATCCGCGGCCGATCCTTGGATGGGCATGTTGATCGCCTGACGTTCCGCTTCTTGCCGAACCCGGGCGTTTCTCGCTCGTAAATCGGGCAAACGACGCATTCGACCGAGAAGCGTCCGTACGGTACCCGAAACCCTGGCGTCTGCGAGCGTCTTCTCTATGTAGCGACGTACGCCCGGATAACGCTGGAAGTAGGCGGCGATGAAATCCTCGGCCTCTCGACGGCTTACGCCCAGATCCTTGGATAGCGTGAAGGCCGTCTTTCCATAGAGCAGCGCATAATTGACCATCTTGGCCCGACGACGTTGTTCCTCGTGCGGTATAAGCGACGACGGACCGAAGATCTCACGCGCCGTGCGATCGTGAACGTCTTCTGATTTCCGAAAGGCGTCCAGCAAGGTATCGTCTTCCGACATGTGCGCCAACACACGCAACTCGATCTGCGAATAGTCGGCCGATAGCAACACGTATCCTTTTTCCGGAACGAAGGCCTCGCGGATACGTCGACCCGTAGCCGAGCGGATCGGAATATTCTGAAGGTTGGGATCGCTCGAAGAAAGCCGTCCCGTGGCCGTCACGGTCTGGTTGAACGCTGCATGAACGCGTCCCGTATCCGGATGGATCAATCCGGGCAAGGCGTCGACATAGGTCGATTTGAGTTTTTGCAGGCCGCGATAATCGAGCACGAGCCGCGGCAGCTCGTGATCTCGCGCCAACTCCTCCAGAACATCCTCGGCCGTCGATGCGGCTCGGGTCTTCGCGGTGCGTTTTCCCATGGATAGACCCAGCTTTCCGAAGAGGATCTCTCGTAGTTGAACCGGCGAGTTGACGTTGAACGCCTCGCCAGCCACGCGATGAATCCGTCGCGTCATCTCGTCCATCTGACGCTCCATCTCACGGCTCATCAACTCAAGGTGCGACGCGTCAACCTTAACGCCAACCGTCTCCATCTCCGACAGCAATCCGGCCAAAGGCAGCTCGATGTCGTGATAAAGAGCGGCCAGCCCCTCTTGCGCCAATCGCTTTTCTACGACGTCCGTAAGCCGTAGAGTCAGATCGGCCAACTGCGCGGACTGCGACAGCGACGAAGCTTTTCGAAGATCGTCCGGTCGCTCCCCGAGCAGTTCCAGAGCCAGCTCGTGAACCGTATCGTCACGTCGACCAGGATCGAGCAGGTATGTCGCGATGGAGAGATCGAAACGCAGGCCTTCCAGGAATAAACCGTGCGCCGCGAGGACTCGTCGATCGCGCTTGCTGTCGTGGCTCAGCTTAACGTAACGAGTATCGGCCAGAAGCGGCCGCAAGGACTCGAACACTCGCTCCGCCGGCAAAGAATCGATTCGATCGAGGGGGATCGTTCTCGGCCGTCCGGTCTCGTAAGCGAGCGCCATGCCTTGTATCGTCTCGCGCATCGCGCTTTCCGAAGACAAGACCAGAGTGAACGCGAAGCGCCCCGAGCGCCGCAGTTGACCGACCAGTTCGCGCAGGGAGCCCTCGTCCATGATCGCGTCCGGCTCGCATGGCAGACGGCGCGGCTCGGGCGTGAATTCTCGAGCCAACGACGCGAATTCGAGCTCGCGAAAAAGCGCCAGCGCCGCGTTGCGATCAGGGTCTTTCCGCCGCAACGCCTCGACATCCAGAGCGACTGGGGCATCGCTTCGCAACGTCACGAGACGCTTCGAAAGGAGGGCGGCCTCGCGGTCGTTCTGGATTCCAGATCGATAAGAAGGCTTTTTGATGCGCCCGGAATTCCTGATGATCTCCTCGAGCGAGCCGAACTCCCTTATCAACTCGCAAGCCCCTTTTCCTCCGATGCCCTTGACTCCTGGAACGTTGTCGCTGGCGTCGCCCATGAGAGCCAGCAAGTCGATCATGTGACGCGGAGACACGCCGAATTTCTCCACGACCTGCTGCGCGCCGAAAAGCGTCGGATCCGCCCCCTCACGGCCTGGGCTGAGCACATGAACGCCGTTTTCGTCGTCGACAAGCTGGAGCAGATCCTTATCCGAGGAGACGATGACGACTCGCATGCCGGCGGCCACGGCTTGGCGAGTGAGCGTCGCGATGACGTCGTCGGCCTCGAATCCCGGCGACTCGAGAATCGGCACGCGAAGCGCCTCACAGACGCGACGAACATGGGGTATCTGCGCCGAGAGATCCTCGTCCATCTTGGGGCGATTGGCCTTGTACTCCGCGTACTCCGCGTGTCGGAACGTTGGCGCGGCAACGTCGAACGCGACGCCGATCCAGTCGGGCGACTCCGCCTGGAGAAGCTTTCGAAGCATGGTTGTGAAGCCATAGACGGCATTCGTCGGCGCGCCGGATCGAGTCGTCAATCCACGGATCGCGAAGTAGGCACGATGGATCTGGCCGCTGCCATCGATCAGATAGAGCGTCTTGTTGCGCATTGGTAGAAATCAGGCGCGGTGCTCTGACGAGCCCGTTTGCCGAAACCCCCTTCAAACCGTGCTCGTGGATTTCCCACACACGGCTTATCGATGATCTTCCCATGACGCATACGCGAACTCTTGCGCGAAGCAAGCCGGAGCCCGGCTCCGCGACGAGAAGGCGCGGTGGCGCCGACCGCGCGCTCCGGCGCTTTCCGCCGCGGGATTTCCGCCCGCAAGCCTGATGAAGCATCGCGTTTGGCTCGTCCAGATCCGACTGCGTTCCGGACGCACCATTGGTAGAAATCAGGCGCGGTGCTCATGCGAGCCCGGGCTCCTGAATCCCCCTTTCAAACCGTGCGTGCGGATTTCCC
>JAFGSN010000134.1 GCA_016934575.1 Vicinamibacteria bacterium
ACCGCCGCGGGCAGCGGCTGCATGGCGTCCATCGACGCCGAACGTTTTTTAAGCGAGTAACCAGTGATAAACTCGCCTGCCGTAAACTGCGAGTTTGATTTCGGAAACGGGCAGAATCCCAAGCACAGCGTTGCTTTCATCCTGAGCATGAAGGCCCAGTGGAAAATACTCTTTGCTAGTAGGCTTAGGTCTCAAGCGGGAACGGCGGCCGGGCCAGAGGCTTGGCCGCCAGCGACATCATCGCCCAAGGGCTGTCGTCGCCCGCCACGCGGTTTGTGCGAAGCGTGCCGCAGACGGTGCACCTGTGAATGATCGCCCATTCGCCGTCACGCTTGACCCAGACGCCGATCGGCTCCATCAGCGACCGACAGGTGGAGCGCCGGTCCCCCGGCTTCTCATCTACATGCAGACTCCACAGACAGAGCGGACAGTGGTTACGCTGGCGTGTCCCATAGCTCTCTTCGTTTACGGTCCGTTTACAGCGGCGGCAGACAAAACCTTCAGAAGGATGGAAGCGAAAATCTCGGCCCATGCGGGACCTCACACATCTCTTGCTGGAAAGACCGATGCCACCCAGGACGCGGCTGACGAACCGAGGCATCGAGGTGGCGAAGGCTAGCGAACGTGTGAGGCAAGGGCCGACATAAACCGACTCACCTTACCATTCGACGCACTCGGCCGCAAGTGATCGGCAGGGCAAGGCGCTTCACGCCGCAGCGCAGCGCGCGTCAATCGACCCGCGCGTCTCTGAGCATGACCTCGAACACGGCTCCGCCGCCTTCGCGTTCCCGACAGGAAGCCGCGCCGCCGTGATGCTCGGCAATCTGACGAACGAGGGAAAGACCGAGCCCGACACCGCCGTCTTCTCCCTCACGATGCCGCGCGGCGCGATAGAACGGCTCGAAAACACGTTCCCGCTCCTCGGGCGCGATTCCGGGTCCCCGATCGACGATCCATAATCGTGCGCCTCTCTCATCGTCGTCGATCGCGTCCACTCCGACCGTGATGTCCGACCCTCGTCCGTAACGTTTGGCATTTTCGAGCAGGTTGCGGATCAATCGGCGCAGCATGCGGGACTCTCCGGCGATGGGCACGGAAGATCGCGTCGATTCCACGCGCGCGCCGACCCGTGCCGCCTCGCTCTCGAGTATCGCGATCAGCTCGACGTTCTCGATGGGACCGGATACTACGCGCGTTTCGAGACGACTGGACAGCAGGATATCCTCGATGAGGTCGTCCAGCTCGCCGATCTCTCCCACGGCGTCTTCCACTCTCCGATCGACGACATCGCCGGCCTCCTCGCGAATCAATTCCAGCGCCAGGCGTAAACGCGACAGCGGTGAGCGCAACTCGTGAGAGGCACTCGCCAGAACACGGCGCTGCGCTACGACGAGCCGCTCGATCTTGTCGGCGGCCGTGTTGAACCTTTCAGCCAGGCGCGCGATCTCGTCCTTGCCTTCCACCGTCACACGCGCGTCGAGCTCGCCCGATCCCAGACGTTCCACGCCGCGCTCGAGCGCTTCGAGCCTACGTGTGAGCCGTCGCGCCACGGGATGACAGCCGGCGGCGAGCGCCACGACCAGCATCGTGAGCGCTATGAGCATTAAGACGCCATGACGTGGTGCTCGGATTGGCCTTACGGCGAGACGGCGTCCATCCTCCAGCGTGAGTGTCCGAACGGGGCCCAGCGCAGTCCGCCGAATTCGGCCTGCTAGAAGCCGTGCGCGGGTTTTCGCCATATCATCCGACGTCGCGGCGATCAGACGCCCATGCGCGTCGAAAAGCGCGGCATCCAGATGAAGACTCCCGGCGGCTTGACGCATCGTCGCCAGCACTTCGTCCCTGCTCCGGCCATCCTCCGGAAGAGCTCGCGCGATCAGGACAGCTTCCGCCGTCAACCGCTCGCTCATCGGCGAGCCTGAGTGCCCGCCCAGGAAATGGAAGCTCGCAAGCCCTGACGCCGCGACCGACAAAAGCGCGACGAGCAGCAAAGAGAAATAGATCCTATGGAACAGACGGCGATGCCTGCTCATCGACGTCGCTCTCCTTCACCGCCGCGCGAGAACATGTAACCCACGCCGCGCAGCGTGAGAATACGGCGCGGATGCTTGGGATCGTCTTCGACCGCGGCACGGATACGCGAGACGTGCACGTCGATCGAGCGATCGAAGGCCTCGATGCTCGATCCCTTGACGCTCTCCATGATCGCGTCACGCGACAAGGCGCGGCCGGCGTTGCGTGCGAGGACGTGCAGAATGTCGAATTGATATCCCGTCAGATCGCAGGCTTCGCCGTCGCGCCTGACGACACGCGATTCTGGATCTATCTCGATATCACCGAAGCGTAGAACGCCCCGCGGCCTCAGCGATTCGCCCGTCCGGCGCCTGAGAACCGCGCGCAGCCGGGCCAGGAGCTCGCGCGGATCAAAGGGCTTGGGTAGATAATCGTCGGCGCCGATCTCGAGCCCCACGATGCGATCCGCGGGCTCCCCGCGCGCCGTGAGCATGATGACGGGAATTCTCGACTCGGCGCGAACGCGTCTCAGCACGTCGAATCCGTCACCATCGGGCAGCATCACGTCGAGAATCAGGGCATCATGGCCGCCCGTGCGCAGCGCCGCCAATCCCGTGCTGACGTCCGAGCGCGCTTCGGCGCCGACTCCGCGCGCGGCGAGATACTCGAGAAGCATCGCGGTCAATCGAAGGTCGTCGTCGATGATGAGTATCTTCTCGGCCATGCGTAATCGTCTCCTCGATCCTTGCGGCGGAGACCGCGCCTCAACGCGTCGCGGTGAGGCGCGACTCCACCGCTGCCCATGTTGAATATTACTCAAAGTACCCGTGGATTTGCTCCGCCAGTCGCTGCCGTTGCGCCAGAGTCAGAACGTCCAGAGCCTGCTCGAGCGATCCCAGCATACGACGCGAGCGCCGATCGATCTGGCGGACATGCTCGACGCGCAACGCCTCGAGCGCCTCGCGATCGATGGTGTCGGCAGTGAGAATCGCCAGGACTCGCTCGTGCATCTCACCGTGCTTTTCACGAGCGTATCCGGCATGCTCCTCGAAAGCCTGGCGCAGGATGCCGTCGATTTGATCCCGTTGCTCTTCGGAGGCGTCGACGACCTTCAGCGCGCGGTCGACCTTGAAAGCAATGAAATCGCGCGCCATGGCATGCCCCATAGACGAGCGTCCAAAAAGCCCCTTCCCATCGATGCAGCCTTGTAGATCGTGCGACTGACGGGCCGCCCAGGCGATACCGGCGACGAGCGCCGCCAGCGCGAGGCCGACCACGAGCACGTAACCATGACGGCGATGCGACCGGCGAGTGACGTTGGATTGGACTTCCTGACTCATATCCATTCTCCTTTCGAATCAATCGGGGCACTCCTTGTGCCGCCGTCAACAACTTCGCACCGCCCGGTTTCGCTTACATGTGCCCTTCTTTAAGAAATGTAAAGACGCGCTTTTTCCTGACCGATGACCGCTTCACAGAACTTTACACGGCGCACACATTCCGGAAAGCGCAGGCAGTCATTCTCTTGCCGCCTGAGAGCAACAGACCGCTCAGGCGCAAGGAGAACGATCGATGCAGACATGTTTTGTTATTCATGAGTCGCCCGGATGGCGAAAGCGCTTACTAACGGCGTTCATGATCGCCCTCTTGACGTCTTTCGCGACCGTACAGTTACGCGCCTCAGAGATGCAGACTACGATGGTCAGGGGCCGCGTGACGAACTTCGTTTCCGGCGCAGCGCTGGGAGGCGTACACGTCAAAGTCAACGATGATTCAGCGACGACGGATGCAGACGGCCGCTTCATTCTATCGATAGCTCAAACGACCGTGATGCTCGAGGCCAACCACCCCGGCTTTCAGAGCTACCGACGTGAGGTGAACGGTTCTGAACGCCTCTCTCTAGACATCGCGCTCGTCCCGCAGGTTCGCTTCTTCGAGCACACCGAAGTACGGGCTGCGGCGAATCCGCTGGAACGGAGCCCGTCGCTGACGCCGATCCGTCCCTCGGAAGTCCAGAGCGTGGCCGGCGGCGCCGAGAACGTCTTCCGCGTCCTCACGACGCTCCCCGGCGTTTCGGGCACGGATGAGCTCAGCAGCCGTTTGTCGGTTCGAGGCGGCGGTCCCGACCAGAACCTCACCGTCATGGATGGCGTCGAGATTCATGATCCGTATCGGCTTTTCGGCCTGGTCAGCGCCTTCAATCCCGAGACGGTCGAAAGCTTCGAGCTGACGACGGGCGCCTTCAGCGCCAAGTACGGCGACCGGCTGTCGTCCATTCTGACCATCGACAACCGCAACGGATCATCACGCTCGTCCATTACGGGCTCTTCGGCTCTGAGTCTGACGGATACGAACGCGATCCTAGAGGGTGGTTTGCCGGGCGACGCCGGCTCATGGATCCTGACGGGGCGTCGGACATACTACGACCTCGTCGCCGAGCGTTTTACCGACAGCGACCTGCCTTCCTTCGGAGACGTGCAGGGCAAGATCAGTTTCAACCTCGGGAACAAGAAGCGTTTGACGCTCTTTGGCCTACTGAGCCGCGAGGGCACCGACGCTGCGTTGACCAGCGGCAGCCATCAAGGTGAGATCTACACGCATACGCGCAACGACTTGTATTCGATCGCTTTTGACCGTGCGCTGGGAAACCGCGGTTCCTGGCGAACGCTGGCGTCTTACTACGACACCGAAAACGTCCGCGACATCGACGGCCGTTTCCAAGGCGGGGGACGGAGACGGTCGAACACGCCGGATATCGAGCAGGACATGCCGTTTGCCGATTTCGCCTGGGAGTCAAGCACGCGTACCCGCGATCTCGCGATCCGTCAGGACATAAGCTATGCGCTCTCGAAATCGCATCTCCTCGAAGTTGGTTTCGAGTCGCACCATCTCGACACGCGTCTGGCCTATGAGATCACCGGGCGGCGTAACGCCATCGCGGAAAACGGTTCCAGCATTCAGGGCGGTGCGGGCCTAGCCGACGAGCTCGAATCGGAACGGCAAGACAGACGCTATGGCGCGTGGCTGATCGATCGGATGAACCTCGGGCGGCGCGTCGAAACGGAAGCCGGCTTGCGTCTTTCGCACAGCACGATCAACGGCGACACGCTGCTCGAGCCGCGTTTTAGGGCTTCCTGGAAGCTGGCGCCGAAGACCCATCTGCAATTCGCGGCGGGATGGCACGCGCAAAGCCCCGGATACGAAAAGCTCGTATCGGCGGATTATCTTTTTGACCTCTCGGGCAGTGAACGGCTGCCGATAGCCAGCGAGCGCTCCACGCATGTCCTCATGAGCCTCGAGCGGGAGCTCGCATCGGGACTCACCGCGCGCATCGAAGGCTACTACAAACGTTTCGATGATCTCATCGTCGGGCGCCTCGAGACTCCCGCAGAAACTCTGGAACGTGTCGCCGTCTACGACTATCCTCCCGAGCTTGCCGCGTACGTTCACGATACTCCGATCATTACCTCGCAACCCTCCAATGACAGTGAAGGTCGCGCCTACGGATTCGACGTCTTCATCGCGCGTCGTGCGACCTCCGCCAAGACCCGCTTCACGGGTTGGGCATCCTACACCTACGGCATCGCCGACTGCACCGCCTACGGCCGGACGTATCCGTTCGATTACGATCGGCGGCATACGCTGAGCCTTGTCGGGCAGTGGCGCCCCTCACAGCGCCTCGAGCTCGCGCTCACCGGCCGCTTCGCATCCGGCTTTCCGACGACTCCCCCGGTCGGATTGAGTGTCTCCGCGACGGCCGACGAGAACGATCTCGACGGGGACGGCGATCGCGGCGAGTCGATTCCGGAACGTGACAACGCAGGGCGCCTCGTCTATGTGCCCGATTTCGGCGGCGTCGAGGACATGAATACGGCACGCCAGCCCAACTACTTGAGGATCGATTCACGGCTGACCTGGACTCCCCGCTTCGGCAAGGAACGACTGAGCATGTATCTCGACGTCATTAACGTTCTCAATCGCACCAATCCCGGAATAATCGACTACAAGCTGGAGCACGATCCTGACTCCGATCGTCCGCGCCTGGTCGAGGCTCGGGACGGTTCGATTCCCATCCTGCCGTCGATCGGGATTCACTATCGATTCTGACTCATGCCCTCCCCTCGTGGGACAACGATCCCGATCCTATGTCGGGGGATGCCCTTGCCGCGCAGCCCGCGGAAGGAATGGTCCATCGATCCATGAATCCAGAACCAAATCCACGGCCATATATACGCGGGCGAACAAGGCGTCGCCTGTACCAAGATCGCCTGGATCCTGGAAAGCGTCGTAGAAAAGCTTCTTGGCGGACCGGACACGGGCCTCACTGGAGTCGTCGTGCGCAACG